>DXDE01000072.1 GCA_019115615.1 Candidatus Agathobaculum merdavium | reverse complement strand
CCACCGTCAGCACCATGTATATGGCCACCGGCCCGATCATCCAGAGGAAAGAACGGAACGCCAGACAGAACTCCATCTTGATACCGGCCCAGATTGACCGAAGCGAAGTAAACGGCTCCAGCAGCGTTCCTACGCCCGCTTCCTCACCGCGCTGCAGTCGGACATAGAAACGCATCAGGCCAAAAGACAGCGGACCGCTGATCACCAGCATAAGGAACACCGTCACCCAAACGGTATTCATACCGGATGCCAGCGCCATCGCCAGCATATATTCATCCTGATATCCCGAAAGCACCATCGCGATCACACGGCCGAACATAGCCGCGTACATCAAAATGACCAGCAGCACAAACGGCAGGCTGAATAAAAACTTGATGCCGACACACCGGCCCAAATTGCTCAGCACCCGTTCCTTGCAGATCCTTTTGATCTCCTTACGCGCCTGCGCAGTAAATTCCGGTCTCATATTCCTTCCTCCCTTGCCTTATGAGCCTTCCGTGGTTTGCGCCGCCGTCTCCGTCGCGCCCGTCGTATCCTTCTCCGAATCGGTCGACGTCTCGGGCTGCTTGGCGGTTTCCGGCTGGATGGTGCCCACATACACGACCTTATCACGCTTGACATAGTTCGAACTGTTAGCCAGTTCCTCGGTCGTCTTGCCGTTTTCGGTGATGATCTTATACGTGCGCGTTGAATAGCCGGTGATCGGCGTGGTTTCCACGCGGGTCTGGCCAACCTTCATCGTGTTATCCTTTTTCTCGATCGTCTCCGGCGTATAGGTCGCCAGCACCTCGGTGCGTGTTTCGACCTTTTTGTCCGTCGTCTTGGTGCCGACGATCGTCATAATCATCTGACCGTTTGTCTGCTCGGCGAGAATCTTGATCGGATAGTCGGTGTCGTTCTTGAAACGGAAGTCGAGATTACCATAATCGACAGTCGCATCCTCGCCAAGCGGGGTATAAGCAACGGTGAACGAGTGGTTATGCCGCTCGGTGACCTCAAGATCGGCGCGCAGCACCGCCATATACAGCGTCGAAGACGGCTGGCACACGCCGCCGCCGAACTCGTCGACGACCTGCCCGTTAACATATGCGCCTGCGGGCTTATAGCCGCGCTCCTCGGTGCGCTCGCCGACAACGCCGTTATACGAAAACTCGTCGCCCGGGTTGAGAATGGTGCCATTGATGGACGCAGCCGCAAGGCGCACATTATTGGTACGCGCGGTATTGCTCTCGTCGAGGTAGGTCGAGGTCTGTGCGAGCGTATCGCGGAACAGCACCTCTTCCAGATCCTCGGCCGTCACCTTGGCCGGCGTGATCGTGGCCGGGATCTCATAGCTCTCGGCCGAACCGTCGCCGATGATGGTGCGCGCTTCCTCCACGTCGAACTGCACGCCCGGCTTTTCCGAGATGATGGTCTTGCCATCCTCCTTATTGACTGTCGCGTTGACCGCATCGCCGATCACTTCACCGGCAATCTTGTCAATATCGATCGCCGGCGGGTCGCTGAGCTCTGTCGATACCTCATACGGCTCAAAATCCATCAGCCGGATCTTTTCATCCAGCAGCTGACGCACCGCGTCGGTATCAAAGTTAACGCCCGGCTTGCCGGCAAAAATCGTGATCGAATCCGTACCGATCTCCCAAGTCGGCTCGACCGGCTCGGTCAGCGCCTGAGAGACGATATCCTCGAGCGCCTTGGTCAAGCCGTCCTCATCGACCTGCGCGGCGATCTGCGCTTCGTTCTGCCCAACCAGCGCCTTGACCACGTTCCACATACGCACAAGTGGATTGCCCGTGCGGCCGACAGCAAAGGCATTATCCGCCGACTGCGTGCCGTCCACGCTTTCAAGCACATCCTTCACCGGGATGTCATAGGTCGTTTCGTAAATCGTCAGGGAAACCTTAGCGTCTTCATACAACGGCTTGCTGCGCTCCATGATACGGTCTGCCGCAGCCGTTTCCGTCAAACCGCCGACCGGGATCGTACCGACCGTCACGCCCGGGAAAATATAAGGATACGCATGGGTGAACACGCACAGCGCGGCCAGCACAAGCGCCAAAAGGATCAACACGACCTTGGCCGCGACCGGCATATGCCGGGGCGCTTTCGCCTGTTTAGGCGCCTTATCGGCTGCGCCGCCGCTGCGTCCCACCGCATGCGTCCCTCCTTTTTGTTTGTTTGCGCGGATACCCAAACCTATCTTCTCCTTTTCCGCTATTGATATATGCAAATATGCAGTCTCTCATACAGATATTCCAGACAGCAAAAACGGCGTGCCGATATTTGGTTCGACATAGTTCGCCATCCTTATTATATACAGCATTGGTGTGCAACGCAATAACAAATCAGTAACAGCTGGCAAGTGCATCCCATTTGGATGAAAATGCAAAAAGCACCGCAAAAGCGGTGCTTTTACACATTTTTTAAGCGTTAAAACGGAATAATACGACATCGCCGTCCTGCATGACGTACTCCTTGCCCTCCGAGCGGACGAGGCCTTTCTCGCGGGCGGCCGCGAGCGAACCAAGCTCGATCAGATCCTTATACTGGATGACCTCCGCACGGATGAAGCCGCGCTCAAAATCCGAATGGATCTTGCCCGCCGCCTGCGGTGCCTTGGTGCCCTTGGCGATCGTCCACGCGCGGACTTCCTGCTCGCCGGCGGTCAGGTAGCTCATCAGGCCGAGCAGATCGTAGCACACGCGGATCAGGCGGTCCAGACCGGACTCATGCAGGCCAAGCTCGGACAGGAACATTTCCTTTTCCTCCGCGTCCATGCCCGCGATGTCCTCCTCAAGCTTGGCGCAGATCGGCAGCACCATCGCGCCCTCTGCGTCCGCGATCTTCTGCACAGCGGCAAGGCGCTCGTTCTCCGTCTTGTCCCCGGTGAAGCCCGCCTCGTCCATATTGGCGGCGTAAATCACCTTTTTCGCGGAAAGCAGATCGCTCTCGCCAACCACGCGCTGCACGTCCTCATCGTCGGCAAAGCCCTCAAACGTGCGGGCGGTCTTGCCTTCCTCGAGATGCGCCTTGAGCTTTTCCAGGATATCCACATCCGCCAGCAGCTTCTTGTCCGCCTTGGCGGCCTTGCGCGTGCGCTCGAGACGGCGCTCAAGGTGCTCAATGTCCGCAAGGATCAGCTCGAGGTTGATCGTCTCAATGTCGCGCGCGGGATCGACCGAGCCTTCGACATGCACGATATTCTCATTTTCAAAGCAGCGCACAACGTGCACGATCGCGTCCACCTCGCGGATATGGGACAGGAACTTGTTGCCCAGTCCCTCGCCCTTGCTCGCGCCGCGCACCAGACCCGCGATATCGACGAACTCAACCACGGCGGGCGTGGTCTTTTTGGCGTTGTACAGCTCGGTCAGCGGCTGCAGACGCTCATCCGGCACGGCGACCATGCCGACATTGGGGTCGATCGTGCAGAAGGGGTAGTTGGCGCTCTCCGCGCCCGCCTGCGTGATGGCGTTGAACAAGGTGGACTTACCGACGTTCGGCAGTCCGACAATGCCGAGTTTCATAAATGACATTCCTCCACATTTGAAAAGGAGGGTTTCCCTCCCGTTTTTGACATAAAAATAGTATACCGCTTTTGCTGGCATTTTGCAATCATTTGCGGTATACTATGGATAATGTTTTGTCAGCAGCCGTCTGCGGAAGGGGTATTGTTATGCCGTCTTATGTCACTCATCATATTTTTGCCGCAACCGTGCAGCGCGTCACGGACGACACCTGCGCCCATATCGCCGAGGCCAATCCCGCGGCCTACCGCTGGGGCGCGCAGGGTCCCGACCCGCTTAACTATTATCATGCGCCGTTCCCCGGCGCGGTGCGCCGCCTGCCGCAGCGCATCTGCACCGAGCCGCCCGCCGCGCTGTTCGAAGCGCTGTGCCACGCCGCCACGCAGGAGCGCGGCACCGCAGCGCTTGCCTACGTGCTCGGCTTCTGCACCTATTATGCGCTCAGCCGTGTCACACATGCTTTTATTGAGGAACAGGCCGACCGTCTTGTCCTCTTTATGCCCGGCTACTCGGCCGAAGCACGGCGCAAAATGGTTGAAAGCGATATTGATGGGATCTTGATTTCCAGCTATATTGCCGCCGATCCGGTGTCCTATGAGGCTTTCCGCCTGCTCGACCCGAACGCCGCCGAGTGTACCGTGTTCTCACGTGTGCTTGCCCGCGCGGTACGCGAAACAACCGGCGTGCGTCTGTCGCCCGCCGCGGTTTACCGCACGCTGCACGATATGCGCCGCGTGCTGCACCTGACCCACAGCGGCAGCTATCTGCTCGGCCGTGTGCAGCGCTTCGAGCATCTGGTCGGCAAATCCGGACTGGCCTCGTCCCTGATGCGTCCGGCCGAGCCGCTTGCTGCCGATTGCGCCAATCAGGAGCACCGCACCTGGCTGTTCCACGGCGAGGAACGCACGGATTCCTTCTGTGACCTGTTTGACGCGGCAGTGCCGCTGGCCGTGTCGCTGCAGCGCGCCGTGCTCAGCCGCTATTATCAGCAAAAACCGCTCGATCCGCTGTTTTTCCCCACAGATTTCACCGGTGAGTCCGTGAAAAAATAAAAAAGTGCGTTTCTGACGACAGATTTCGTATGACTTCGCCCTCCCAAATGCGTAATCTATCCATTGTTACCAAACTGTAACCTTTTGGATAGCGAAAGGAGGAATATGGCGAGCGCAAGCTGGCCATACTACCGTCATGCGAAATCTGTTTTCTTTTGTTTTTGGGCTGTTTTCCAGCCTGCTGTACGCGCTGGTGCGCGTCGTGCTGCTGCTCGATCAGCTGATCTGCGCGGTCTACGCGCTGCCGTTGTGGCGATGGCTCGCGGACGCAGTGCGCGGCATCGGGCGGCACCGCGCTGTGTGTGCAGCCGTTGTATTTGTGCCCATGCTGGCGGTGCCGGGCGCACTGCTGCTGCACAGCGGCACGATGGTCTACGCCGACGGCCGCCCGCTCGGCCTGATCGAAAACCCGGACGCGCTGTCCGCGGCGGTGGACGCAATCGAGCAGTCGGCATCCTCGCTCGCGGGCGAGGAGTACACCCTGCCGGTCACGATCGAAACGCGTACGCTGCGCGCACCCGAATCCCAGTTCCTGACCGATGAGGAGTTGACCGATGACCTGATTGCGGCCAGCGGTGAGCTGGACACGCTCGCGGTCATCTCAGTGGATGGCGAGCAGGCAGGTGTATGCCGCACGGCGGACGACGCGCAGGCGCTGCTCGACCGGGTCAAGGCACAGTACACGACTGCGGCGGATGAAAACGCGGACTTTTTGCAGGAAGTGCGGGTCGACAGCGTGGTCGCCCAAACCAGCCTGACCGACGACCTCGGCACACTGTACAGCGACCTCGCCCCACGGCTGGATGTGACCTCTACCCGCGCAGTGACCTACACCGAAACCATCCCCTATGAGACGATCACGCAGGAGAACGACCAGCTTGACCAGACCTACCGGGCAACCCTACAGGAAGGCAGCGCCGGAGAGGCAGTTGTCACCGCTGAGATCCAGACCGTCGACGGACAGGAGCACGGCCGCACCATTCTGGCCCGCACCGTACTGAGCGAAGCCACTGACGAGATCGTCGAGGTCGGCACGCGCAATGTCGGCATCGGCACAGGTGAATTCGACTTGCCGGTCTACGGCTACACCTTCACCTCGGGCTTCAAATGGCGCTGGGGCAAGCTGCACAGCGGCGTTGACCTCGCCGTAGCCGAGGGCACGCCGGTCTATGCCGCGGACAACGGCAAGGTAATCGTGGCCGAGGATTCAGGCAACGGCTACGGCAACTATATTATCATCGACCATCAGAACGGCTTCAAAACACTCTACGGACACAACTCCGAGCTGCTGGTCTCGGTCGGTGATATCGTAGCCAAGGGCGATAAGATCGCGCTTTCCGGCAACACAGGCAACTCGACCGGCCCGCACCTGCATTTTGAGGTGCACGTGAATGACGAGAAGGTCGACCCGCAGCAATACCTTGCGCTGGCATAAAAAAACGAGCCGCAAAACGGCTCGTTTTTTTATGTTTCACTGGTTACGCCCGGATGCGTGCGCCCATCTCCGCATTTGCACGGGCAAGCACAGGCAGCAGCACGGCGCACACGATCACGCCAGCCAGCCCCTGCACCGCGTTGAACGGCACACCGGCCAGCACGGCGACACCCGCAGCCTCCGCCGCGCTGCCCGCCAGCACCTGCATGCCGAACTCATAGAAGTAATAGCCCGCGACCATGACAATTTCCGCGGGAATACCGCAGAGCGCCACGCGCACCGGCGTGTGCAGCTTTTCCCGGCCGACCATATGATGGTACAGCCAGCCGCCGACCAGCGCGGTCAGCGCTTTGATGGCAAACGTCCCCGGCACCCACGCCATATAGCCGCCGAACAGGTCAGCCAGCATCGAGCCGATGCCCGCCGCGACTGCGCCCAAACCCGGGCCGAGCAGGATGCCGCACAGCAGCACCATGCCGTCGCCCAGATGGATGTAACCCTGCGTCGGGGTCGGTATCTTAATGATCATCGTCGCGACCGTGGTCAGCGCCGCAAGCAGCGCGGCCGTGATGATGGTTCTAGTCTTGTGGTTTGCCATAAGGAGCGCCTTCTTTCACTTTCGTTTCAATGCAATCATTATAGCTGTTTCTTGACCTTTGAAAAAGCGTCAGTTTTTGCATTTTTCATAATGCCAGTTTTCGATGCAAAAAGCAGCCGCCCGGTTTGGGCGGCTGCTTTGCATTGCGTTTGTTCAGCGCTTGTTCGAACGCTTCCAGATGTGCATCTTCTCCGCATCTGCGATCAGCTGCTCGCGGAAGTCCGGATGTGCGACCGAGATCAGGTCCTCGGCGCGCTGCCAAGCCGACTTGCCCTTGAGGTTGACCATACCGTACTCGGTGACGATATAGTGCACGGATGTACGGGTATCCGTCGCGATCGAGCCGTTCGCCAGCGTCGGACGGATACGGGATGCAACCGTGCCATCCTTCTGCTTGAAGGTCGAGGACAGGCAGATGAAGCTCTTACCACCCTTGGACAGGTACGCGCCCATGACGAAGTCAAGCTGGCCGCCCGTGCCCGAAATCTGCTTGGTGCCCGCGGACTCGGCGTTGACCTGACCGTACAGGTCGACGTCAACCGCGTTGTTGATCGAAATAAAGTTATCGATGCCCGCGATAACATGCACGTCGTTGGTGTAGTCAACCGGCATGGAAGCGCACTCCGGATTGTTGTCCAGATAGTCGTACAGCTTCTTTGTGCCGGCAGCGAAAGCGTATGCCTGACGGCCGCGGTCGATGGTCTTGTTGCGGCCGGTGATCTTGCCAGCCTTGGCAATGTCGACAAACGCGTCGACGTACATCTCGGTATGTACGCCCAGATCCTTCAGATCGGACTCGGCGATCATTGCGCCGATGGTGTTCGGCATGCCGCCGATGCCCAGCTGCAGGCAGGCACCGTTCGGGATTTCCGGCACGATCAGCTCGGCAACCTTGCGGTCGACATCGGTCGCGGGGACGGAGCCCATCTCAGGCATCGGGGCGTTGTTGCCCTCGACGATGCCGGTAACCTCGGAAACATGGATGCAGTCCTCCATGCCGCCCAGGCAGCGCGGCATATTCTCGTTGACTTCGACGAAAATCTTGTCCGCTACGTCGCAGACCGCGCGCAGGTGCGAGGCCTGCGGGCCGAAGCTGAAAAAGCCATGGCTGTCCATCGGGGCGACCTGCAGGAACGCCACGTCGACATGACCGATATGCTCGCGGTAGAAGCGCGGCAGCTCGGAATAGCGCATGGGCGCATAGAAGCCGGCGCCAGTCGCGATGAACTTGCGCTCCACACCCGACATGTGCCACGAGTTCCAAGTCATGTGCGCGGCCGGGTCGTCAATCTTATAGATCTCGGGCACGCGCATCAGCACGCCGCCGCGGAAATTGACGTCGGTCAGCTCGACCAGGCGCTTTGCCATCGCCTGGTCGATCACGTCCGGCGTGCCTACGCACCAGCCATAGTCTACCCAATGGCCGGATTCAACAGCCTTGACAGCTTCTTCCGCCGTCGTCAGCTTGCTCTGATACAGTGCAGTATAGTCCATTCCAGTGATTCCCTCCGTAATTTGTCTATTCTTTAACAAACTTGTGTTTATTATACTATATTCTAAAATACAGGTCAAGCAGCGCTTTGCAGGATGCCAAAACATCCCCATAACCACCCCAAAAAGTTTTCCTTGATTTTCTGAAATAAAGTGGTACAATGGTAAATGACTTTCACAGCACAGTAATCAAAACGTGAATTTAGGAGGGTCTTTATGAAAACCAAAAAGCTTCTGGCGCTGCTGCTTGCAGGCGCGATGAGTCTTTCCCTGCTGGCAGGCTGCGGCGGCGGCAACGACGCTGCGACGGACGACACCGCTGCAAACGGCACTGACGATACGTCCGCACAGACCGAAAGCGACCTGGCCTATGTACAGGACAAGGGCACGATGGTCATTGGCTACACGGTTTACGAGCCGATGAACTATACGGATGAGAACGGCGAATTCACTGGTTTCGACACCGAGTTTGCCAGAGCGGTCTGCGAGAAGCTGGGCGTTGAGCCGGAGTTCGTGGAGATCAACTGGGATACCAAGGTGATCGAGCTGGATGCCAAGAGCATCGACTGCATCTGGAACGGCATGACGATCACGGATGACCTGAAGGAAAACATCTCGGTTTCCGATCCGTATGTCAAGAACATGCAGGTCGTCGTCATCAAGGACAGCAATAAGGATAAATTCACCGATACCGCTTCGCTCGCTGGTGCAACGCTGGTAGCTGAGGCCGGTTCGGCAGGTCAGGCTGCGGTCGAGGCGGACGAGAACCTGTCTCAGGCTACGCTGACCACCGTGACCAAGCAGACCGACGCCCTGCTCGAGATCGAGTCCGGCGCGTCTGACGCGGCGATCCTTGACTGGACGCTCGCCAAGAGCATGATCGGTGAGGGCACCGACTTTGCCGACCTGATGATGATCGACGGCGCTGAGCTGAGCGTCGAGGAATACGGCATCGGCTTCCGCAAGGACAGCGACCTGTGCACCAAGGTCAATGAGATCATGGCCGAGCTGGTCGAGGACGGCACCCTGCCTGCGCTGGCCGAAAAGTATGGCCTGAGCCTGGCGGAGTAAGGTTTGTAACATAAGAATTTAAGGGCTGACGGGACAGCATTGTACATGCTGCCCCGCCTGCCTTTGTTTGGGGAAAGGGTATTTTTACATGTCTGCGTCTGTTATCTTTACCAGCCTGACAAAAACCTTCGGCATCAACTGCCAGATTTTTTTCGTCACGCTGCTGTTCGCGCTGCCGCTTGGACTGATTATCTCGTTCGGCTCAATGAGCCGGTTCACACCGCTGCGCGCCATCGTCAAAACCTTTGTCTGGATTATCCGCGGCACGCCGCTGATGCTGCAGATCATCATTATTTTCTACGGTCCCGGCCTGCTGTGGGACGGCAAGCTGCTGCCCCGCGTAACCGCGGCGTGCGTAGCATTTGTCATCAACTACGCCTGCTACTTCTCGGAAATCTACCGCGGCGGCATCCAGTCCATCCCGCGCGGCCAATATGAAGCCGGACAGGTTCTTGGCATGACCAAGACCCAGATTTTTTTCAAAGTTACGCTATTGCAGGTCATCAAGCGTGTCATCCCGCCGATGGGCAACGAGTTTATGACGCTCATCAAGGACACGGCGCTGGCCAACGTCATCGCGACCAAGGAAATCATCATGATGAGCAAGGAATACGCGACCAAGGGCCTGATCTGGCCGCTGTTTTCCACCGCCCTGTTCTTCCTGCTGTTCTGCGGCATCCTGACGCTGCTGTTCGGCTGGCTGGAAAAGAAAATGGACTATTTCCGCGTATAAGGAGGTGCCGAAATGCCTATTTTGGAAGTACAACATATCAATAAGAGCTTCGGCGCTACCAAGGTGCTGGATGACATCAGCTTTTCGCTCGAGCGCGGCAAGGCACTGGCCATCATCGGCTCGTCGGGTTCGGGCAAAACCACCCTGCTGCGTTGCCTGAACTTTCTCGAGATCCCCAACGCAGGCCGTATCCTTGTAAATGGCGAGACCCTGTTCGATGCAGACGACCACGCAGCAAAATCGGACGCGGAGATCCGCAAGCGCCGCCTGCATTTCGGCATGGTGTTCCAGTCCTTCAACCTGTTCCCGCAGTATACAGCGCTGGAAAACGTCATGCTGGCGAGTCTGCTGCTCGCGAAGGAGCGCCCGGATTACAAGCAGAACAAGCGCGCCATCCACGAGGAGATCGAGCACCATGCCATTGAACTGCTCAGCCAGATGAGCCTGGAAGGCCGCATGAGCCACTACCCGCACCAGCTGTCCGGCGGCCAGCAGCAGCGCGTCGCGATCGCACGTGCGCTCGCCCTGCATCCGGACATCCTATGCTTTGACGAACCGACCTCGGCGCTCGACCCCGAGCTGACCGGCGAGGTGCTCAAAGTCATCCGTTCGCTGGCAGACCAGCACACCACGATGATTATTGTCACGCATGAGATGGCTTTTGCCCGCGACGTTGCCGACCACGTCCTGTTTATGGACGGCGGCGTAATCGTTGAGGAGGGTACGCCTGCCGAACTGTTTGAAAATACCCAAAACGAACGCACAAAGGCATTTTTGAGCCGCTTTTCACAAAACAACTAAAGAGCGCCAGCCGTTACAAAAACTTTTCGTTACTTTCCACCAAGTACCCATTTACAAACCGGTATAAATACGATAAAATAGTCCCGTATTGAGAAATGCGGGATTTTTTATTGTCTTTTTGTACAGGAACGCTTGGTTATTTTTTGATGATTTTTTTGTTTCTTTGTGTTGAAGTTGTGGCATGGATTTGCTACAATAAAGGCACAGGACAAAACTGCCCTGCCAAAGATGTAAAAGCCCGCACGGCCTTTTATAAAATTTTAGAATGGAGATGTTTTAGTTATGGCTATGGACGCTTTCAGCGCCTCCCTGATGCAGGACAAGAGAGAGATCATCATCGCCCCGACCATTTACAAGTTTGCAAACTTCAGCGATTTCGCTGCTGAGTTCAAACTGGGCGAGCGCGATGTCGTCCTGACCAACGAATTCATCTACAAGCCCTTCATGGAAGAGCTTGGCCTGAAGAGCAACTTTGTTTTCCAGGAGAAGTTTGGTGCAGGCGAGCCTTCCGAGGCTATGATCGAGACCATGTACGAAGCCATTCCGTATGATTCTTACGACCGCGTTATCGCTGTTGGCGGCGGCGCTATCATGGACCTTTGCAAGCTGCTCGGCTGCAAGCGCCCGTCCTCTGTACATGAACTGTACTTCAAGCGCGAGCCCGTTGTACATGAGAAGGAAGTTATCGCTATCCCGACCACCTGCGGCACCGGTTCCGAAGTTACCAACATCTCGGTTGCCATCGTTAAGGACGAGAAGGACGGCAAGCTGACCGGCGGCGAGACCAAGCTCGGCCTGGTTTCCGACGACATCATCCCGAACAAGGTCTGCCTGGTTCCGGACCTGCTCAAGACCCTGCCCTACAAGCCGTTCGCTGCTTCCGCGATCGACGCTCTGATCCACGCGACCGAGTCCTTCCTGTCCCCGCACCGCAAGACCGTTACCTCTGAGATGTACTCGGTCAAGGCTGCTGAGATGATCCTCGAAGGCTTCCGCCGCATTGCACTGGAAGGCCCGGACGCTCGCATGGATTACCTCGGCGAGTTCGTTACCGCTTCCCTGTTCGCTGGCATCGCCTTCCTGAAGGCTGGCTGCGCAACCGTACACGGCATGTCCTTCCCGCTCGGCGGCACCTACCACGTCCCGCACGGCGAATCCAACTACGCTCTGTTCGGCAAGATCCTCGAGCTGTACAACGAGTACGAGCCGAACGGCGAGCTGGGCAAGTTCAAGGAACTCGTTGCCCGTTGCCTGGGCTGCACCAAGGACGACGCCCTGCGCACCCTGAACGTCACCCTCGAGAAGGTTCTCCCGCTCAAGCCGCTGCATGAGTACGGCTTCAAGGAAGAGGACATCAAGAGCTTCCCGATCTCGGTAGATGCAAACCAGCAGCGTCTGATCACCAACTCCTACCGTCCGTGGAGCATTGAACTGAGCGAGCGCGTCTATCGCGAGTGCTTCTGATTCCGGTAAGCGTTTCGCCTGAACAGGGCGGGGACCCCCGCGTTCCCCGCCCTGTTTTTTCTTAAAAAGGCTTTTGCCGCCATTGGCAACCCCTTGTGAAAGATTGAAAAGAGAAAGGATACTTGATCGCTATGATGACCAAAGACCAGTACATTGAGTCCCTGCGCAAGCTGAAGCTCAACCTGTATATGTTCGGCGAAAAGGTGGAGAACCCGGTAGATAACCCGATCATCCGCCCGTCGCTCAACTCCTTTGCCGCTACCTATGAGCTGGCTGAGGATCCCCAGTACGAAGACCTGATGACCGCGACTTCCCATATCACGGGCAAGAAGATCAACCGCTTCACCCATATGCACCAGTCGACCGACGATCTGATCCGCAAGGTCAAGATGCAGCGTCTGCTCGGCCAGAAGACCGCTGCCTGCTTCCAGCGCTGCGTTGGTATGGACGCAATGAACGCGGTATTCTCCGCAACCTATGAGACCGACGAGGCTTGCGGCACCCACTACCATGAGAACTTCGTTAAGTTCCTCACCCGTGTACAGGAAGAGGACCTCGCAGTTGACGGCGCAATGACCGACGTCAAGGGCGACCGTTCGCTGGCTCCGTCCAAGCAGGCCGATCCCGACCTGTTCCTGCACGTTGTTGAGCGCACCGCTGACGGCGTTTACGTCACCGGCGCAAAGGCACACCAGACCGGTTTCGTCAACAGCCACGAAGTGCTGGTCATGCCGACCATCTCCATGCGTGAGGGCGACGAGGACTACGCGATCTCCTTCGCGATCCCGACCGATTCCGAGGGCATCACGCTGATCTATGGCCGTCAGTCCTGCGACACCCGCAAGACCGAGGAGTACAACGACATCGACGTTGGCAACAAGGTTTACGGCGGCCACGAAGTACTGGTCATCTTCGACCACGTATTCGTTCCGAACGACCGCATCTTCCTCAACGGTGAGGTTAAGTTTGCGGGCATGATCGTTGAGCGTTTCGCGGGCTACCATCGTCAGTCTTACGGCGGCTGCAAGGTCGGCGTTGGCGACGTGCTGATCGGTGCGACCGCGCTGGCAGGCGACATGGCGGGCTCTGCCAAGGCTTCCCACGTCAAGGATAAGCTGATCGAGATGACCCACCTGAACGAGACCCTGTACTGCTGCGGTATCGCCTGCTCTTCGCAGGGCACCAAGACCAAGGCGGGCAACTACCTGATCGACCTGCTGCTGGCGAACGTCTGCAAGCAGAACGTCACCCGCTTCCCGTACGAGATCGCGCGTCTGGCGCAGGATCTGGCGGGCGGCCTGATGGTTACCCAGCCCTCCGAGGCGGACTACCGCAACCCGGCCCTCAAGCCCTACATCGAGAAGTACCTCAAGGGCGTCGCCTCTGTTCCGACTGAGGACCGTATGCGCGTCCTGCGTTTGATCGAGAATATGACGATGGGCACTGCTGCTGTCGGCTATCTGCCGGAGTCCATGCACGGCGCAGGTTCGCCCCAGGCTCAGCGCATCATGATTGCCCGTCAGTCCAACCTTGAAATGAAGAAGGAACTGGCAAAGAAGATTGCTCGTATCCAGTAATCTCTGAGCATATCATAGGCACTCATGGAGCACCGTGAGTGCCTATGTTTGCAATATCCCATGCCAAAGGAGGCTCAACGCACATGCTGCGCTGCACTGTCAAATTCTGCGGCGGCTGCAACCCGCGCTATGACCGCGGGGAGGCCTATCAGACCGTGCGCACCTCCCTTGCGGACGTCGCCTCGTTCTCCTATCCGGAGGACGGCGTCCGATACGACGTTCTGCTGATCATCCGTGGCTGCACGGGCTGCTCCTACCTGTATGAGGAGATCGACGCAAAGCACCGCGTCATCCTCGATGCAAAAGACGGCATCCCGCAGGCCATCGAAACGATCCGGCAGCTATCGTAAGATACCGCGGCCGCGCACGCGCGACCGTGATTCTGTGAGGAGGATGATAGAAATGAAGAAAGTAAGCATTATCTCGGCGGAAGAGGCTGCGCTCAAGGTTCAGGACGGCGACACCATCGCCACCGGCGGCTTTGTAAGCTGTGCCTGCCCGGAAACCCTGTCCAAGGCGCTGGAGAAGCGCTTCCTCGAGACCGGCCATCCGAATAACCTGACCCTGTTCTTCGCAGCAGGCCAGGGCCACCGCGACGGTACCGGCGGCGACCACTACGGCCATGAGGGCATGGTCAAGCGCGTCATCGGCGGCCACTGGGACCGTGCTCCCCGTCTGGGCGAGCTGGCGCTGAACAACAAGATCGAAGCCTACAACCTGCCGCAGGGCGTTATCTCGCACATGTACCGCGATATCGCCGCGCACAACATCGGCACGATCACCCACGTCGGCCTGAAGACCTTTGCTGACCCGCGCAACGGCGGCGGCAAGCTCAACGACGTAACCAAGGAAGATCTGGTCAAGATCGTCAACATCGAAGGTCAGGAGCGCCTGCTGTACAAGGGCTTCCCGATCAACGTTGTATTCCTGCGCGCTTCCTACTGCGATGAATACGGCAACTGCACCGTACATAGAGAAATCGGCCCGCTGGACGTCACGGCTATGGCGCAGGCGTGCAAGAACTCGGGCGGCAAGGTTATCGTACAGGTCGAAAAGATCGTACAGGGCGGCTCGCTCGATCCGAAGCTGGTTGCCATCCCGGGCATCTACGTTGATTCGGTTGTTGTCGGTTCGGACGAAGAGAACATGCAGTGCCTCGGCATGCCGTATGACGGCGCGCTGACCGGCGAGTTCCGCATCCCGGTAGACGCAATCCCGCCCATCCCGATGGACGCTAAGAAGATCATCGCCCGCCGTGCTGCTATGGAGCTGCCGCAGGACGCAATCGTCAACCTCGGCACCGGCGCACCGGAGAAAATCGCCAACGTCGCGGCGGAAGAAGGTATCTCGGACAAGATGACCCTGACTGTCGAGGCCGGCTCGATCGCAGGCGTTCCCTACGGCGGCACCCAGTTCGGCGCGGCTGCCAACGCCATGTGCATCATCCCGCACAACGTGCAGTTTGACTTCTATCAGGGCGGCGGTCTGGACGTTGCGTTCCTCGGCCTTGCTGAGACTGCACCCAACGGCGACCTGAACGTTTCCAAGTTCGGCACCCGTCTGGCTGGCGCCGGCGGATTCATCGACATCACCCAGAACGCCAAGAAGGTCGTCTACTGCGGTACCTTCACCGCCAAGGGCCTCAAGACCGCCTGCGAGGACGGCAAGCTCGTCATTACGCAGGAAGGCGCCAAGAAGAAGTTCGTCAAGCAGGTTGAGCACATCACCTTCTCCGGCGACTACGCCAACGAGGTACACCAGCCCGTTCTGTACATCACCGAGCGCGCGGTATTCGAGCTGCGTCCGGAGGGCGTTACCCTGATCGAAATCGCACCGGGCATTGACCTGCAGACCCAGGTGCTCGACCAGATGGAATTCGAGCCCAAGATCGCTTATCAGGACGACGGCACCATCAAGCTGATGGACGCGCGCATCTTCCGCGAAGAGCTGATGGGCCTGGCAAACGATTAACTGCCGGTTGATTGCTTGCGTATGTTGTGCAGATTGTGGTTAAATTGTTAATCGTTTAACAAACTTTCGCAAAACCCCTTGCAATTCTCCACAGTTTTGATAAAATATTAACGAACTTGAAAAAGTATCACCACAGCGCCGGTGCGTCCGGCGCCAGAGAAGAAAAGGAGAAACAGCCAAATGAACGTTTATATCTGTTCTGCTGCCCGTACCGCTATCGGCACCTACGGCGGCACCCTGCGTGATGTCCCCGCTGCTCAGCTCGGTATCGCTGCCGCCAACGCCGCGGTAGAGCGTGCCGGTGTTGACAAGGCCGCGATCGACGAGTGCCTGTTCGGTCAGGTTCTGCAGGGCGGCGTTGGCCAGAACGTAGCCCGTCAGGTTTCGCTCGGCATCGGCATGCCGCTCGAGACCCCTGCCATGACCCTCAACAAGGTCTGCGCATCCTCTATGCGCGCGATCTCCCTCGGCTCGCAGATCATCCGCTCGGGCGAGGATCAGATGATGCTGGTCGGCGGCTGTGAGTCCATGTCCGGTGCGCCGTACATCTCCCGCAACATGCGCTGGGGCGCCCGCATGAACGACGTCAAGTTCGTTGACATGATGGTATACGATGGCGTATTTGACGTATTCAACCAGTACCACATGGGTATCACCGCGGAAAACGTTGCTGAGAAGTACGGCATCACCCGCGAGATGCAGGACCAGATCGGCTATGAATCCCAGATGAAGGCTGCCAAGGCGATCTCCTCCGGCCGCTTCAAGGACGAGATCGTACCGATGGAAGTCAAGAAGAAGAAGGAAACCGTAATCTTTGACACCGACGAGCACTGCCGCCCGCAGACCACCCTCGAGGGTCTGGCAAAGCTCCGTCCGGCGTTCAAGAAGGACGGCACTGTTACCGCTGGCAACGCGTCCGGCATCAACGACGCTGGCGCTGCGATGATCATTGCATCCGAGGACTTTGTCAAGGCGCACGGCCTCAAGCCGCTGGCCAAGATCCGCGCGTTCGGTTCTGTCGGCTGCGATCCGGCTATCATGGGCATCGGCCCGATCGAGTCCACCCGTCAGGCACTGAAGCGTGCCGGCCTGACCGTTGCCGACCTCGACCTGATCGAGTCCAACGAGGCGTTTGCTGCGCAGGCTGCTGCGGTTAACCGCGAGCTGGGCTTTGACATGGAGAAGGTCAATGTCAACGGCGGCGCAATCGCTCTGGGCCACCCGATCGGCGCTGCTGGCTGCCGTATCACCACCACCCTGCTGTACGAAATGATCAAGCGCGACCTGACCATCGGTCTGGCCACGATGTGCATCGGCGGCGGCATGGGCGAGGCGATCATCGTCGAGCGCGACGAGCTGTGCAAGTAAGGCACACCTGCATGTTTATCCACCGTCAGGGCGGGTAACCGCCCTGACGGAAAAATATTGTCAGAAATTTCTGAAAGGAAGTCTTACCAATGACTGATGTAGTAGTTGAGAAAAAGGGCCATGTAGCCGTTGTCAAGATCGAGCACATGAAGGCCATGAACGCGCTCTCCACCGACATGTACGCCCAGCTGGAAGAGGCATTTGATGAAGTCGCTAAGATGGACGACGTTTACTGCGTCGTACTGACCGGCTCCTCCACTGTCAACAAGAAGGGCAAGACGGTTAACTCCTTCGTCGCTGGCGCTGACATCGCGCAGATGTCCACCATGACGGTTGAGGAAGGCAAGTTCTTCGGCAACGACTCCAACCGCGTCTGCTGGAAGATCGAGAACTTCAAGCGCCCGGTCATCGCGGCGATCAACGGCTTCTGCCTCGGCGGCGGCTGCGAGCTGGCGATGAGCTGCGACATCCGCCTCGCATCCGAAAACGCGATGTTTGGCCAGCCGGAAGTCGGTCTGGGCATCACCCCGGGCTGCGGCGGCACCCAGCGTCTGGCCCGCATTGTTGGTCTGGGCAAGGCAAAGGAAATGCTCTACACCGCACGCGGCAACTACACTGCCCAGCAGGCTCTGGAAATGGGTCTGGTCAACTACGTATACCCGCTCGAAAACCTGATGGACGAAGCTATGAAGCTGGCTGAGGAAATCGCATCCCAGGCGCCGATCGCTGTTGCGCTGTGCAAGGAAGCGGTCAACGTCGGCATGCAGACCGACCTGAACTCCGCTCTGAAGTTTGAGGGCAACGTATTCGGTCAGTGCTTCGCGACCGAGGATCAGAAGTACGGCATGGCTTACTTCCTTGACAAGAACAAGGATAAGCCCGCTAAGGAGTTCAAGAACAAGTAAGCCTGTCTTCGGACTGACTGATAAAGAGTGAGAGAGAGGTTATTTAATCATGAAAGTTTGTGTATTCGGCGCCGGCAACATGGGCGCGCGCATCGCGGAAGTTTTCCTGACCAACGGCCATGAGGTCACCATGATCGATATCAAGCAGGAGTTTATCGATCGCGGCGTCAAGACCATCACCAACGATCTGTCCTTCCTCGTAAAGAAGGAAAAGATGACTGAGGACCACAAGAACGAACTGCTGGCTGGCCTGAAGACCTCCGTAGACCGCTCTGCTGCCGCCGACGCTGACTTCGTCATGGAAGTTATCCTCGAGCGCATGGACCTGAAGAAAGAGCTGCTGAAGGAACTCGATGAGATCTGCCCGGCACACACGATCTTCGCGTCCAACACCTCCGCCCTGTCCCCGACCGAGCTGGCGGCATCCGTTAAGCGTTCGGATAAGGTCATCGGCTGCCACTTCTTCAACCCGGCACAGATCATGAAGCTGGTTGAGGTTACCCGTGCGATCCAGACCTCGGACGAGACCTTCAAGACCGCGTTCGAGCTGATGCAGTCGCTGGGCAAGACCCCGGTTGCCGTACACGAAGGCCCCGGCTTTGTTGTTAACCGCATCCTGATCCCGATGATGAACGAAGCTATGGGTATCGTTGCCGACGGCATCGCTTCCCCGGCAGACGTTGACATCGCTATGCAGCTGGGCGCCGGCATGAAGTCCGGCCCGCTCCACACCGCTGATCTGGTTGGCCACGACGTCAACCTGGCGATCATGGAGACCCTGTACCGCGAGACCGGCGACCCGAAGTACCGCCCGCATCCGCTGATGCGCAAGATGGTACGCGCAGGCTGGCTGGGCGTCAAGACCGGCAAGGGCTTCTTCGAGTATGACGAATACGGCAAGGAAATTGTGAAGTAACCTGTCCACACAAAATAGGGCTGCTGTGCAAATCGCACAGCAGCCCGTATTTTTTTCCAATTTTTTTGTGATTTTAAACGTATTCTTTTTCCTGATTTTACGCTTGTTTGGCAAAAGCAACAAATTTTGCATCGATCTATGGCATTTGTCGAACAAACACGATATAATATTAATTATCTGGGAAATAACATCGAACCAGCGCAGCTGAAGCAGCAAAAGCTGCTAAATCCGCACAAAGTGCAGCAGGAAGTGCATAGCGCATACGGCGCAGACCTAAATGCCCTCCATATATGCTCAAGGTGTACAAACTGGTTTCAGATGCCCCCAACATGACTGCCGCAACGCGGCCAGTATAACTATCCGGACCATAGCGCCGGATCAGTTCCCCGCCCAGGGCCAATCCCCCGCCGCCGCTGATCGGTTTGAGCAGCGCGAGGGCGACACAGTCCTGCGGGATACCCAATACATGCAGCAGCGGCGCCAATATCGCCGCCGCCCAGTCGATCGCGCCTGAGGCGCGCAGCATATATACTACGGTCAACATGCCGACCATCGTCGGCAGAATGTGCACAGCGGTGTCCAATCCTTTGCGGGCCCCTTGCAGGAACACCGGAAAGACATCCACCCGCTTATACAGTGCGTATAAGCCCACCGCTGCCAGCAACAGCGGGATCAATGCCGCCTGCAAGCCGCTACACACACTCCTTTCCACACATTTTGACCACTTCCCCATATTTTGGGAAATTATTTTGGAAATAACAGGAAGTTCGACATCTTTTGTGCCGGACTTATGTAATAATACAAATTGTAATCCGAACACCTATTTCCGACTATTTTTCCTCGCGAAAGACCGATCGCAGCAGTCTGCCGCTGATGAGCACCACGGCCACGGAGAACACCGATGCACCCCAGACGGGCAGCATAATGTCAAAGGGTGCTGCAGCGCCGCAGGCGGCACGTACGGCCGCTACTGTTGACGGGATCAACTGGATCGACGCTGTGTTCAAAGTGATCAGCATCAGCACGCTGTCCGGCGCACCGCGCCGCCCTTCGAGCGTATACAGTCGATCCGCAGCCCGCAGGCCAAGCGGCGTTGCCGCATTGGACAAGCCCAGTAGGTTGGCCGCAACGTTTGCACTGACCGCCTCCATTGCTTGCCGGTCTGCCGCCGCTTTTCCAAACAGCGGTTTCAGCATAGGCATGAGCGCGCGGGACAGCTTGGCAGACAGGCCGGAAGCCTGCACCAGTTCCATTACGCCGCTCCAAAAACACATCAGACCGGTAATACCGATCAACAGTGTGACCGCCTCACCTGCCCCTGTGCCAAGCGCCGTTGTCACCGCGTCCAACCGCCCGGTCGCTGCGCCGCTGACCAGCGCCAGCACGAGAAAGGCCACCCAAATTGCGGATAACATCCGCGCACCCTCTTTCCTGTCCAAACTCCCACTTATTAGGGATTTGGTGATAGACCCTATCAAAAAGATTTGACTGAAAAGAAATGAAGGAGTGTTTCACACATGAAATCTACTGGTATTGTCCGTAAGGTGGACGAACTCGGCCGCATTGTGTTGCCCATTGAGTTGCGCCGTACCATGAACATAGATGTCAAGGATGCCTTGGAGATTTATGTGGACGGCGATCAGATCGTGCTCAAGAAGTATGAGCCGTCCTGCATCTTCTGCGGCAACGCAAAGGATATCATCCACTACAAGGGCAAGAACGTATGCAGCGATTGCGCCCACGAGCTCAAGCTGCTCTGATACATAAATTACACTTCAGCCATCTCCAGAAGGGGGATGGCTGTTTTTTTCTTCCGCCTTCGCCTGATATTTTGCCCGTGTGGCCATGCCGCCGCGGATGTGACGCTCCTCTTTGTTCGTTTGCAGCACCTGCTGCACGCGGTCATACAGCACTGCGTTGAGCTTTTTCAGCCGCGTTGTAATATCCTTATGTACGGTCGATTTGGAAATGCCGAACCGCGCGGCTGTTTGCCGTACGGTCGCCCCCTGCTCCACCATGTATTGTGCCAGCCGGATCGTGCGCTCCTCGGGTAAGCCTTTCACCGTCGTCCCCCCTGCCCTGTTGACGCTTTCGTTACTCTCAATTTATGCGCCTTTCAGAACAGTTAGAACGCGATATTTGTCGATTATTTTCAACGTGCATTTCAATAATGACTATTGATACGCTTTTGTGTGGAAAAGAAAAACGCGATGCCCTCACTTGAGCATCGCGTTAATTCCTTTGGTATGGTATTCAACCAAACGGTTCAGGCAGGTCCGCACCTCCCGTGGCCGGACACGGTTTTTCAGGATCTGTACTGTGCCGTCAAGCAGGTTGCGCGCCATGATCTGCGCAAGCAGCAGGCAGTTGTCGTCATCCGCCAGCATGGGCGCAATCTTGGCCGCGAGCATATCGATCATGCTTGTGCGCAGGCTCTCGTACCTCGTGCCGTGTGCCTGCTCCATAATCAGCAGCAGCCCGTATTTCTCCGCCAGCAGCAGCGAGATGACTTCCTCAGTCAACAGCACCTGATACTCACGCTGACCGGTATGCAGATCGAAGCGCTTATCCTTGAACCGCAGGATCAGCTTTTTCAGTCCTTCCGCC
>DXDE01000071.1 GCA_019115615.1 Candidatus Agathobaculum merdavium | reverse complement strand
TTCAGGGATAGCAGCGCATGATTATCGTGATCATATATCCCCATATCAGTGCCGCTATTCATCAGGTAGTATCCATTCTGTCCGCCGGTATAAAACCACAGTTTCTTGCCGTTCGGAATGGTCATCCAACTCTCAGGCACCCAGCTTTCTCCGCGATCTGCCTTATTTGACAAAGACGCCCTAACCTCAGCCAGCTCCGCCGCGACCGTCGTCTCCGTCCAATGCTCCGCGTTCCACGCCTCGCCGTCCGGGATCGCCGTGCCGCACTTATGCAGCTTGCCGCCGTGCGTGCAGTAGTCGCCCACGGCGTAGCTGCCCTCCGGGTCGTACGCTGCAGCCGCCGCGACGGCCAGCAACGCCCCCAGCTGCACAATTGCACCATCTACAATCATATCCGCCGTAATCGACCCACCCGGAATAATACCGGAAACGCTGTCATCAATCGCTTTTCGCAGTTCCTCTAGCGCTTTCTGCACATTCTGTGCCTGCATGCCGCTGATTGTACTCACACCAACGGCTGCTGCACCTTTTTCGCTCATAATCGTCTGCACATTCTGGTTGATTGCGCTTTGAATCGTTCGCAGTGCCTGCAATGCCACCTGTACATTGTCTGCCTCAAGGCCGCTAATCGCCGAAACGCCAACCTCAGAAGCGCCGGTTGCCGCTTTGATCTTGTTGATATACGCCGTCAGGTTCTGCTGTATCGCCGCTAGCGCCTGCTGGACGTTCTCCGCCGTCACGCCCTCGATCGGCCCGACCGGAATTTCCCCGGCGGCTCCTGCCCCAGCCAGCGCTTCCAGCAACGCATTAAACCGCTGCCGGATCAGTTGTGGAAATGCGTCGAATACGGCTTTATTCTGCTGTGCCGTTCCTGTCAGCCGGTCCGGCTGGCTTTGCACGTAGGTGCTTTGCACATTCTGGTCTGTAATCGTTAAATCTTTGATACTCACTTTTTCGCCTCCCCCGCATCTTCCCACTTCACTTCCAGTTCATAAATGCCAAATCCTTCGTTGACCGCATCCGAAACGAAAACAAACTGGATCGCCTTCCATTTCTTCAGCTTGATGAGCATCGGCAAAATGGCGTTCTCGCTGGAAACAAAGCTAATGCGCTTAAAATCAATATCATCAAACGTGAATTGATCGGCATACATGGTTTTATAAAACCGTGCGGCGCTGTTTTCCGTCCGAATGTAAACGTCAAACGCGCTCTTTGCATAGCTCTTCATGTGTACCGAGCTGCCGCGCTTCGGCATCGTCTTGAGCTGGCTCAGCGTCCCCATCGTGTCAAGCTTGGTGGCCCACTCGGTATGGATTGCCGCGCCGTCGTCGTTATACGCCTGCCGCAGTGTTTCGTTTGCATCGTTCACCATGTCATCATTGAACTTGCAAATGCGGCCGTCTTTCGTTCCAAAATACAGCGTCTGCCTGTCCGGCTGCATGACGTGCGCTGGGATGTTGGTCCAGTAGTACCACTCATACCCCTGGTCCTCGCGGTTCTGGTTGCCATCCGCGATGTAGGCAACGCCATTCACCACCAGCACATACCACCCGCGCCACACCGCGCATATCGCGTCCTCAAGCCCCTTTTCCTTGCACAGCTTGGGATTTACGCGGCGGCTGCGGCAATAGAGCTGCCGCACAACAATATTGTTGTTGTACGTCGTTGTCGGGGCATATACGCCGCGCGGACTTAAATACAGAGGGTCATCGTTCAGGTTCGCCGCCGAATACCGTGCAATCGCGCCATAGCCCGGCACACCCTCTTTGAGCGGGAATGCCGCTGTCTCGCTCACGATCGTGCTCGCGTGGTGCCAAATCGTGCCCTCCTGCCGGTTGTCCTGCTTGATGATCAACAACTCGCCCTGCGCCTTGACATAACACATAATCGGGAAATCGCTCGATCCTACTACCGAATAGTTGATATCCGGGAAGTAGGTCGGATCGCTCAGGCCAGAAAACCATTCCGTCGCAGCGTACTCGCTGTTTCCGGAAACAAACACCCGATTGCTGCTCCCGTCCGCTCCGTACAGCGCGAAAATCGTGCAGCCGAGTATCTTCTTCCTGTCCTCGGTTGTCTTAGCGAACTTGATTTCGACGTTGCTTGTGCCTGCGTTCTCCGGCGCTTTCGGCGCGGTCGCAAAGGTCACAGTGCCTTTTTTCGCGTCAAAACTCTCTACGTCGATTTTGTCGCCCGTGATATAGTAACTAGCCTCCGGCTTAAAATCGGCATCAATTTCGGTCACGTCAAGCTGAAATGTCTTGCTGCTCCCGTCCGCGACAAACCGGTTCTTGCGGTATTTGCACAGCATGTTGATAGTGGCGGCCTTCAAGCAGATTGCCGGAGATGCCGGGAGGATCCTCGTGAATTTTCGTGTCCTGAATCTTGTACGGCATCAAAACACTATCCTTGTGCGCCGCCAGCATAAAGCAGTTATTCGGCAGATAGCCTTTTGCCACCTTTACAACACTGAAACCGTCAATCTCACCGCATACACCTCTGCTGATGGATTTTTCGCCCAGCTTGTCGATTGCAATAAACTCATCCGACGTACAAACCAGCTTGTACATTTCTGACGTCATGTACAGATATCGGTTATCCTCCGGAATAAGAGCATCATCCATTGCCTGACCCATGTCGAAAATCGTGGAAACAACATTCGACTTGGTCGGCTTATTGCTGACGGTCATCACGCTGCCCGCGTACATCGCAAACTTTTTGAATGCATACCGATCTGCCGCAGGAGTGCTTTTTTCGCGCAGCTGCTGCTGAATCATGCGGCCCGCTTCCTTAATACCCATCTGATCCTTATTGTTTCCCTTGTCGATGGTCAGGGTAAACGCCTTATCCTGTGTCATGGTCATTTCCTGCACGATGTCCTGCATCTCGGTCGGATCACCGTAGCGATTCAGTCCATTTCTCTTGTAATCAACTTCTTCCACCGTTACGGGTGTGTAAACTTTCAACGTCTTTACACCCGTAAAAGTATAGGCGTTCGATACCTTTCCCTTGATGTAGGAAGCCCGCGTAAACGCCAGTGCGATTTTATCGCTGTATTTCGTTGCCAGATTGATAGCCATAGTTTATTCTTCTCCTTTCAGTCTCCAAACAGCCCGGACAGAAAAGCGTCCTCTTCCACGGCCGCGCCCGCAAGGCTGCCGGTCGTGGCCTGCAGGTTTCTCTCCTGCTGCTGGTGGATGTTGTTTTGTTTGTCAAGTTCGGCCTTTGCCTGCTCGCTCTGATACTGCCAGTGCGCCTCCATCGGCGTCTTGCCCTGATTCACCAGTTCCCAAACACGCGCCGGAATTTTGTCCGGCGTATGGATCCCGGTTTCGTTTTCGTAGGCCGTCCACTGCTCATCCTGCCGCCGCTTCTGCAATTCCTGCACGGTCTGGTCTACCCGGCTGCGCAGCTGCTGCATCTGAGCGTCGCGGGCGTGTGCCTGCTGCATCTGCGCATTCCGGCGGGCGGCAACGCGGCTCTTGGCAATCTCGAGCAGCGCGCCCTCCTCAGTCTCCGGGAACTCATTTTTGAGCTGGTTTACCTCGGCTTCCAGCTCCTGCGCCTGCTTCAGCTGCTCCAGCTGCTGGATAAACTGCGGCACGGTCATATTGGCCGCCGCCGCGTACTGGTTCAGCACGGCAAGCTCCCGCTCGTTTTTGTGCTCGTAGTTCATGCCCTTTCGCAGCAGTTCGATTGCGTCCATTCCCAGCGCGCGCCCGATCTCCTGCACGGCGTTTTGCGGCAGCATAATCTGCTGCCCGTTGTAGACCAACGGAACCAGCTGCGGCGGCTCCTGCGCCGGCGGCTGTCCCTCTGCGGGCGGCTGCTCGCCGCCCTCCTGCTCTTGTGTCTCCGGCTCTCCCTGCTGGCCGTCAGGCTGCTGGTTTTCCAGCCCTCCGTCCGCTCCCTCGCCCGTGTCCTGTTCCGCGGTCTGCTGGTTTTCCAGATCGCCGTCAAACAAGCCGTCCTCGAAATCGCTGCCGAAATCGCCGTCCATGTCCGCGCCATCTGCACTTTCGCTCTGGCTGCGAATCTCGCTTCCGCTTTCGCAAATGTTGGTTTCCCATTCGCTCATAGCTGTGTACTCCTTTCAATATAGAGCGCCTGCGCTCCGGCAGACGCGCCGGGAAATCCTCCTTCTGCGTAGGAACGTAGAGCTCAAGCAGATTTCCCAGCGTATCCCCGTATCCTTGCTCAGGTAGTGGGAGCACGGGCGGGAATATGGCATCAACCCGCCCGCCGCAGCGTAGGCGCGCATTATTTATTTGTTCCAGCGCTGAGACGGACGCGCCCTCGTTCCGCAAAGGACGCACCCGCCGTCAAAAGAATAGGAGATATGCCGGGCAGGTAGGCTCTTCCCGCCCGTCTCAGCGCTGGAAAGCTAACAATCAAAAAGTGAACTTTTTGAGTTTATCCGGTTTGCTGAACGCCGCCCGCGCATTATCCAGTGCCTGCTGCACTGCGCCGAACATCGCGTCCACCTGCTCCTCGGTGTACTCATAGTTGCTGCCCGCCAGATTGCCGAGCAGTCTCACCGCATTGCACGCCCGTGTGACGCGCGGCTCTGCAATGCGCACAAATTTCTGCTGCTTGGTCTCTTCCATTTACATCACACCTCCCTGCTGCATCATCTGCGCCTGTGCGGCCTGCTGCTGCATCCGCTCAATTTTTTCGATCAGCCCGGCCTTATTTCGCACTGTGTTATCTGGCAACCTCTCGAGATATTCCACCGCGTCCGGAATCACCTTTGCATTCATCAGGTTATCCAGCGTCGCAATTTGAAGCGTCTCCGCCCAGTAACTTGCCGCGCCGATATTGATATTGAGGTCCAGCGCATCCACCGGCAGCTGAGAAAAATCATATTCCTTAATGACGGTCTGCTCGCTGGTCT
Source organism: Candidatus Agathobaculum merdavium (assembly GCA_019115615.1). Taxonomy (GTDB): domain Bacteria; phylum Bacillota; class Clostridia; order Oscillospirales; family Butyricicoccaceae; genus Agathobaculum; species Agathobaculum merdavium. Next base: position 6,175 of record DXDE01000071.1, on the reverse strand, counting down.
CCCCGGTCTCAGGATCAGTCACCGTCTCGGTCGTTTTCACATGCCGGATACCATAATGTGCATGGAACATGTCAATCAGAATCCGCGTGTAATCTTCTACAAACTGGTAATAGCTCAACCGCGTCAGGCTCAGCGGCGCGGCGGTCGCCTGCTGCACTGCCACGATTGCGGACGTGTTGTCCGGGTTTTTAATATTGCCCAGCGCCGCATCGTTTGCGCCCGCGACGTTTTTTGCCGTGTCCAGCAGATTATTGGTGATGCCAAAAGCATCCGTCGGAATCGGCATGCTGCCCGCAACGCCTGTGAGTGCCTGCGTCGGGTCTCCGGTCACGCCGATTGTCTGCGCCTCCGCGTCCCAGCCGTCCGGAAACTTTTGCTTGTTGTACACCAGCTTCGGCATTGCATTGTTGAGCACCTGCGTGCCGAGCGCCGTGAATTGCTTATTGACCGCTATCTGCGTATTGATCAGCGGCTCGATCTCGCGCACGCCGTGCATGCTGTTCTTTCGCGGTTTCCAGCTCATATAAGCCAGCGGATAGCGCGTCATGGCTGTTACGGTCTCTTGTTTCACGATGACCTTTTCAATGACCTGCATAAAACGTACAAAGCCGTCCTTGCCCTTCCAGAACCGCGTCAGCTTGGTGCATACCTTGTCAGTCTCGGAAAGTTCGTCCTCGCCCTTGTATTCACTCGCGCTGTCCCCGGTGATGCTCTCCCAGTCCTGCACGCCTTCCTTTTTGGCTTTTTCCCTTTCCTCTTCCACCGGCACGCGCTGCACAATGATGATATACGGCTGCCTCTGCACCCGCGCGTTCTGCGGATTGCCGAAAATAATGTTGGTGTTCATAATGCTCTCTGCCGCAATATCGCCTTGCACGCCGTCCATGCCTGTTTTCGCGGCAGGATCAAACCAGAAATACAGCGCCGCGTCACCATCCACGAACGCATCCCGCAGAATCTCGCGGTGCTTCGCCTTGATTTTCTGCCGCTCGACCACGCGGTCAATGGACTGCTCGATGATTTTTGCCGCCCGCTCTGCTTCTTCGTCCGGAAGAAACGGCTCGATTTCCTGCCCCACGTCGTCGCTCACGATCTGCGCAACCTTGTAATAACAAATCGGGTCGAGAAAGTTCATCGTGATCGGGCGCAGCTGCTTCACTTTCAGCCCCGCCCACTGGTCGCCCTCTACCATGCGCTCGCAGATTTTGACGCTCTCATACAGGTTCAGACCGTTTTTGTAGTCCTTTCCGCGCTCATATTCGCGCTGCACCTGCTCAGCGGTGATTGACTTCTCATTCATCCGTCAAAACCTCCTGCAACTGCGCCGTGCCGTTATATGCCATAATATTTGCCAAATCACGCTGCATCACGGCCGTAAAAACGGGCTTTTCGCCGCGGCGTTTCATTTCATCGAGAATGGTACTTCCCGTGGTATTGACCTGCTTACGCATTTTCTCAAGCTGCTGCTTCAGCTCGCACCGCGCGTCCTCGCTCATCCGCAGCGCCTCAGCAAGCCGATCCGCCCGGCCGCGCTCTGCGGCAAGATGCTCTTCCATGGTCTTTGCTGCCTGCTCAAAGGCGTGCGCTTGCTCCCTTGCATCTTTTTCTTTTGACATGTATTGGCAAGCTGTGTTTTTCCACTCTTCTCCATAATGTTCTGCATCTTTCGCTTGCATTTGCCAATATCTCGAATTATCTTCGCACAGCCGCAGCTTCCAAGTCAGCCAGAACACCAGAATTACCATTGCGACCAACGTCAAACTAATAGCCAAATACATCCCGCATCTCCTCCTCATATCCTTTGTCAAACTCATCCCGCTCGACCGGCAACGTCGCCGGCAGCGGCCGCCCATCGCAGAAATATCGCAGCGCGTCCGGCGCGTGCGTGATATCGTGCGGATCGGTCGCGCAGTCGTTGACGTGCTTCTCGTCGTGCTGCAATGCCGGCAGGCAGCGGATCAGCTCCGTGCAGGTGTCGAATATTTGCAGCTTCGGCCGCTCTCCGCCGAACGCATCCGGTGCGGGCGTCAGCCGACGCTTTACCTCCAGCCAACCCATTTCGCGCGGGTTAGAAACATTGGAAAGATATATCCCGCACTCCGCAAACCGGTCCGCAACCGAAACACCCGTTTCCTGCCGCCTGTTCCACAGGTCGCGCGGTGCAAACCATTCTGTAATGCTATCCCGTTCTTTCGCGTTCATCGCATCCAGAATGCGCGCCGCCGCGTGGTCTATAATCAAATTCGGCTCGCATACCTCGCGGTACACGACCGCATAATCTTCCGCATCCACCGCGATCCAGAGCGCCGCCAGCATATCCAGACCGTAGTCGATCGCCACATAATGCCGCCAGCCTGGGCCGGAAACGTCAAACGGCCGCACCACATGGCGCTCCCGCCGAAACTCCTTGAAATACTGCCCGGAAAACACGTCCCAGTCGCCGTCGAGCAGCGCGCGCTGCGTGTCCTCGTCCAGATTCTTCAGGCGCCGAATGTAATCCGGGTCTTTGTCCAGCAGAAAAATATTGTCCGAAACCTTGGCCGGTATAAAAATGCGGCTTCCGCTTTCAAACTCGTATTTCTGCATCGGCGCACCCAAATCCACGAACCGCTCCTTGAAAAAAGCGTGTCCCTGATTGCCGGGGTTGGTGCTTGCCTTCACCCGCTTGGGGAAATTGTTCGCACCGCGTATACGCGACAGCATGTAAGTATATTGATAATCCGAAAAGTGCGTCGCCTCGTCAAACCGAATCACGTCATACTCTGCCGACATGTAATTGCTTACATCCTTGTCGTTTGCAATATAGCCGAACTCCAAGCGCGAACCGTTTTTGAACTCCCACAGATGCGCGCTCTGGTTGTATGTTCCGATCTCCCGCGGGTATAACTCAAGCGAAGTGAGAATAAGCGAGCGTCGCAGCTCTGGAAAAGAATTTCGCAGTGCAAGCTGCTTGCTGCCCGGATATTTCAGCGCATAGACAAGCGCATCCACAATCTGCACAAAACTCTTGCCGCCGCCCGCCGCACCACCGTACAGCGTTTCAAACGCATCCGACTGGATGAAAGCAAGCTGCTTTGGATAAAGCTGAAACCGCAAATTCATGACGCGCCCACCTTGTCCACGATCTCCAGTTGCAACTCGATCTGGTGCGCCTGCGGACTTGCATCAAGCAGCTGCTCCTCAAGCGACTGCTGGAGCGCATGCACGTCCTTCATGCTGCCGGACAGCTCCCGCAGGCCGATACCGGTATAATCCGCGAGTATCCCCTTTAGCTTTTTCACGTCATCCTCGCTGAGCGCGATCACGCCGTCCTTTGCTGCCTTTTTCAGCACCTTCAGCCCGTCGTCCACTTCTCGGCACTCGCTGGCCGCTGCCGTGACCTTTTTCCCAATCGCGCCAAGCGCCCGATCTACGATCCTGCCGCACTTCTCAACCGACGCCCGCCGCGCTTCCATGCGCTTTGCGACAACGTCCTCATCGTCCTGCATTTGTGTGTTCCACCAGTGGCAGACGGTCGATTTGGGAAAACCAAGCTCCTTTGCCGCCATCGTCGGTGACATACCGGAGGAAATGAGGGCAAGCGCCCGCTCGCGGTCCTCGTCTGTGTACTTGCTTCCTTTCAACGCGCCCACCTCCTTGCCCCGCGCGTCTTTTGCTTGAGCATTACTATACACGCACAAAACGCACAAAACGCACAACTTTTCTTTTCCGCAAATTTTTTTCGTTTGCCGCCGCTGAGACTGTCCATGCGGCACGCGCGCCCAAGCGCTTGGGATTTTACCCAAAAGAAAAGAGCGCGGCTCACACCGCGCCCTCGCCCTGTTTCACCAGCTTATAAAACGTAGTCTTTTTCACTCCCGTCTGCCTCATTGCCTCAGCAGCGGTGATTTCTCCCGCTCGCCACCGGCGCACCACATCGTCAAACCCTTCCGGCGGCTGCACTGCCCGGCGGCCAAGATTTTTCCCCTGCGCCTTTGCTGCCGCTATTCCCTCGGCCTGCCGCTGGCGAATGGTCAGTCGCTCCTGCTCCGCTATCGTCCCGAGCACCTCGATCAAAATATTGTTTGCCATCTCAATCACCCAATCCTGCCCATCCGGCAAATCAATCATGGTCGTCGGCAGGTCAATGATTTTCACCCGAATGCCATTTCGCTTGTAGTGCTCCAGCTCAGCCTTAATATCTGCCTTTCTGCGGCTAAGCCGGTCAAGGGATTTCACCACCAACGTATCACCCGGCCTGAGAAGCGAATCGCGCAGCGCACGGTATCCCGGCCGGTCAATGTCCTTGCCGCTCTCCTTGTCGGTAATAATATCCCGCTCGTCTGCGCCCAGCGCGCGGAACGCCTCAATCTGGCGGTCTAAATTTTGCTCCCTTGTGCTCACTCTTCCATAGTAAAACGTCTTGCTCGCCATTTTTATCCAACTCCCCTTTTTTCCGTTCGTCAATATCCCTATTTTAATGCGAACGTCCGTTTTTATTGTTCTGTACCTTTACGAACTGCCAAGGCATAAGAAAACAGGGCTCGTCCAACCCGTTCTAAAAGGAGTACCTTGTCGAACGGTCAAAACAGCCTTGTCAACTGTGTTTGCAAAATCGGTTCGTTTCGTCAACTGGCTTCTGACTCCCCCGCCAGATGCCGAGCGCACAGCATCCTCGGCCCGCTGTCATTCGCATACCCCATGCGCCGCGCGATGACGCCCCAAGACAGGCCGTCCAAATACCGCAACTTAAACGCCCGGCGTACCGTCGCGTCCTTGATCTGCTCCACCCAAAGCCGAACCGCCTCGGCCTCGTCCATGCGCCGCGCGGTCAGCTCCCGCACCCGGGCGCGCGTGATCTCCAGCTGTTCCTGCCCAAACAGATTCCCAACCCCGAACTCAAATTCCAGCCTCTCAATGTGCCGGCGCTCCCGGGCAAGCCGCTCCTCTTCCTCCCGCTGCTCGTCGATCAGGCTGTCCAACTGCCGAAGCCTTTCCTTTGTCATTCGTGCCGTCCTCCTTCGTCCAGCGTTTCCCGCCGTCGCCGCTTTTCTGATGGTTTACCGCTCTCGGCGTCCGATCCTTTAGAAAAAACGGGTTGTTTTTTTGTCAAATCCCGTTCCCCGCCTTAACTGCTGCCAAAACCATGCGTCTTTTTCGGTTCACGTCCCGTCAACCTCCGGCAGTAAGCTGTGTTTACAGCCGTTTTCCCGCCCCATCGTCCAACGCTGTCCGAACCTCCGAGAAAACAACCGTCCGAATTGTTAGACCCCTTACAAGCCAGAAAAACGGGACCTCCCGCTGTGATTTTGCAACTTATCTCGGCCTATACCTGCGCCGCTGTAACCGCTGCCATGGGTCAGGCGCGGCAATCTTACGCTGCTTGTCCCAGTATGCGTCAAACAGCTTGTGATCGTATATGCGGGCAACCATATAGCGATAATGACCGAACTCGTTATCAATCCGCTCATCGTTGATCACTACCACGCCCGGCGGCGGCTCGACCTCTTTTGCCGCGGCTTCCGGCAGTCTCAGCCGGATCGGCTCATTCGGTGGCCGCAGATTGCGGCTGCATGAGTATTTGCGCGCGCCCTTCTTGGTAGGCTGAGCGAGTAGATATCTGGCCGTGTCCCGAAAAAATTCCTCGTTTTGCCTGAGCGGACGCACGTCCACCGTGCCCAGCCCCCAGCAGCGGTCTATTACATCGCGCAGTTTTTTGTACATGCCCTCGCCCTTCGCGCCACGCATAATCAGGTGGTGGTGCAGTCGCACTTCCGTGTCCGCATCCGGCATGTCGTGCGCCGATGTAACGACGATATATGTATGCTCAATGCCCATCTTCTGCAGCTCGATTCGCATCTTTCGGTGGAACACCTTCAAGCACTCCCCCTCGTTCGTCGGCGTCTCTGCATAGGTCAGACAAACAAACAAGTCGCGCATTTCAACGAAATTGGCGCAAATCTTTTGCGTCAATGCCCATTCCTGTGCCCTCTCATTGATTCGCTTCTTTGCCTCGCTTGTCGTTTGCTTGCGCTTCTCGCGCTGTCTCGGTGACTGCCCCGGCAGATACCCGGTCGAATATAGCGACATCTGGCATAGATTCCCGTTGGCTTCTAATTTTTTTATCAGCATAAATACCTCCGTCACCGGCCCGGCTCATGCACCCGCGGCCCGTGATACGCATGCAGCCGCCCCA
>DXDE01000070.1 GCA_019115615.1 Candidatus Agathobaculum merdavium | reverse complement strand
ACGGGATGGAAAAGTAGCATCTGGAATTGAAAAAGCAAGACGGATAGCTTCATAAATTGCATAACGGATGGAGAGCGGTCGGATCTTTTCATTACAAATGGCAAATGCTATGACGTAAAGGGCGGAAAGTGGATTGTGAAACAGCCGTACGTGCAGAAAACAAAAGCAGCAGGTAAAAAACCTTGCTGAGAAAAGGATGAATATGGAATACTGGAAGTAAAAGGCCTCGTCGGGTGACGGGGCCTTTGTTGTTGCCTAAAGCAGGATATGCACGTTATCTGCGTAGGTTTTCCCATTTGTGATGCGGCTTATTGTGTGGCATTGTCGCTGGAGCGTGCGCTGGCTGTATCCTTCGTATCCGGCGCAGCGGCGCGGCGCTCTGCAATCATATCATAGAGCGCTTCGAGGGCGTCGGACAGCGTGCCAACACCGTCGATCAGGCCGAGGTCGACCGCCTGCCGTCCGGAGATTACCGTGCCGACATCCGCAGTCAGCTGCCCGGTTTCGCGCATCAGCTGCTGCAGGCGTGCCGCCGTGATGCGTGAATGTGCAGTGATGAAGTCGACGATACGCTCCTGGATGCGCGCGAGATATTCAAACGCCTGCGGTACGGCAATAATTGTCCCGTTCATGCGCACGGGATGGATGGTCATGGCGGCAGAGGCTGCAATAAAGCTCTTTTTGGCCGCAACAGCGAGCGGTACGCCGATCGAGTGCCCGCCGCCCAGCACGAGCGAGACGGTCGGCTTGGTCATGCCCGCGATCAGCTCGGCGATCGCAAGCCCGGCTTCCACGTCGCCGCCGACCGTGTTGAGCAGCACGAGCAGCCCGTCGATCTCCTCGTCCTGCTCAACTGCGGTGATCTGCGGGATCAGGTGCTCGTATTTTGTGGTTTTGTTCTGCGCGGGCAGTTCCATGTGCCCCTCGATCTGGCCGACGATCGTGATGCAGTGTATTGTGCCGCGTGTGGTGCGGGATGTGATCGAACCGGTCTCGGCGATGCTGCTGTCTGCAGGCGCCGGGATGATGGAAAGTTCTTCGGACATAGCGTCCCCTCCTGTGCAAAAATTCACCTGTTTCAGTTTGCCGCAAGGGGCGCCGGATTATCCCCTGCCGCGCTTTCCACAGGGGATATTACAATGCGTAAACTGTTTTTCCGCGGCGCTCTGCCGCTTTGCGAGGTCAATTACTGAAAGTTATCCACTTTGTACACAAGGTTATCCCCAGATAGGCTGTGGAAAGATCTGTGCAAAAAGTGGATTTTTTGCAGTCCGCCCGTTATATGCACATGGAAAGCGCAAAACGGAAAACAGTGCTTGCCGTATCAGGCGAAATTTGTTACAATACTATATATACGTTTGGCAAACCACAATGATGGAGTGATATAAAAATGGGCAATCCGATCGTAACGATTGAAATGGAACAGGGCGGTGTGATCCGCGCAGAGCTGTACCCCGAAGTCGCGCCCAATACCGTGCGCAACTTTATTTCCCTGATCCAGAAGGGTTTTTATAACGGCACGATTTTCCACCGCGTTATTCCGGGCTTTATGATCCAGGGCGGCGACCCGGAAGGCACTGGCATGGGCGGCCCGGGCTATGAGATCCGCGGCGAATTTACCTCGAATGGCTTCCAGAACGACCTGAACCACACCCGCGGTGTGCTTTCCATGGCGCGTACGCAGGTGCCGGATTCCGCCGGCAGCCAGTTCTTCATCATGACTGAGGATTCCCCGCATCTGGACGGCGAATACGCATCCTTCGGCATGGTTATCGAGGGCATGGATGTGGTCGATGAAATTGTTAACACCCCGCGCGACTGGCACGACCGTCCCCGTAAGGAGCAGAAAATGAAAACCGTCACCGTCGATACGATGGGTGTGGAGTACGAGCAGCCTGAGACCCTGTAAACAGAAAGAGGGGAACGGTATTGTATTATACCAACAAGGAGACCTTTGTCCTGTCTTCGGTCGGTTGTATGGACACCGAGCCGGACGGGCTGGAATCGATCCTCGCCGGCAATGAGGAGGGCGCGAAAGGCTGCTGCCTGTCGGTCGATATGACTGCGGACGGCATTGCCGTGCTTTCATCGGTCGGATATTGCGTGGCGGCTGACGGTACACAGATGAGCATTGCCGATTACAGTTATAATGAACTGCATTTGGCTGCGCCGCAGCTGATTCCGGCCGGACAGGCGATTGAGCTGGCGCGTACCTGTCAGGCGAAAATTGCTATTACCGTACATAACCAGACGCTGCTGCCGCAGCTGCGTATGACGCTGCGCCATGCGAACTATCTGGATGATACGATTTTTGTCGGGCTGGGTCTGGTCGAAGCCGCGCGTATTGCGGTTGCGAACCCTGACCTGCATATCATGGGCGAGCTGCCTGCGCTGCCGGATAATATCGACGCGCTGGTGCGTGCTGCGCAGACCACTGGTCTGTTTGGCCTGCGTGCTGCCCCCGGCGACCTGACGCCGAAGCTCATCCTTGCCTGCAAGCAGGCGGGGCTGTTTACGATGAGCCTGCCGACCAATAATGAGCGCACGCTTGCCGGGCTGATCCACCGTGGGGTCAATTTTATCGAGACCGCGCGGCCGGACATCACCGCCATGCTGCTGCCTGCGGGCGAGTCCGAGCCACATCAGATCCCGATGATGCGATACTAAGCGGCTTCGACCGAATCACACGGATTCGATCGAGAGGACGCACCGCGCAGCGACGCGGATGCGTCCAAAGCTATGCAAAGTTCCGACGTGCTTTGTACGCGAAACTTCGCTTCGCGCCTGTATCAAAGCCGAGGCACATGTCCTCGGCTTTGATGAAAAGAACCGCCATTCGGCGGTTCTTATTTGCTTTATGCATATTTTGCAATGCGGGCGCAGGGGGGATGATAAATGCAATATGTCACACGGCTGCTGCGCGTGCTGATCGCATCCTGCTTGGCAAATTATCTGCTGGTGTGCACCGCAGTAGTGCCGCTGTCCGGCCTGTCGGCGGGCATCGTGCTGCTCGCGCTGCTGGTGGGCTATCTGGTCATAAATATCCGGCCATGCCGCGCGCCGGGCGCAACGCGCCGTCTGCGCATGCTGCGCGGCGGCTATGAGCTGTTGATGGTGGCGGTTTGGTCGATCGTTGCGACCGGCGTGCTGTGGCTCTGGCTGTACAGTACCGGCCGGCTGTCCGGCCGCATGCCGGGGCTGCCCGTATGGGTGCCCGTCGTGATCGATCTGCTGATTTGGCTGGTTGTGATGGGCCCACTGGTGCTGAACGGCTTTCTCCGTGTGCTGATCACCTGCAAGCGGCTGCGGATCGTCTGGCGTATGCTGCTGCTGTGCTGTTGGTGGGTGCCGGTATTCAATCTGTACCTGTTTTACCGCGTGCTGCGTGCGGCGCGCAGCGAATATTACTTCGATCTGGGGCGGCTTGAGCGCGAAGCTGTCCACGCTGAAAACGAGGATTGCCGCACGAAATACCCGATCCTGCTGGTGCACGGCATCTTTTTCCGTGACTGGCAGCTGGTCAACTACTGGGGGCGTATCCCGCAGGCGCTGCAAAAATGCGGCGCGCGGCTCTACTACGGCGGACAGCAATCCGCCGCACCTGTGGCGGTGTCGGCGGCCGAGCTGAAGGTGCGCGTCGAGGCCGTGCTGGCTGAGACCGGCGCGGAAAAGCTCAACCTGATTGCGCACTCCAAGGGCGGGCTGGACAGCCGTTATGCGATCGCGCGGCTGGGGCTTGCACCCTATGTTGCTTCGCTGACCACGATTAACACCCCGCACCGGGGCTGCGTGTTTGCGCAGCATCTGCTGAAAACGCTGCCAAAGGGCGTGCTCGGTTGGATGGAGCGCAAGTATAATGCGGTTTTTCATACGCTTGGCGATGAAAAACCGGATTTTCTCGGCGGCGTGCGCGACCTTGCAGCCGACGCCTGCGCTGCGTTCAACGAGCAGACACCCGACGCGGACGGCGTATATTACCAGAGTGTGATGAGCACGATGCGCAGCCCGAAAAGCGCTGGTTTCCCGCTCAACCTGACCTGGCGGCTGGTCAACCGCTATGACAGGCAGGAGAACGACGGTCTGGTCACGCGCAGTTCGGCAGAATGGGGGCATTTTCTCGGCAACCTGACCGTGCCGGGCCGTCGCGGTATCTCGCATGGCGATGTGATCGACCTGATGCGCGAGGACATCGCGGGCTTTGATGTGCGCGAGTTCTATATCGGACTGGTGCGCGGCCTCAAGGAACGCGGATTTTAACACAGGTCATTCCCAAAAAAGAGCCGCAGGTATGCGGCTCTTTTCTATTCTGCACATGGATGTGCCCCCGAACAGGACGCAGCACGGTGCTTTTTGGGGTTTTCTGCCACGCAAAAACGTGGTATAATAATTCTGATTATCAAAAGATCGAAAGGAGCCGCCGACGTGGCTGACATTTCTGTTCACAATCTGACAAAATACTTCGGCGACAAGCTGATTTTACAGGATATTTCCTTTGACGTGCAGCCCGGGGAGAAGGTGGCGATTCTCGGCGCGAATGGCGCGGGCAAAACGACGCTCTTAAACATCCTGACCGGCCGCCTGCCTTATGACGGCGGGCATGTGTCCTTCGGGCAGGGCAAAACCGCGGGCGTGATCGACCAGATGCCGGATTTCCCGCCGGATGCTACGGTTGAGGACGTGCTGCGCCTTGCGTTCCGCGAGTCGGACGAGGTCGCCGCCGCGATGGACGAACTGACCGACGAGATGACCCGCCGCCCGGACGACGCATCCTTGCTCAAACGGTACGCGCAGCTCGAGGCCCGGCTGGAAATCCTCGGCGGCTATAACCGCGATTACGAGATCGACCGCGTGTGCAACGGTCTGGAAATTCCGCAGAATATGCGCACGCAGAAGTTTTCGCTGCTCTCGGGCGGCGAAATGACGCGCATCAATCTTGCGCGCATCATTCTCGAGCAGACCGACATCCTGCTGCTGGACGAGCCGACCAACCACCTCGACATGCAGGCGGTCGACTGGCTGGGCGAGTATCTGGAAGCATACCGCGGCACCGTTCTCATCATTTCGCACGACCGCTGGTTCATCGACCAGTGCTGCGACCGCGTGATCGAAATTCACGACTGCACCTGCGATTTCTATAACGGCAACTATTCGTATTATGCGGTCGAGCGCGAACGCCGCCGCGAGGAACAGCTCAAGCACCACGAGCATGAATTGGCCGAAAAGAAGCGTCTCGAAGCGACTGCCCGCATGATGCACGAGCACGGCACCGAGCACCTTGCCAAGCGCGCGGCCTCGATTGAGAAGCGCATCGCGCGCATGAAGGTCACCGACCGCCCCAAGACCGACAAAAAGATGACCGTCACCTTTGGCGACCCGAATTACGAGACCGAAGAAGTTCTCAAGGTCAAGGATATTACAAAGAGTTATGATGGGAGAGAAATATTACATGATATCAGCTTTAACATCCGCAACCGCGAGCGCGTTGCGCTGCTGGGCGCGAACGGCGCGGGCAAGACAACGCTGCTCAAAATCCTGCTGGGTGAGGAAACGCCGGATAATGGCGTCATCCGCAAGGGCGTGGGGCTGAAGCCTGCCTATCTGCCGCAGCAGGTGCATTTTTCCAACCCGCACCGCAATCTGATCGACACGCTGATCTATGACAAGAATGTGTCCATGCAGGTGGCGCGCAACCGGCTCGGCTCGTTCCAGTTCACGGGCGAGCAGCAGCTGAAAACCGTGGAAATGCTGTCCGGCGGTGAAAAAAGCCGCCTGCGTCTGTGCGAGCTGATGTATGATCCCTTAAACTTCCTCATCCTGGACGAGCCGACCAACCACCTCGACCTTGCCAGCCGCGAATGGATTGAGGAAGCGGTCGAGGCCTTCGACGGCACGCTGCTGTTCGTCTCGCATGACCGCTACTTTGTCGAGCGGTTTGCGACCCGCGTGCTGTATCTGGAAAATGGGCAGCTGATTGACTTCATTGGCTCGTACTCGGATTTTCTGGCGTACCGAGAAAAGGGCATCAAGCCCGAAACGCCTGCGTCTGTTCCGGAACCAAAGCGCAAAAAGCCCGATGTCCCGACGCTGGACGATGTGCCTCGTCCGCCGGAAAAGCCGAAACGCACCGGCGGCACGAAGAATTTGCAGAAACAGCTGAACACCTTGGAGCGCGAGATCTCCCAGCTGGAGCAGCAGTCGGCTGACCTTGAACAGCAGATGATCGATGCTTTATCCGATTCGGCGCGGCTTTTGGAGCTGATGAGCGAAAAGGAAGCGTGCGACGAGGCGCTCGCCGCCAAGATGGACGAATGGGAGGCTGTCGCAGCCGAGTTGGAGGAATTGCAGCAATGACCGAACGCAAATTCTGGCTGGCGCTTGCGGCGGTGTTCGCCGTGGGCAGCATCATCCAGCTGCCGTGGGCGCCGTCTCGTTTTGGTGCGGCCTTCTTCCTCGCGCTGGCTGTCGGCTGCGCGGGGATGTGGCTGGTGCTGCGGTTGCGCGAAAAATACCGCGCCTGCCGCGTGCTGGCGGTTATCGGGCGCGTGCTGTTTGCGCTGTTTGTCGTGTCGTTCGCCGCGATTCAGCTTTTTGTGATTCAGGCGGGGATGCAAACAGATGATGCCGACACGCACGCGGATTATTATATCGTGCTCGGCGCGCTGGTCAACCCGGACGGACAGCCGTCCGCGGCGCTGGCCGCGCGGTGCGACACCGCCGCCGATCTGCTGGCAGCCAACCCGGACAGCAAAGCCGTACTATGCGGCGGGCAGGGCGGCAACGAGCCTTGCACCGAAGCGGATTCCATGTACGCTTATCTGACCGAGCAAAAGGGCGTCGATCCCGCGCGGCTGCTACGCGAGGCTCAGTCCACCAACACGATTGAAAATCTGGCAAATGCGCGTGCACTGATCGAAACTGCCGAGGCGCGCGACCATGAGAGTTATACTGCGGCGGTCGTCACGAGCGACTACCATCTGGCGCGCGCTAAGGTACTGCTGCGCCGCGCGGGTTATGAAGAGGGCTTGGGCGTACCTGCGCCTACGCCGTATCCCGCGCAGTGGGTTGCTGTGCGCTGCCGCGAATACTGCTCGATCCTCGGGCTGATGCTGACCGGCCGTTGGACGGTCTGAGGGGAAGGAGAAACACATGTTTGAAAAAGTGAAGGGGCTGTGCCAGCGCATGGACGAGTTGGAAGCCCGTCTGTCCGAGCCGGGGCTGTACGACGACCCCGACCGCGCGGCCAAGCTCTTAAAGGAGCGCAACGAGCTTGAGCCGATCGTCACGACTTACCGCGCCTACGAGCAGGCGCAGCAGACGATCGCGGACGCGACCGAAATGCTGTCCGATCCGGACATGAAGGAGCTGGCGCAGGAGGAATTGCATCAGGCCAAGGCCGACGTAGCACGGCTGGAGGACGAACTCAAGATCCTGCTGCTGCCCAAAGACCCGAACGACGATAAAAACATCTTTGTCGAAATCCGCGGCGGCGCGGGCGGCGAGGAAAGTGCGCTGTTCGCGGCCGACCTGTACCGCATGTACACGATGTATGCGGACAAACGCGGCTGGCAGACCGAAGTGATGAGCGTGTCCGAGACCGAACTCGGCGGTTACAAGGAAATCGTGTTCCGCGTGGCAGGCGATAAGGTGTATTCGCGGCTCAAGTTTGAGAGCGGCGTCCACCGCGTCCAGCGCGTGCCTGCGACCGAGAGCCAAGGCCGTGTCCACACCTCGACTACGACGGTCGCGGTGCTGCCCGAAGCCGAGGAAGTCGACTTTTACCTCGACCCGAATGACCTGCGCATCGACACCTTCCGTTCATCGGGCGCGGGTGGCCAGCATATCAATAAAACATCCTCGGCCATTCGTGTGACCCACATCCCGACCGGTACGGTCGTAGAGTGTCAGGATGAGCGCAGCCAGCACAAGAACAAGGACAAAGCGCTGCGCGTGCTGCGCAGCCGGCTGTACGAGGCCGAGGTCGAAAAACAGCAGGCCGCCATCGCGGCCGACCGCAAAAGTCAGGTCGGCACGGGCGACCGCTCGGAGCGCATCCGCACCTACAATTTTCCGGAAAATCGCGTGTCCGACCACCGTATCAAGCTGACGCTCTACAAGCTCGACCAGTTCCTAAACGGCGACATGGACGAGGTGCTGGACGCGCTGATCGCGGCGGACACCGCCGAAAAGATGAAGGCGCAGAGCGAAGCATAACCCCTCGAAAGGAGAATCACTATGAACGAACTGACCACCCTTTTGCAATCCGTGCCGTGGCTCTGGATCGGCATCGCGCTCGTCGCGATCAATCTGGTGCTGCTGGCGCTCAAGATCACCAAAAAACTGATCGTGCTCGCGATCGGCATTGCGCTGGTTGCCATCGGCATCTACACCGGCATAATCGATCCGTCAATGGTACAGGTAGCATCTGTCACTGCGATAGTTGGATAATAAAACCCACAAGGAAGTGAAAAAGGGCATGAAAACAATCGTGCTTTCCCCACAAATGGATAAAAATGCCGTGCAGACCGCAGTTGACCTGATTTTACAGGGCGAAGTGGTGGGCATGCCCACAGAAACGGTCTATGGACTGGCTGCAAACGCACTAAATGGGGAAGCGGTGGCGAAAATCTTCCGCGCGAAAGGGCGACCGCAGGATAATCCGCTGATCGTGCATATCGCGGACTTCGATCAGATCTACGACCTGTGCCCCGCCGTGCCGCCGCAGGCCAAATTGCTGGCCGAGGCGTTTTGGCCCGGCCCGCTGACCATGATCGTGCCTAAGGGCGACTGCATCCCCATTGAGGTCTCGTGCGGGCTGGATACGGTCGGCATCCGCCTGCCGTCGCACCCGCTGGCGCGCGATTTGATCCGTACGGCGGGCGTGCCGCTGGCAGCGCCCTCTGCGAATACGTCCGGACGTCCGTCCACCACAACCGCCGAACACGTTTTGCGCGACATGGACGGCAAAATCGCCGCCATTTTGGACGGCGGATCGTGCGGCGTGGGCGTGGAATCCACGGTCGTGACGCTTGCGCTCGATAAGCCACGCCTGCTGCGGCCGGGCGGCATCACGCTTGAGCAGCTCGAAACCGTGCTGGGCGAGGTTGAGGTCGACCGTGCGCTGTACGAGAAGATCGGGGACGATGTGCGCGTATCCGCCCCCGGCATGAAGTATCGCCACTATGCGCCAAAAGCACCGGTGACGGTTGTGCGCGGCGACCCACAACAAACAGCAAAATACATTGCAGAACACATCGACGGCCCCACTGGCGTGCTGTGCTTCGATGAATACCGGGGCTGTTTCCCCACCTGCACGGTTGAGTGCTTCGGCTCGCAGAACGACCTCGCCGCGCAGGCGCGCGAGGTGTTCGACCGCCTGCGTGCGTTCGACGACACGGACGTGCAGCAGATCTGGGCGCAGTGCCCGTCAGATGAGGGACTGGGGCTGGCAGTCGCGAACCGCATCAAAAAAGCCGCGGGTTTTCATGTGATTGAAGTCGAATGACCGCATAACCCGCAGGAGAAGGTGGAAAAATGAGAATCATCGGTCTGACCGGCGGCAGCGGCACGGGCAAGGGCACGTTTGCCGCGTTGCTGCGCGAAAAGGGCGCGGGCTGGGTGGACGCGGACGCGGTCTACCGCCGCCTGTGCGCTGAAAATCGCGAGATGCTGCACGAATTGGATACGGTGTTCGGCGGTGTGCTGGATGAAACCGGCGCGCTCGACCGCAAAAAGCTTGCGGCGATCGTGTTTGCCGATCCGGACAAGCTGAAAATGCTGAACGGGATCACCCTGCCCTATATCCGCGCGGCATCCTTGGATGAAATGCGCGCGCAGGGAGGTTGCCCGTTTGTGCTGTATGACGCGCCGACGCTGTTTGAGGTCGGGGCGGACGACCTGTGCGAGCGTATCATCGGCGTGCTGGCCGACACCGAAGTGCGCGTCAAGCGCATCATGGCGCGCGATGGACTGGATGAAACCGCCGCTCGCGCCCGCATCGGCGCGCAGCCGGACGCGGACTTTTACCGGACGCGGTGCGATTATATTGTGGAAAACAACGGCGGCATTGCTGACTTACAGCAGCAGGCCGACGCGATTTTTGAAAACTTAGCAAAGGAGAATGAGTGATGACTTCTGAACAGCTTTTCTATGACAAAAAGCCCGGCTTTGACCATCTGACCGGCAGCGACAAGCGCGGCATGCAGGAATATGCCGAGGGCTACAAGACCTTCCTCGATGAAGCCAAGACTGAGCGCGATGCGGTCAAGGAAATCGCGCGCATGGCAGAGGCCAAGGGCTTCCGCGCGTGGAAGCGGGACGATATCCTCAAGGCGGGCGACAAAATCTATCGGATCAACCGCAATAAGGGCATTATGCTGGCTGTTATCGGCAAAAAGGACATTTCCGAGGGCGTGCGTCTGACCGCCGCCCACCTCGACGCGCCGCGCGTCGATATCCGCACCGTGCCGCTCTATGAGGACGGCGGCATGGCGTTCTTCAAAACGCACTACTACGGCGGCATCAAGAAATACCAGTGGACGGCGATTCCGCTCGAGCTGCGCGGCGTGGTCTGCGTGTGCCACAAGGGGCAGATGAAAACGGTCGAGGTGCGCGTCGGCGACAAGCCGGACGACCCGAAGTTCGTCATCACCGATCTGCTGCCGCACCTTGCGACCGAGCAGATGACCAAAAAGGCGACTGAGATTATCAAGGGCGAGGGGCTGAACATCCTCGTTGGCTCCGCGCCGAGCGATACGGTGGACGAAAAGTGCAGCGAAAAGATCAAGCTGGCTGTGATGGAGCACCTGAACCGCCAGTACGGCATGGTTGAGGCGGATTTCCTGTCGGCTGAGCTGTGCTGCGTGCCTGCGTTCAAGGCCTGCGACATCGGCTTTGACCGCTCGATGGTCGGCGCGTACGGCCACGACGACCGCGTCTGCTCCTATCCGGCGGCGACCGCGCTGCTCGACCTCAAGGCCACCCCGGCGCACACCTGCGTCTGTCTGCTGGTCGACAAGGAGGAGATCGGCTCGGAGGGCGTGACCGGCATGCAGTCGCGCGCGTTCGACACCTTCATGGCCGACCTGTGCCGTGCGCAGGGCGCGCTGGTCGACGAGTGCTACGAAAATTCGGTGTGCCTGTCGGCCGACGTGTGCAACGCGTTTGACCCCAATTTCCCCGAGGTTTCCGAGAAGCGCAACGATGCCAAGGCCAACTGCGGCTTTGCGCTGATGAAATACACCGGTTCGCGCGGCAAGTCGGGCACGTCGGACGCGACTGCCGAGCTGATGGCGCGCATCCGCTGCATTTTCGACAAGGCGGACATCGTCTGGCAGACCGGCCAGCTGGGCCGCGTCGACCAAGGCGGCGGCGGCACGGTTGCGATGTATCTGGCCAACCGCAACATCGACACGGTGGACGCGGGTGTGCCGGTGCTGTCCATGCACGCGCCGTTTGAGGTCATCTCCAAACTCGACCTGTATATGGCCTACAAGGGCTTCGGCGCGTTCTATAAGGACTAAGAACTGGAAAAGTAACAATTTGGTGACAAAAAGGGCGGCTTTTGCCGCCCTTTATTACGCCTGTGTTACATTTTGCGCCATATGGGAACAAGTTATGTTATCATAGAGCGAACCCTGAAAGATCATCTCGCAGGAGGACTCCAAAGATGACATTCAAACAGGTACTTTCGTACTTTCTGACCGGTGCGGCCGTGCTGTCGGTAACGACCACAACGCTCGCGGCGGAGGACCTGCTGCAGGGCAATGCGGACGGTGCGTCCGATACGCAGGCGCAGGTGTCCCACGCGGAACAGGTGCAGGCTTCGTACGATGTGTCCGAACAGGACTGAAAAAACAGCCGCTGTGTTTATCACAGCGGCTGTTTTTTTGTTGTCAGTCAAAGATCGAGAATTCGACTTCCTCGAGCGGGTAGCCGTCCTCGAGGATCATGGGTGCGTGCAGGTTGTGGTCGGCCAGCGTGTCGGGCAGGTGTGCGAGTGTGAAATGCAGCAGGCTGCCGCCGCCTTCGCGCGGGGACAGCAGCAGGCTGCCGTCATGCAGCTGCGCAATGTGCTGGATGAGCGGCAGGCCGAGGCCGGGCGTCGTGCCCTGACGGGCCAAAGCGAGATAGTCGTCCAGCGAAACCGTCGACTGCCAGCCACGCAGCAGGGATTGGAATTGCTGCGCATCCAAGCCGGGGCCGCGGTCTGCGACCGTGATCGTATAAAACGCACCATCGTCGGCTAGCGTCAGCACAATGTCGCCATCCGCCGGGGTGACCTGCAGGGCGTTCGAGAGCAGGTTATAAAGCGCGGTGCGCACCAGCTGTGGTTCGATCAGCGCTATGCAGCGGTCGGGCGCTTCGACGGTGATCGCGGCGGCTTTGCGGGATACATGCGCGCCGGCCTGCGCGGCCGCATCGCGGCACAACGCGGCAAGGTCGGTGTCGTACAGCCGCAGCTGCTCGGTCAGCGGCGGGTCGTGCAGGAAGTCCGAGTGCGACAGCAGACGGTGCAGCCGCAGGCACTGGCGGCGCAGGTGCGCGGCAAGCTGCGGATCGTCGACCTGCGCGGCGTCCGCCAGCAGCGTGCCGAGGTATTGCGTGCCCTTGGCGTGCAGCACGCGCAGCGTGCCGTCGTAATCCGCGCGGTCGTCCCGCAGGAAAGCGAGCAGCGCGCCTTGGCGGTGCGGGATCAACTCAAGACGGTATTCGATCCCGTCCAGTTCTTCGTATACGGTGCGTGGTGTATGCTCCGCGATGCAGGCGCGGAGCGCCGCGGCAGCCTGCTCGCTGAGCAGCTGGTCGATGCGTTCCAGCGGACGCAGCCCGGTCAGCTGCGCGGCGGCATCGCTCGCGTTTTCAATATGCAGCGTTGGCGCAACCTGCACAACGGCAGCGTCGCGCAGGCCGATACGCGCGAGCAATTCGCGCAGCGCGTCCCCCTCAAGCTGGGAAAAGAAACGGTCGATCATTTCTATCCTCCACAATACAGGAATCTCTTTCTTTTCGGTATAAGGCCGCCCGGCGGCTGAAATACTATATTTTGTGGGATGTGCTTATTATACCACCAGAGCGGTTTGCATTGCAAAGAAAAATGTACAAAAAGGCCGAAGATAATGACAAAAAATTCACAAGTTTTACACCTTGCAGCATGCGACCCAATTAGTGTATAATAAAAACATCGACAGAGACCTTAAAAAATATTTAGGAGGATACTGTAAATGGCTATCAAAGTAGGTATCAATGGTTTTGGCCGTATCGGCCGTATGGTTTTCCGCGCTGGTCTGAAGAACCCGAACATCGAGTTCGTAGCGGTAAACGATCCGTTCATGACGCCGGACTACATGGCATACATGCTCAAGTATGACACCATGCACGGCCGTTATGATGGCACCATCGAGTATGACGACAACTCCATCACCGTCGACGGCAAGAAGGTTCAGTTCTTTGCTGAGATGGATCCGAAGAACATCCCGTGGGGCAAGGCTGGCGCTGACTACGTTGTTGAGTCCACCGGCGTTTTCCTGACCAAGGAGAAGGCTCAGGCGCACATCGACGGCGGTGCTAAGAAGGTTATCATGTCTGCTCCGTCCAAGGACGACACCCCGATGTTCGTTATGGGCGTTAACCAGGACACCTACACCAAGGATATGACCTTTGTTTCCAACGCTTCCTGCACCACCAACTGCCTGGCTCCGATCGCTAAGGTTCTGGACGAGGCGTTCGGCATCACCGAGGGCCTGATGACCACCGTTCACTCCGCTACCGGCACCCAGAAGGTTGTTGACGGCCCGTCCAAGAAGGACTGGCGCGGCGGCCGTGCGGCTTGCGGCAACATCATCCCGTCCTCCACTGGCGCTGCTAAGGCAGTAGGCAAGGTTTACCCGAAGCTGAACGGCAAGCTGACCGGTATGTCCATGCGCGTTCCGACCCTGGACGTTTCCGTTGTTGACCTGACCTGCAACCTGGCTAAGCCGGCTAAGTATGAGGACATCTGCGCTGCGATGAAGAAGGCTTCCGAGACCCCGCTGTCTGAGGGCGGCCTGCAGGGCGTTCTGGGTTACACCGACGAGGACGTTGTTTCCTCCGACTTCCTGGGCGACGCTCGCACCTCCATCTTCGACGCCAAGGCTGGCATCCAGCTGACCGACACCTTCGTGAAGGTTGTTTCTTGGTACGACAACGAGTGGGGCTACTCCAACAAGCTGCTGATGCTCATCGAGCACATGGCTGAGGTTGACAACGCCTAAGTTGTAACAAACCGAAACCCAAAGCACCCGTTCCAATGGAACGGGTGCTTTTTTGCGCGCAGTATGTTATACTGGCAGCAGGCAGGGAGGTGGTCGCCATCAGGCGGAAATATACGCAGCAGGAGGTCGAGCAGCGCATGCGCGGCTGTATTTACTGACAGCAACCTGTTTGTGCGCCGCAGGACGCCCGGCTCATGGACGATGAACATGGGCAACCCGTGGGCGTGGTGCGTTGTCGTTGTGATCGCACTGGTGGCCTGTGCAGCCATAGGACTGCTGCTGTGGTAAGATAAATAAAAACACCCTTTCCGATGGAAAGGGTGTTTTTTGATGTCTGTATGGACTTAGTCAGTTAGGTCGTTCGACCACTTGAGTTTATCGAACACGTAGAACAGCAGGCTCATCAGCATGCCGACGATGGCAGCCAGCGTCATGCCGGAGAGCGACACGTTACCAAGCGACAGCGTCACGCCCGAAAGACCGGTGACGAAGATGACCGAAGTCAGCGCCATGTTGCGGTTTTTGCTGTAATCCACGTGATTATCTACAAGGATACGCAGGCCGGAGGTGCCGATCATGCCGTACAGCAGGAACGAAATACCGCCGATAACCGGGCCGGGGATGGTCTGGATGAGGGCTGCCAGCGGGCCGACGAATGAGCAGATGATCGAGAGCACAGCCGCGCCGCCGATGACGCGCACCGAGTAAACCTTGGTAATCGCCATGACGCCGATGTTCTCGCCGTAGGTCGTGGTCGGCACCGAGCCGATCAGACCGGAGATCATGGTCGAGAAGTTGTCCGCAAACAGCGAGCGGTGCAGGCCGGGGTCTTTCAAAAGGTCGCGGCCGACAACCTTGCTGGTGACCAGCTGATGGCCGATGTGCTCGTTGGCAATGACCAAAATGACCGGCAGGATGATCAGGATGGCTTCGAGATCAAACTTCGGGGTCTGGAAGTTTGGCAGCTGGAACAAGGGCTGGTGCATGGCGGCAACAATGCCGCCCCAGATGACGTGTTCACCAGAAAAATACTCAGTGATGAGTCCGGCGACATAACCACAGATGATCGCAATCAGAATCGGGATGACCGACAAAAACTTGCGGAACAGCACGCTGCCGAGCACAGCCACGCCAAGCGTCACACAGAAGGTGATAACCGATGAGGTGGTTACGCTGTCGCCAACAATCTGGCCGGTAGATGCAGCCGAACCGGCAAGCTCGAGGCCGATGAGCGCCACAACCGGGCCCATCGCCGCGGGCGGCAGCACCACGTCGATCCACTTGGTGCCGCACTTGTAAATGATTGCTGCAAGGATGCAGCCGCACAGGCCGACGACCACAAAGCCGCCGAGTGCGTATGGATAGCCCCAGTTCTTGATAACCAGCGTGGCGGGTGCGATAAAGGCAAACGATGAGCCAAGGTAGGCGGGCGCCTTGCCCTTAGTGATGAAGATGAACAGCAGCGTGCCGATGCCGTTCATAAACAGCACGATCGCCGGATTGAGGCCGAACATGAACGGCACAAGCACGGACGCACCGAACATGGCGAACATGTGCTGGATAGAAAGCGGCACCAGCAGGCGCGGCGGCACCTTTTCCTCCACCTGAATGATTCGATTGGTTTGCATCTTTCTCTTTTATCCCCTTTGTTGTAATTTCGGCCGGAACCGATGGAATGTATAGAAAAACGCGCGGAACGCGCGTTTTCCTGTCAGACAAACAGGCGCTGGATATCATCCATGCGCGCCAAGGCCATATTATACCCCATTTCATAGCCCCATTCAAGCTTTTTCACATCTTTTTCGAAACTTTCCAGATGGGCTGTGGGCTGGAGCAGCACTGTGTCCCGCGGCTGCTTCCGGGCAAGCTGATGGCAGAAGCAAACGGTTTCGTTGTACCGCTTGGGGCGGGACAGCATGGTCTTGGTCAGTGCGGGATACTTACGGCGCAGGGCGCGCGCGGCAAACTGGGTGCCGTGCGTCATTTCCTTGCGGTAGTCGAGCGGCTGGGTCAGCACGATCAGGTTTTTCTGGTTGCCGTCGTGCAGGCTCCGGAGAATCGGGATGGGGTCGGCAAGACCGCCGTCATAATAGATTTCGCCGCCGATGGTGACCGGCGGGAAATAGATCGGGATGGCGCAGGTCGCACGCAGCATGGTGCTCGCGCGGTCAAGCTGCATACCGTCGAGGTATTCCGCCTGTCCGGTGCGCGCGTTGGTCACGCCCACGCGGATTTGCCCCGCATAGCGGTGGTAGGTGTCCCAGTCGAACGGAATCAATTCGTTCGGGATGGTGGAAAAAACAAACTCCACGCCGAAAATCGAATGGTCGCGCCGGATGTTGCGCGCGCCAAAATAACGCTTGTCGTTGCGGTACTGCCGCAGCACCTCGATATTGCGTCCGCGCTGGCGGGACAGATAGGACACCGCATAGGTGATGCCGGCGGAAACGCCGATGACGTAGTCAAACATGATGTTGTTATCGAGCAGCGCATCCATGACGCCGCACGAAAATACCGGGCGGAACGTACCGCCCTCCAGAACGAGTCCGGGCATGCTTCCTCATAACCTTTCTGCTTTGGGATGATGTTACCGACGTTTGCGCGTCGGCGGTTTTTTGCCCTTGCGGCCGCCGCGTCCCTTGCCGCCGTGCTTCTGGCGGCGGCGCTGTGCGCGGTTCCCGGGCGCGGGCGCGAAGGCCGGGGGCGGCGCGTCGTCGGTCGGGTTGGATACGGGCAGCGCGCCGTCAGCGGGCGCAAAGTCGATCTGACCGGTAACCTCGCTTGCGGCGAGCAGCTTTACCCGGATCGGCGTGCCGATCGTAAAGCGCTTGCCCGTGCGGCGGCCGACCATGGTCATGCGCTGTTCGTCGTATTCATAGCGGTCGCCCGCGAGCAGTTCGACGCGGATCAGGCCCTCGCAGCCGTTTTCGAGCGCCACAAAAATGCCGAACGACTGCACGCCGGATACCTCGGCGTCAAATTCCTCGCCGACAAAGCGCTTCATATACGCCGCGATATACAGCTTGTCGATGCCGCGTTCGCACTCGTCCGCGGCCTGCTCGCGCGTGGTCGACTGGGATGCAGCTTCCTCACAGGTGTTTTCATCGCCCGCGGTGAATTCCTCGCCCGTCAGCGCCTTTTGCAGCATACGGTGCGCGACCAGATCGGGATATCGCCGGATGGGCGAGGTGAAATGCAGGTAAAATTTCGCTTTCAGGCCGTAATGCCCGATGCACTCGTCTGCGTAGCGTGCGCGGGCAAGGCTGCGCAGCAGCAGCGTCGGCAGGATGCGCTGCTTGGGGTCGCTTTTCGCGCCGCGCAGCACGGTCTGGAACTGGAAGGTGTCCTCCGGCTTGGAGGGGTCGATGCGGTAGCCAAACGGGCGGGCAAAGGCTGCGAACACGCGCAGTTTGTCCGGGTCGGGGTTCTCGTGCACGCGGTAGACTGTGGGCAGCTGCCGTTTGCACATATATTCCGCGACGGCTTCGTTTGCTGCGAGCATGAACTCCTCAATGAGCTTTTCGCTCTCGCCGCGGGCGCGCCAGCCAATGTCGGTCGGACGGCCGTCTGCGTCGACGATGATCTCGGCTTCTGGGATGTCAAGCTCTAAAGCGCCGCGCTCGATGCGCCGCTTGTACATCGCGTGCGCAAGGTCGTTCATACGCTCGGCGGTCTCGACGAGGAAACCGTATTCCTCTCGCAGCGCCTTGTCGCCCGCAAGGATCTTGTTTACCTTGTTATAGGTCATGCGCGCACCCGACCGGATGACCGATTTCGCAAAGCGCGCCTTGTAGCGGCGGCCGTCCTTGTCGACCTCCATGAGCGCCGAGAAGGTCAGCCGGTCGACATGGGGGTTGAGCGAGCAGATGCCGTGGCTGAGCGCGAACGGCAGCATGGGCACGACATGGCCGGGATAGTAAACCGATGTGCCGCGTCGGAACGCCTCCAGATCGAGCGGTGCGCCGGGCGTGACATAGTGCGACACGTCCGCGATGTGCACGCCGAGCAGAAGATGGCCGTTATCCAGCACCTCAAGCGAAACCGCGTCGTCAAAGTCCTTGGCGTCGTCGCCGTCGATCGTGAAAATCAGCTTGTCCCGCAGATCGAGACGACCGTCCAAAGCGGATGGCTCGACCTCCTGCGGCATGGCGTCGGCCGCCTGCAGCACATCGTCGGGGAAAACGTCGTACACGCCGTTTTCGTGCAGGATGCCCGCAATCGCAGCCTCCATTGTGCCGTCCTCGCCCAAATCGGCCTCAACCACGCCCTGCGGCAGGAACTTCTCGTCGCCGTAATGCGAGATCGATACCGCTACGCGGTCGCCGGGCTGGGCGTCGCCCAGATGATGGCGGTCGATCGCGATTTCGGGGTATATTTTCGAGGTCGGCTGCACGAAATACGCATTGCCGCGCTGCACCAATGCGCCGGTCAGCTCGCGGTCCGCGCGCTGCAGGATACGGATGACCGCGCCCTCGCGTCGGCCGCGGCCGTTCTTGCGCTCGCTCATTTTGACGAGCACACGGTCGCCGTGCCACGCGCCGCCGTTTGCGCCGGGCGGGATGAACAGGTCATCCGGCTTTGCGCCGTCCTCGTCCGTGTCGGGCGCGACAAAGGCAAAGGCGCGCTCGGTGGCGAGGAATGTGCCGGTTACGCAGCCATAGTGCGCGGATACGGCATAGCGGTTCTTCTTGTTTTTCATTACGCGCCCTTCCGTCAGCAGACGGTCGAGCGCTTCTTTCAGCTCCTGTTTGGGGGCTTCGGGCAGGGCGCGGCGGATATCGTCCACGCGCATGGGCTGCGTGAGCAGCGTAAGCAGCCTGCTTTCCAGTTCGGTTTGTGACATGGGTCAGCCCTCCTTCTGGTTCCAGTATACCATTTTTACATGCGGATTAAAAGGAAAAATAGCGTAAGGTCTGGTTTGACGGCGCACAAACAGCATGGTACACTAAGGATAACGGACAAACCTCCGGGAAAGGGGTACCATAATGAAAGCATTGATTACCGGCGCGTCCTCCGGCATTGGGCGCGAGATCGCGCGGCTGCTGTCCGCGCGCGGATATGACCTGATTTTGTGCGCGCGGCGCGAGGACAGGCTGCGGCAGCTTGCTGCCGAACTGCCGACGCATTGCCATGTGATCGCGGCGGACATTTCGGACGAAACCGAGTGCCGCTTGCTGTATCAGGCGGCAAGCAGCGACGACCTCGAGGTCGTTGTCAACAACGCGGGCTTCGGCCTGTTCGGTCGGTTTGATGAGACCGATCTGGACGCGGAGTTACGTATGATCGACCTGAACATCCGCGCGGTGCACATCCTGACCAAGCTGGCTGTGCAGGATTTCGAGAAGCGGGGGCGCGGCTATGTGCTCAACGTCGCTTCCAGCGCGGGCTTTTTGCCCGGGCCACTCATGGCGACGTACTATGCGACCAAAAACTACGTCCTGCGGCTGACGCAGGCCATCCGCGAGGAACTGCGGCGCTCGGGCAGTGCGGTCAAGGTGTGCGCGCTGTGCCCCGGACCGGTGGATACCGAGTTTAACAAGGTCGCGGGCGTGCGCTTTGCGCTCGGCGGCCTGACCGCGCAGCGTGTCGCACGCGAAGCGGTCGACGGCCTGTTCGCGGGCAAGGGCGTGGTCGTGCCGGGCGCGGCGATGAAGGCAATGACAGTCGCGCGCCACTTTGCGCCGGATACGCTGCTCGCACGCGTGACCTACCACTTCCAGCACAAAAAGGGCGGCAAGGCATGACCGGACAGGATATCCGGCGCACCTTACAGCGGGAATTTGCGCGTACGCTGCGCAAGCCCTTTGCCCAAGCGGTAAAACAATATCGCTTGGTGCGGCCGGGGGACAAAATCGCTGTGTGCATTTCGGGCGGCAAGGATTCGATGCTGCTCGCGCTTTTGATGCAGGATTTACAGCACACAGTCGACTTTTCGCTTGTCTTTCTTGCCATGGACCCCGGTTACACACCGGAAGGCCGCGCGCGGCTGGAAGCGAACGCCGCGCATCTCGGCCTGCCGCTTGAGATTTTCGACACCAATGTGCTGCGCGTTGCGGGTAACCACGCGGCAGAGCATCCCTGTTTCCTGTGCGCCAAAATGCGGCGCGGGCACCTATACGCAGAGGCGCAAAAACGCGGGTGCAACAAAATTGCGCTCGGCCATCACTACGACGATGCGGTTTCGACCGTGCTGATGGGGTTGCTGTACGGCGGGCAGGTGCAGGCCATGCTGCCGCGGTTGGCGGCGAAGAATTATCCCGGTATGGAGCTCATCCGGCCGATGTACCACATCCGCGAGCGGGATGTGCAGGCGTGGGTGCAGCACTGTGGGCTGGACTTTGTGTCCTGCGACTGTCCGGCGAAGGAACTGGAGCACGACACCAAGCGCGCTGCTGTGCGCACGCTGATCGATACGCTCGCAGCGGATAACCCGCAGGTCGGCGCGAACATCTTAAACGCCGTCAAGAATGTCGATACCCAAAAACTCCTCGGCTGGCGGGATGAAACCGGCTTCCACAGCTTTCTCGACCGGCTGGAATAGATAGAAAAAGCGGAAACCCATTTGATGAATGCCAATAAGGAAGTACCAAAAGCTAATTGAACTTAACGGCCGACAAACAGGGTTGCAAAAGGGGGGATCATTTTTCAAAATGATCCCCCCTTTTTTCTTTGTATATGTATATGCGTGATGTTGTCGTTAGGCCCCCACTTGATTTATCCAATCTCTTATATGAATACCTATACGTTCAATATCTCTTTTACCTAGTTCGCCACTGTGCATAATAACATTTCGAGATCTTTCTAAGGTGTTAAAAATTTGGCGTGCCCATTCAATAGAAACAATATGATCTTCAAACAGTTCTATGTTTTGGGACATAATGGATGCCAAATCGCCGAATTCAACATAGTTAATCATTGAATCTCCGCGCGGAGTATGCCACCTTATTTTTTCTTCTTCATGCTTTCTTGATTCCGCTTTTGAACGAATCTTATCAGATACCGATTCTTCCCACCAGTTTTCGCCTCTGTTTTCTATAAGAATTTTGATTACAAATTCTCTAACAGTATTTTCAAAAGCAGCAATCGCAATGTAAACAGTAGACATTTCTTTTGCTGTATTTACGTGTTCATCATCAAGCAAATCAAGTGAAAGGCTATTGACATATTCTTGCGCCAGTAATTCAGATGATGAATGTTTACTAACCACCCCTGCGTTTGCTAACGCGATTTTTGTTAGTTCACCTTTCATTACAAACGCATATAATGTATCGGCTCTGCGTCTTAGCGTCTGGCTCTTGGATGATGGATAGATTCAGTTGTCTTACCGCAATCAAGGTTTCGTGTTTGCACTTAGGGCAATACAGCGGAAAGTTTTCCAGAACTGTATCATCGCGGATTTTTAATCGCGTTTTGCTGCCGCAAAAGGGGCATAAAATCCATTCTATCTTCATGTTATCTTCCTCTGTGCTTGGCTTTCTTCTTTTCCTGCCGTATGGCAAACTGG
>DXDE01000069.1 GCA_019115615.1 Candidatus Agathobaculum merdavium | reverse complement strand
TTCAGGGATAGCAGCGCATGATTATCGTGATCATATATCCCCATATCAGTGCCGCTATTCATCAGGTAGTATCCATTCTGTCCGCCGGTATAAAACCACAGTTTCTTGCCGTTCGGAATGGTCATCCAACTTTCAGGTAAAACTCCCCCGCGATCTGCCTTATTTGACAAAGACGCCCTAACCTCGGCCAGCTCCGCCGCGACGGTCGTCTCCGTCCAGTGCTCTGCCGTCCACGCCTCGCCGTCCGGGATCGCTGTGCCGCACTTATGCAGCTTCCCGCCGTGCGTGCAGTAGGCGCCCACGGCGTAACTGCCCTCCGGATCGTACGCTGCGGCCGCCGCGACGGCCAGCAGCACCAGCTGGTCGATCTTGTCCCAGTTATTATTAAGCGCCTGCGTGATGTTGAATGTGTTTGCGCCATCCGTTTCAGGGTCGTACTTAAACAGCCCCAGAATATCCGTTAATTTACTCATACGCCCCTCCTCAGAACGCAAAATCATGCAGCGTGTGGCTTTGCAGCTCGTTTATCGTCATGCCGTGCACCTCGCGCACCAGCAAATAGCGATAGAGGTACTGCACGGCAAGGTGCGCCGGGATGACCTCGAGCACCGCGGCCTGCAGCGCTGCCAGCGCCTGCGCCGTCGGCACGCCATACGCGCCGACGAACCGCAGCACGATCTCGCCCGGCTGATAGTCCACCTCGACCTCGCCATTCTCCCACGCGTCACACACGCGCTGAATCATGTCGACATTGCAGATGCCGGTCGCTGACCGCCACTTGGCCTGCAGCACGCTCCGCCGCTCCTCGACCGTGTCGCCCGTGCCCGGCGTCAGCCCTGCGATCCGCTCCTCGACCGGCAGCACATAGGTCATGGAGTCGAGAAACAGCTGGTCGGCAGCCTCACGCGCCGCGTCCCGCTGGCCGTTGTCCACGGCCTGCACCGCGCCGAGCAGCGCGATCACCCATGCGTCGCGCCGGTAGGCCACCGGCAGACTTTGCAGCATGTCGTCATACGTCTGCATAGCTGAGCGTCACCTCCCCCAGCACCGCGCACTCCCGCTCGCCGACGGCGACGTTTGCCGTGCCGCCGTCCACGGTCAAATTTGCAATATCGAGCACACCCTCCACGTCCAGCATACGGTCGGTGATGCGGGCGAAGCTGACGTAGTCCTGCCGGAACACGATTTCGGCGAGGTATGCGGTCACCGCCGCCTTGATGCCCGCTGTGACCGTCTCTTCCTCGGCGGTGTTCAATTTGGACACGGTAGCCGAGATCGTGATTGCCTTCTTGGTCGCAGCCTCGACGTAGCACTGCGCGCCGATCGGAGCCTGCCCCTCGCCGCGCCCGGTGCTGCCGGGGTCGATGTAGTCCTGTACCTGTTCGACCAAGTCCTCCGGCGCGGGCTGGCCGGTGCTGTCCACCAGCACGACGTCCACCGTGTTCGCACCGTGCCCCAATGGAAACACCTTGACCACGCCAACGCCTGCGACTTCCAGCGCCCAGCTCTGGTAGTGGTAGATGTTGCCCGAGGTCGCAGGCGTGCGGATTTTGAGCAGATAGCGCGCGTAGTAGCCGCATCGCTGATCGCCTCCATGGCGGTCTGCAGCGCGCCGTTTCTCTTGAGCAGATCGGCGATCTGACTGTTTGAAAAGTCGTTCAGCCGTTCCAGCTGATCCGCCGCCTCCCGGATCAGCGCGCAGCCGCTCGTGCTGCAGTTATGTTCACGACCGCAGCCGGAGCAGTCGATGCTGCCGGTCTGTAGTTTCAGCGACCGCAGCGCGGCGACTAAATTTTTGGTTGCAATGCTCATTCAATCTCCACTCCCCTCAGTTTTCCATACGCCGCGAGCGCTTCGGAGAACTCGGCACTTGCGGCATCAGCCTGCGCCTGCACATCCGCCGGGATGTTGTTATAATCCATGAACTCATAGGGACCTAACAGTTCGATGACGCGATTGTGTGCATCGCACATGGTGCGCATGAGCGGCAGCAGCTCGGCGCTGTAATGCCGATCACACAACACGCAAACATCTGGCTCACCGTATGAGGCGCAAAAAGTGCATGCACCATTAGACGCACAGGCAGAGCAGGCTTCCGTGCAAACAATGGGTTTGCTGCAAGAAAATCGATCTTTCATCTCATACATCATTTGCCCTCCTCCGGCGGCAGCGCAGCCGACCACCATCTCACGTCCACTGTCATCAGGCCATCGTCCGGCATCTCGGGCAGATACCAGCCGCCCGCGCGATAGACATAGGCGGCATAATTGCCCCGGTTGTATTTGCTATGGCTTAATGTCAGCACCGTCTGCCCCTCCTCCGGTCGCTCGTCCGGGTACGGATGCCAGACCGGCGCGGGCGGCGTGTCCTGCACCACCTGCCGCATCTGCTCGTCCAGCTGGCGCAGCGTTTGCGCCTCCGGCGCGGACGCTTCCCCGGCCGCTTCCGCCGTTTCGTCCTCTGGCGGTGCGATCTTGCCGCTGTCCACCATGCCGCGCAGCCGCTGCACGATCTGCGACCAGCTCAGCTTGCCTTGAAATGGCTTTTTCACTTCCAGCCCGCTGCAATTGAGGTCAAACCATACACCTTCCGATGTAAAACCTCGATATCCCCAGAAATGCATCGCGCTTTTAATTTCCGGTATCAGCTGAATCGCCGCCATGCGCTGACTGTCGTGCAGAACGCGGAATAGTTCAGCTTCGTGTCCTTTTGCGATATGCTGCAGCAGGAACGCATCGACCACACCATCCGACACGGTCGGCTTATCGCGCGCGGCCTTGACGTCCTGCGCGCGGAAGGTTTCGCCGCGTGCCAGCCGCTGCTCGAACTCGGTCTGCACCTTCTTGGGACTGTGCGCCAACTCGTCCGCGACCGATTCTCCTATCTGCTCACGCCGCAGCGCGTCCAGTAGCGCGGGCGACAGGTTTTTGTGAATGTACTGCATACGGTGCACGGCGGACGCGCTCTCGTTTGTCTGCTCGGCGAGGTGGTCGCGCAGGCGGCCGGGCAACTCCACGCCCCGCTCCTTCATGCTGCGCAGCGCCTTCTCCAACCGGATCACGGCCTCCATTTTCTCGTAGTAGGTCAGCTCGCGGCTGGTCAGGTTGGACTGGATCAGCGCGACCATTTCGCTGTCCTCGCCGTCGTAATTCTTGATGATGCACGGCGCGTCCTTGCGCCCCAGCAGCTCAAGCGCCTTGCGGCGGCGGTGTCCGGCGACGATGCGGTACTTGCCCTCCCCTGCCGCGCACACGGTCAGCGGGCTGTACAGCCCGTTCAGTGCGATGTCGTCCGCCATCTTTTGCACATCTTCAACCGTGAAAAAGTTGTGTTCGTTGACGATCAGCTGCGAGATCGGGATCTGGACGACCTGCATGTCGGGCGTGTTCAAATTGGACACGCCGCCCAGCTTTTCCGCCAGATTGAATTTACTTTTCGCCATTTGCTTCGCCTCCGAAATACTCGTCCACGAACTTCCGGTAATCCCGCGCCGCCGCGCTGGTGGGCGAATAGTCGAGCACGCTCTCGCGGTAGTAGGCGCTCTCCCCGACCTTGTCGGTGCGCCGGATCACGGTGCGAAACACGCGGCCGGGGAACGCCTCGCGCATGCGCGCCTCGCCCTGCACGACCAGCGGCGCATTGTGCCACATGGTGACCAGCAGGCCGCCGAGG
>DXDE01000068.1 GCA_019115615.1 Candidatus Agathobaculum merdavium | reverse complement strand
AGCAGTCTGCCCGCCGGACCGTAAGAATTTCAGAACACCGAATAGCCTACAATACAGACTATCGCGAACGACGGACGTAAAACTGTTTTTATGCAGTATTATGTCCGTTTTTGCGTTCAGAAAGGGAAATCTGCATGAGAAAACAGCAAGACAGGAATGATCGAGACTTGCTTCCGCGCCACAGACGGATATCGCGCACGCCAGAGAGATGCACGTCAGGAAGCCTAATGAGCGTCGCCTTTGCCCATTCGCAAAAGGCGAAAGCGTGTGACCCCTCACCGTCGCTGCCCATTCGCAGCGTATTGGTTGAGAACAGACAAGGGAAAAGCAAAACCCAATTTTTTCGGGCGTTCCGCACAGCCGGTGCGGCCGCCAAGAGGGGCTGGCGTACCCTCGCCCGTGTCCGGCAGCACGGGTTCTTCCCTGCACAAATTGGCTGCACTGCCGGCAGCCGATCAAGAGCGCACACGCTTCGCGTGACCGACATTTGCCCGGCACTGCGCTCGCCGCGCACCCAGGGTGCAGCCGTTTTTGCGGCGCACGCGGCAACCAATGCTAACCAAAAATTCAACAGAGACAGAGCGAACAGCTCGCCGCTTCCCTTCCCTATTCCGGCAGAAAACCACGCATTTGTGGTAGCAACAGAGTGATAACACGCATCCAAAATGCGCATCCTTCTGTGCGATATGAGGAAACCGAGCGGAAATCCGTCCTTATGCAGACGGGTGAGCTGCGCCTGTCTCCTGACGCACAGGAGGTGCAATGATGAAAACTTATGCCATTTATCAAAACCTGCTCGCCCAAGTCGAGCGTGTGTTTCGCCACTGCCGACAATGCAGTATCCAGACCCGCCGCCGATACAAAGAGGCCGTCTGCCGCTTCTGCTATTTTCTCGCGGAAGTCTATCACGTTGAACGCGTTGCCAACATCGCGCCCAAGCACATTTTTGCTTACACGGAATTCCTCAAGGAAAACCGTCGTGCGGCGTCCACCATCAAAACCGACCTCGCCGCCATCCGTTTTTTCCACGACCAACTGCCGAGCCGCAAACATCCCAAGCTGCCGACCAATGCGATGCTCGGTCTGGAACGGCGCTCGTTCGGCAAAGTCGACCGCACATGGCGCGATGAAGAGGTCAACCGCATGATCGGCAAGGCGTGGGGCGAAGGCCGCGAGGACTACGCTGCCGCAATTTGTCTGGCACGGCACTGCGGGCTGCGCATCCACGAGATTTTCCGACTGGACACCGCGACCGCTCAGAGGGCAATCAAAACGGGACAGCTGACGATCAAAGGCAAGGGCGGCAAAGTCCGCACCGTTCCCCTGCCCCGCACCGCGCAGCTCGAACTGGAAGCCATGCTGCGGCAAACGCCGCGTGGGCATAAGCTGTTTGTCTCGGATGCTACTCCGACCGACCTTTCGATCAACCGCTTCCAGTGCTTCCTCTACCGGCACCGTGACGCCGTGCAGATCGCTGACCGACATCGTCCGCTGACCTGCCACGGCCTGCGCCATACATACGCGGTCGAGCAGTATTTAACCTGCCGCAAGCAAGGGCTGGACGAGCACTCCGCCTGCCGGCATGTATCCCGCCTGCTGGGGCATGAGCGCGAGGATGTGACGCGCATCTATCTCGCGTCCCTGCGGGAAGGAGGTGCGCAGCATGGCTGACAACCGCTGCACCTGTTATGATGACCTGCCACTGATGCTGACCGTGCCCGAGGTAATCGACGTGCTCGGCATCGGCCGGAACACGGTGTACGAGATCATCCGCACGGGCGAGCTGCCCAGCCGCCGCATCGGCAAACGCGGACAAATTCGCGTGCTGAAGTATGATCTCATTCGGTATATGGAAGGAGCACTATAATTAAGATAGCGCCATATTACAGTAAAACAGCGAGGCCAAAACTGCCTCGCTGTTTTACTGTTTATTTGTCTGTATCATGCTCTTCCCAATCAATAATAAACAAATCATTCGGCGTACACTCCAACAGCTGACACAGCGTTTCAATGCGTTCGAGTTTAATCGAGGACGTTTGGTTGTTCACCATGCGATTAAAATTCTGATAACTCATACCCAGTTGCTTATAAAGCCAATATTTCGTTTTTCCCTTTTTCTCGAGCAAGGGCAGGACATTCAAACGCACCATAGCGAACGCCTCCATTATCTAATGTGTTAGTTAGATAATAGAGTTCCCTGATCTCAAATATATAGACTTTTAAATTAGATAATGTTAAAGTCTATATATGGAGGGAGGAATGTCAAATGAAAGAAGACGCCTGCTGCTTTACCGGTCATCGCGACATCCCACCGGAAATCCTGCCGGCACTCGCCGCAAAGGTGGAAGCTGAGGTTCTTGAACTGATTGCAGACGGCATTCGATACTTTTATGCTGGCGGGGCGCTGGGCTTCGACACACTAGCCGCCGAAACCGTACTGCGTCTGCGCGACCAGTTCCCACAAATCAAGCTCATTCTTGCGCTGCCCTGCCGAGAACAGACCCGCGGATGGCCTGCCGTGTCAGTCAGCCGATATGAACACATCCTACTCCGCGCAAACGAAGTGATCTACACCTCTGAACATTATACCCGCGGCTGTATGCAGCGCCGCAACCGGTTTATGGTTGACCACAGTGCTGTTTGCGTGGCCTACTGCACCCGCGCGACCGCCGGCAGCGCGTATACACTGCAATATGCCCGTAAAGCCGGCCTGCGCATCCTGCTGCTAAACATGTAAAAAAGCAGTCTCCCAACACCGGTTGAAAGACTGCTTTCCACTCTACTTCACTTGTTTTCGCTTTTTCCGCCCGCCGCCCTGCCGCAGGCTCTGCGCGACCGCCTCGATCGTCTGCTCGTGCGTCGTATCCAGCAGATGCGTGTAGATCATGGACGTTGTCGCGACCGTGCTGTGCCCCAGCGAACGGCTGATGTTGTAGATCGTCGCACCGGAGTAGTTCGCGAGTGTCGCAAAGGTGTGTCGCAGTCCGTGCAGCGTCAGCTTGGGCAGATGGTTCCGGCGGATGAACGTGCTGAATGTCTCGGTCAGATAATTCGGCAGATACGGCTCGCCGTTCGGCCAAGTCAGCACATAGCCCGTGTCCTGATACTCCTTGCCGAACAGCAGCCGGTTCTCGCGCTGCCGCCGCCGTTCGGCGTGCAGCACGCGCACGACCTCCTCCGGCATGTGCAGCAATCGGGTCGAGGAACGGTTCTTGGTGTCCTTCTCGATCACCTGCGAATCGGCCATCGTGCGGGCGCGGTGCACACACAAAGTTTTGCCCTGAAAATCAACGTCCTTCCACCGCAGGCCGCACATTTCCTCGCGGCGCAGTCCGAGATACCCAGCCAGATACACAACTGGCTCGAGCTTATCGCCCTCGACCGCGTCCAACAGGCGGCGCAGTGAGCCAACATCGTAAAACTGCGGTTCCGGCCGTTTGAACTTAGGTGGCTCGACGCGGTCGGTCGGGTTTCGGGCAAGCACGTCCTGCATGACCGCGATGCGCAGCGCGTTGCGAAGCAAGTCATGGTGCTTGCGCGCGGTGTTGGGCGACAGGCCGCAGTCATGGCATAGGTAGGCGTAATACTGCTGGATGCGCTGCGGCGATAGCGATTGCAGCGAGATCGCGCCCAGCTGCGGGATGATGTAGTTGACAATCATCTGGCTATACCCATGCACCGTGGTCGCGGCACGATTGGGCCGCACAACCGCGTCCATCCAGTAGGTCAGCCACTCGGCAACGGTCGTGTCGTTCGGTTTGGTCAGTGCGCCAAAGTCGCGCTGCACCTCGTGCAGCCGCAGCGCCTTTCGGGCGTCGGTCAGCCGCGCGAACGTGCGGGTCTTTTTGATCTGGTGTCCGTGCGCGTCGCGCCCGAAATCCAGATTGACATAGTATTTCTTCTTCTCCTCGTCGTACGAAATATTGCGCTCAACGCGCGTACGGGACATCTTGTTTCACCGTCCTT
>DXDE01000067.1 GCA_019115615.1 Candidatus Agathobaculum merdavium | reverse complement strand
CTACGCAACGCATATAAACTAGTTTAGAGCGTATCTGAAAACTAATTGCCATTAGGAAAGTTGCACAAGGGATCAAAATGCGATAGAATTACAGAAAAAGCATGGAGGGATTCGTATGGCAGCAAGACGATATGAACTCAGCGATGCGCAGTGGGAACACATTAAGGATATGATCCCCCGCGCCAAAACGGGTAGACCGCCGAAAGATGACCGTCTGATGCTCAATGCCATGCTTTGGCTGGCAAGAAGCGGCGCGGCCTGGGCGGACATTCCCGAACGCTATGGCCCCCATCAGAGTGTGTACAGCCGATTCTGCAAGTGGCGTGATGACGGTATCCTTTTGCGCATTTTTCAAGCTTTGAATGCGGATGCTGACTATGAAAACCTTTGTATCGACAGCACTTCCATCAAGGCTCACCCGCAAAGCGCGGGGGCAAAAAAGGGGCTGTAAATTCGGAAAACAATCAGTTTATTGGAACAAGTCGCGGTGGAAAGACTACAAAAATCCATATGATTGTAGACGCTTTGGGGAATCCAGTCCACTTTATGCTCACAGGCGGGCAGGTACATGATTCAAAAGCAGCGGTGGAATTACTCTCTGGTGTCCAGATTTCCGGAAGCAATATTCTCGGTGACAAAGCCTATGGTGCAAAGCAAATCCGGGATTATATCACGGAGCAGAACGCTGCCTACACCATCCCGCCGAGGGATGACTGTACCAATCCTTGGTATTGCGACTTTCACACCTACAAAGAGCGGCATCTGGTGGAGTGTTTCTTCAATAAACTGAAAGTGTTTCGCCGGGTAGCCACCCGTTATGACAAGCTGGCGGTGTCCTTTGCTGCCTTTATTCACCTTGCTTCTATCTGCATCTTGTTGAAATAGTACAATTGCTTTGTGTTTTCAGATACGCCCTAGTATCTCGAATGGAATATGTTGGCTATTTTATGACAAATAACGATGCTGTTAACATGGGCATGCAGGTATTATTATCTGCGAAAAATTATCTTTTATCCTTAATTCGAAAAAACATACAAAGCCGTTACTATGAGCTGACCACACCCCTTCTGATGTCAGCTCAATGCAATTCTATGCAGGATTTTGTTGAAATAGTACCATTTTTGCCATTCGGATTCACCCAGAAATATTTTTTCCCAAGATATATCCGCTGGAGGAAAACTGCTATGTATAATGTCGATTTACAGCACAGTAAAAAAAAGTATCACGCTATCGAGCGCATCCGGTTACTACTAGACCAGGGCAGTTTCCGTGAAACCGGAGCGCAGGTCTGGAATTATGCCCATCAGGGCGATGGGAACAGAGCTGTGCCCTATGATGGAGTGATTACCGGCTATGGTACGGTTCACGGCAAGCCGGTTTATGTATTCTCTCAGGATTTTACCGTCAAGGCGGGTACCATCGGGCGTGCGCATGGAGAGCAGATCGCCCAAACCATTGAGCGGGCGGTGCGGGATCGCTGTCCTGTAATCGGTATTTATGACTCCGGCGGAGCTCGGATTGAGGAAAGCATCAATGCCCTAGCAGGTTGCGCCGATATGCTTCACTGGAATACCTTGGCTTCTGGCTCTGTGCCCCAGATTTCCGTGGTGCTGGGTCCCTGCGCCGGTGCCGCTTCCTACAGTACCGCTTTGTCCGATTTTGTCTTTATGGTAGAGTCGGTGAGCTATATGTATGTCACCGGCCCGGATGTGGTAAAAAGCGTTTCCGGCAGCGTGCTGACCCACAAGGAACTGGGCGGCGCAAAAGTGCACAGTGAGCTTTCCGGATCAGCCCATTTCTGTTACCGCAACGAAAAGCTTTGCTTTGCTGGGGTGCGGAGGTTGCTGTCGTATCTGCCCGCCTCCTGCGATGAGCTGCCCCCGGTGGCGGATGCTCCGCAGCTCGCCCCTGCCTTGCCGCAGGATTTGATTCCACGGCAAGCCCAGCGGGTCTATGATGTGCGGCAGGTTTTGGAGTCAGTTCTGGATGACGGCAGCTTCATGGAGGTCAGCGCCAGTTTTGGCAGGGCCATGGTGGTGGGGCTGGGACGGATGCAGGGGAAAACCGTTGGATTGATCGCCAACCAGCCCCTTTACAACTGCGGCTCTATCGATTGCGACGCCAGCGACAAGGCGGCACGGATGGTGCGATTCTGTGATGCCTTCCGAATTCCCTTGATCACCTTTGTGGACACCCCCGGCTATATGCCCGGAGCGGATCAGGAGCACAGCGGCATTATCCGTCACGGTGCCAAGCTGCTGCACGCCTACTCCGAAGCCACTGTACCCAAGATCACGGTCGTTTTGCGGAAGGCCTATGGCGGGGCGTATATCGCCATGTGCAGCAAGCATTTGAAAGCAGACCGCTATTATGTCCTTCCAACAGCAGAGCTGGCTGTTATGGGTGCGGAAGGAGCAGTGGGTATTATTCATAAGAAAAAACTGGCTGCTATGGAGCAGGAGGAGCGGCAAGGCTATTTTGACCAACAGGTTGCTCTTTATCAAAGGGAATACATGAATGCGGACATTGCCCTTCACGAGGGTTTTGCCGATGCAATGCTTCAGCCGGAGCAGCTTCGTAGCCGTCTGATCGACGACCTGCGGATCATTGGGGGCAAACGCTCCCTTTACCGCATCGAAAAGCGGCACGGAAACATCCCTCTGTAGGAGGTAATCCCATGACCAGATTGACAGAAACCGTCATCCGGGATGCCAACCAGTCCCTTTTAGCGACTCGTATGCCAAGAAAGGCTTTCGCGGACATTCTCAGTACTATGGATAAGGTTGGATACTAC
>DXDE01000066.1 GCA_019115615.1 Candidatus Agathobaculum merdavium | reverse complement strand
GACCGCGCGCAGTATCTGAAGGAGAATTACGGCACCGAGATCGAAGATGGCGATGTGCTGTGCGGCATCGCCGCGCGCCTGAATGCGGTCAAGGATATTCAGACCACTGTACGCGCGTTTGCGAAGGCGCTCGAGGATGCGCCGCAGCTGCGCCTGTTTATCGCGGGCGAGGGCGAGGATGAGGACATGCTCAAAAAACTCGCCGCGCAGCTCGGCGTTTCAGAGCGTGTGACGTTCTGCGGCTGGGTGTCGCCTGTTGAGCCGTTCTTCCGCGCGATGGATATCAACCTGCTGTCCTCGGTGTCTGAGACCTTCCCGTATTCCATTCTGGAGGGCATCTGCGCGGGCTGCGCGACGATCTGTTCGGACGTCGGCGGCATGCCCGAGCTGATCGACACGGGCGAAAACGGCTATATCTTCCCGGTGGGGGATGATAAGAAGCTGAGCGAATACATGGTGCGGCTGGCAAACGACGCACAACTACGCGAGCAGTTTGCGCACGATCTGTATGAAAAAGCGTCGCGCGACTTTTCCAAGGATAAGATGTGCGAGCGGCAGGAGGCTAACTACCGACATCTGATCGCGCGCTTCCACCGTCCCAAGGATGAACGAGAGAGTATCATGATCTGCGGCGCGTACGGCCGCGGCAATGCGGGCGACGACGCGATCCTCGAGGCAATCGTGCAGGAGATGCGCGCGCTTGACCCTGAGCGCACGATCTGTGTTATGTCCCGTCGGCCGAAGGAGACGCGGCTGGTTTATCGCACGGGCGCGGTTTATACCTTCAACATCTTTTCCGTGCTGCACAAGTTCCGCAAAGCTGCGCTGTATATCAATGGCGGCGGCTCACTGATGCAGGACGTAACCTCGACCCGTTCGCTGTGGTATTATTGCTACACGCTGCGCGCAGCCAAAAAGCGCGGCTGCAAGGTGATGATGTACGGCTGCGGCATCGGGCCGATCAACCGCGCGGGCAACCGCAAAATGGCCGCAAAAACCATCGACCGTTCGGTCGACCGCATCACGCTGCGCGACGACAATTCGCGGCATGAGCTGGCGGATATGGGTGTAACCCGGCCGGATATCCGCGTATCCGCTGACCCGACGATCATTCTGGACGCTGCCCCGGCTGAGGTGGTTTCGCTTGCCATGGAGCAGAGCGGCATCGACCCGAACGGCCGGTACATTGGCTTCGGCCTGCGGCACTGGAAGGGGTTGGATGCGGCGCTGCCGGCGATTGCAGCAGCGGCGAATTACGCGTATGAAAAGCACGGCCTGACGCCGGTATTCGTACCAATCGAGTTCCCGAGCGACCTAACGCCCGCCGAGCGGGTCGGCAGCTTGCTGCGCTGCCCGTGGTACGCGGTGCGCACGCGGCAGCCGATCGAGGTGACCATCGGTATTCTCGCGCGTATGAAGACCGTCGTCGGCATCCGATTGCATTCGCTGATGTTCTCGGCGGGGCAGGGCGTGCCGGTCGTCGGCCTGAGTTATGATATCAAGGTGGACGGCTTCCTCAAATACATCGGCAGCCGCACTTGTCTGCAGCTGCGCACCGTGCAGGCGGATGAACTATGCCGCCTGATCGACGAATGTGTCTCTGGCGCGCTCGACGGCGAGGTGCGCCGTACCGCACAGATGCTGCGCGAGCGTGAGCACGAAAACGTGCGCGGCGCGGCGATCTTACTCGGACTTGCAAACGAAAAGGACGGATAAATGATATGAAAAACCATGTGGTATGCCTGTCGACCACCAATTACCACCCGCTGCCCACCCGCAAGCAGAACGTGATGAGCCGCCTGCGGAACAGCGAGGTGCTGTATTTCGACCCACCGGTGTCGCTGATCGCGCCGCTGAAAGACAAAAAGGCCTCGGCTTATATCAATAAGTACAAGCAGCCGGGCGAAAAGGTCGAGGGGCATGAGAACATTACGGTGTACGCGCTGCCGCCCGTGCTGCCGTTTTTCAACAAGTTCCGCTGGGTGAACAAGATCAACCAGAAGCGGCAGGCGGCGTTCGTGCGCAAAAAGATGCGCGAGCACGGCTTTGGGGACGAGACGGTGCTGTGGTGCTACTCGCCGTCCTCGTGCGACATTGTCGAGCATGTGCCGCACCGCGCACTGGTGTACGACTGCGTCGACCGCCATTCGGCTTATAAGGGGCACATCAATCCGGCGGTTGTCGACCAGATGGAACGCGACCTGGCAAAGCCTGCCGACCAGGTGCTTGCGACTGCGGTTGGGCTGGCCGAGACGCTGGAAAAGGTCAACCCCACCACCAAGATGATCCCGAACGGCGCGGCATACGAGATCTTCTCGCGCGT
Organism: Candidatus Agathobaculum merdavium; assembly: GCA_019115615.1. Taxonomy (GTDB): domain Bacteria; phylum Bacillota; class Clostridia; order Oscillospirales; family Butyricicoccaceae; genus Agathobaculum; species Agathobaculum merdavium. Next base: position 15,049 of record DXDE01000066.1, on the reverse strand, counting down.
GCAGAAGGAAAAGGATACGCTGCCGTGTCCGGATGATATGAAGGACCTCAAACATCCGGTGTTCGGCTTTGTCGGTATGCTGCAGGAGTGCATCGACTATGCCCTGATCGAAAAGCTGGCAAAGGAGCGGCCGGATGCGACGATCTTCCTGATTGGCCGCACGCTGCCCGGCGTCGATCTGACGCACTTGCAGAAATACCCGAACATCGTGTTCCACGGTTTGGTGCCGCAGCGCGAGCTGCCTGCATATCTCGCGCAGATGGACGTGTGCCTCAACGTGTTCCGCGCGGGTGCGCTGAGCAAGGACGTGTCGCCGCTCAAGTTCTACGAATACCTTGCCACCGGCAAGCCGGTGGTGTCGACGCGTGAGCCGCTGCAGGTCGAGGACTTCAAGGACGTGGTCTACATCGCGTATGACGCGGATGAATTCCTGTCGCTGTGCGACGCGGCCGCGGCGGAAAGCGATCCGGAAAAGGTGCAAAAGCGGCTTTCTTACGGCGAACAGTGTTCTTGGACCGAGCGTGTGCACCAGATGGAGGCCGTATTATACGCAAAGGGCGTTCTGCACGAAAGCTGACGCGGCGGGCGCATATCTTTGGGCATTTGCACGAAAGACGAAAAAACCATGTAAAATGCTTGCAATGCGCGGGCGTATTCGATAAAATAATAGTGTATCTTCACCGATTGTTCGAGGAAAGAGGTGCGCAGCATGATTGGCAGTGTGTTTTTGAAGCAGACGGCGCAGTCTACCCGCAGCCTTTTTGAAATGCCCGGGCACTCGTGCATGGTTTCGGGCATCGGTGCAGCAAATTGACGAATATAGGACACGGGTATACCCGTGTCCTCATTTGTTTTTGAGGAGGAATTGCAGATGAAAAAAGTGCTGGTCGTCATGGGTTCGGACAGCGATCTGAAGGTGATGGAAAAGTGCGTCGATCGCCTGAAGTCCTTTGACATCCCGACCGAGGTGCGTATCTGTTCGGCACACCGCACCCCTGCGGTTGCGGAGCAGCTTGCCAAGAACGCCAAGGCGGATGGCTTCGGCGTTATCATCGCGGCGGCGGGCAAGGCAGCCCATCTGGGCGGCGTGCTCGCGGCATACACGACGCTGCCGGTTATCGGCGTGCCGATGGGTACGAGCGTGATGGGCGGCATGGACAGCCTGCTGTCCATCGTGCAGATGCCCAAGGGCATCCCGGTGGCGACGGTTGCGATCGACGGTGCGGACAACGCCGCGATTCTCGCCGCGCAGATGATTGCCCTGTCGGACGATGCACTTGCGGACAAGCTGGCCGCGTTTAAGGCAGGCATGGCTGACGAGGTTGTCGCCAAGGACGAAAAGGTGCGCGCACAGTTCGCATAAAAGGGTAAAGGCGCGGTGGGCGGGACCATTGCCGCACGCCGGGTAGAACCCGCAAACAATCTTGTTGTTTCAAATTATTTCTATAAAAATGGAGGAAAATGGACATGGAAAAGAAAGAACAGCTGTACGAAGGCAAGGCTAAGAAGGTTTTTGCGACCGACGACGCAAATCTTGTGATCGTCGACTACAAGGATGATGCGACCGCTTTCAACGGCGAAAAGAAGGGCACGATTGCGGGCAAGGGCGTGATCAACAACGTCATGAGCAACCACATGTTCCAGCTGCTCGAGCAGCAGGGCGTGCCGACGCATTTCGTCGAGCAGCTTTCCGACCGCGAGACTGTGGTCAAGAAGGTGTCCATCGTACCGCTTGAGGTTATCATCCGCAATATTTCGGCCGGTTCGTTTGCAAAGCGCTTCGGCGTAAACGAGGGCATTGTATTTGACGAGCCGACCATCGAATTCTCCTACAAAAACGATGAGCTGGGCGACCCGCTCATGAACGCATACCATGCTATCGCACTCAAGCTCGCAACCCGCGAGGAGATCGAGCAGATCAAGTCCATGGCGTTCAAGGTCAACGAAGTGATGAAGCAGTATTTCGATACGCTGAACGTTACCCTCGTCGACTTCAAGCTTGAGTTCGGCAAGACTGCGGACGGCACGATCGTGCTGGCCGACGAGATCAGCCCGGACACTTGCCGCCTGTGGGACAAGACCACCGGCGAAAAGCTGGATAAGGACCGCTTCCGTCGCGATCTGGGCGGCGTAGAAGAAGCCTATCAGGAGATCATGAAGCGCGTTATGGGCAAGTAAGTCTCGGAAAAACAGCAAAACCATGAAATATCGTATTCTAAAGCAAAGCAAAACCCCATTTGATAAGGTGCACGAGGAGTGCGGCGTGTTCGGCATTGCCGCCCCTCCGGGTAAGGATATCGCAGCTGCGCATGAAGCCTATGTTGCGCTGTTTGCCCTCCAGCACCGCGGGCAGGAGGCGGCGGGCATTGCGGTCAACAACCGTGGTGTCATCCGCTGCCATAAGGACGTTGGTCTGGTCAGCCAGGTGTTTGGCCAGCAGATTTTGGATGATATGCCGGGTTCCATGGCCATCGGCCATGTCCGCTATTCGACGACCGGCAAGCAGTCGCGCGAAAACGCGCAGCCGATCGCGATTACGCACGTCAAGGGCAACCTTGCCGTTGCGCACAACGGCAATCTGGTAAACGCCGGTGAACTGCGCCGCCGTATCGAGCTGGCGGGCGGCATTTTCCGCTCGTCCAATGACACCGAAGTGCTGGTGTACACCATTGTCAACGAACGTTTAAAGTGCGGCAGCATTGAAGAGGCCGTGAAAAACACCATGGGTGTCATCGAGGGCGCGTATTCGCTCGTCGTGATGAGCCCGCGCAAGCTGATCGCGGCGCGCGACCCGCACGGGTTCCGCCCGCTGTGCATCGGCCTGCTGGACGGCGCGTATATTTTTGCGTCCGAGACCTGCGCGCTTGATGCGCTGGGCGCACAGTTTGTGCGCGATGTGGAGCCGGGTGAGATTTGTGTGGTCGAAAACGGTGAACTCCGTTCGATGCACTGCGGCATTACGTGCAAAACCTCGGCCTGCGTCTTTGAGTATATCTACTTCGCGCGCCCGGACTCGGTCATCGACGGCGCAAGCGTCGAGCTTGCCCGACAAGAGGCAGGCAAGTATCTGTCGATCGAGCACCCGGTCGGCGCGGATGTCGTCATCGGCGTGCCGGATTCCGGCATCCCCGCTGCGATCGGTTACGCCAAGTTCTCCGGCATCCCGTACGGCGTCGGCCTGATCAAAAACCGCTATATCGCCCGCACGTTCATCCAGCCCGGACAGGACAAGCGCGAGCGCTCGGTGCGCTTAAAACTCAACGCGCTTCGCACTGCGGTTGAGGGCAAGCGCGTGATTATGGTCGACGATTCGATCGTGCGCGGCACGACCTGCGCGCGGCTGGTAAAGCTGCTGCGCGACGCGGGCGCGGCCGAGGTGCACATGCGCATCTCCGCGCCGCCGTTCCGTCACCCCTGCTTTTTCGGCACGGATATCCCGGAGCGCAGCCAGCTTTTGGCGCATGGTCGCACGGTTGAGGAAATGCGCGAGATCATCGGCGTGGACAGCTTAGGCTTCCTGTCGCTCGAGGCTGCGCACAAGATTGCGCGGGACTGCAAGCTTGGCCTGTGCGACGCTTGCTTTTCGGGCGAGTATCCGATCCCGGTGCCCGAGCAGGCCGAAAAGAACATGTTTGAAAACGAAATTCCGCTCGACGACGAAAAAGCCGGCGGGCAGCAAGACAAGGAGTAACAAATGGGAGGATTTTTCGGCGTAGTCTCCAAGGAGGACTGCGTGCTGGATATTTTCTTTGGCGTGGACTATCACTCGCATCTGGGCACCCGCCGCGGCGGCATGATCCTGTATGACAAGGACCGTGGCTTCCAGCGCCAGATCCACAGCATCGAAAATACACCGTTCCGAACCAAGTTTGAAAAGGATCTGCCGGACTTTTCCGGCTGCAGCGGTATCGGCTGTATCAGCGACACCGACCCGCAGCCGCTGCTGGTGCGCTCGCACCTCGGGCTGTACGCGCTGACCACGGTCGGCATCATCAACAACGCGGAGGCGCTGGTCTCCGAATACTTCTCCGACCACGGCCATCAGTTTATGGCGATGAGCTCGGGCAAGGTAAATTCTACCGAGCTGGCCGCAGCCCTAATTAACCAGAAGGATGATCTGGTTTCCGGCATCCTGCATGCACAGGAAGTGATCGACGGCTCGCTGACGCTGCTGGTGCTCACCCCGGACGGCATCATTGCTGCGCGCGATAAGGTCGGCCGCTTGCCGGTACTGATCGGCCAGAATGAGGAAGGCTGCTGCATTTCGTTCGAGTCCTTCGCCTATCACAAGCTGGGGTATGAGGACGCGTATGAACTTGGCCCGCGCGAGATCGTCAAGGTCACGGCGGACGGCTTTGAAACGCTGTCACCCGCAGGCAAGGAAATGAAGATCTGCTCGTTCCTGTGGACGTATTACGGCTATCCGAACTCGAACTACGAGGGCGTTAACGTTGAGGTCATGCGCTACCGCAACGGTGCGATCATGGCGCGCGACGACAAAAAACGCGGCCTTGCCGCGGATGTGGATTTCATTGCGGGTGTACCGGATTCCGGTGTGCCGCATGCGATCGGCTACGCCAACGAGTGCGGCAAGCCGTTTGCCCGTCCGTTCGTCAAATATACGCCAACCTGGCCGCGCTCGTTCATGCCGGCCAATCAGAAGGTGCGCAATCAGGTCGCCAAAATGAAGCAGATTCCGGTGCCCGAGCTGATCGAGGGCAAAAAGCTGCTGTTTGTTGACGATTCAATCGTGCGCGGCACGCAGCTGCGTGAGACGGTCGAATTCCTGTATGAATCCGGCGCGGAGGAAGTGCACATGCGCTCGGCCTGCCCGCCGATCATGTACGGCTGCAAGTATCTGAACTTCTCGTCCTCCAATTCCGAGATGGAATTGCTCGCCCGCCGCATCGTGCAGGAGCTTGAGGGCGAGGAAGGCCAGAAGCATCTGGAGGAATACGCGGACGCCAATACCGAACGCGGCCAGTGCATGCTGAAAACCATCTGTGAGAAGTTCGGTTTCAGCTCGCTGGGTTACCAGTCGCTTGACGGCCTGCTGGAGGCCATCGGACTGGATCGCGACAAGGTCTGCACCTATTGCTGGAACGGCAAGGAATAAGCCGTTCCCCCCACAACACAACGAAGGAGAATGAATATGAGTGAAAGCCGTTCTGAAAGCTACAAGGCAGCCGGCGTAGACGTTACCGCTGGTTACGAGGCGGTCAAGCTGATGAAGCCGATGGTCGAGTCGACCTTCACCAAGGGCGTCATGGGTACGCTCGGCGGCTTCGGCGGCCTGTTCCGTCCGGACTTTAAGGGCATGGCTGATCCCATTCTGGTTTCCGGTACGGACGGCGTGGGCACCAAGCTCAAACTGGCCTTTTTGATGGATAAGCACGACACGGTCGGCATCGACTGCGTTGCCATGTGTGTCAATGATATCGCCTGCTGCGGTGCGCAGCCGCTGTTCTTCCTCGACTATATTGCGGTCGGCAAGAACCACCCGGCGAAAATCGCGCAGATGGTTTCCGGCATCGCGGAAGGCTGCCGTCAGGCGGGCTGCGCACTGATTGGCGGTGAGACTGCCGAAATGCCCGGCTTCTATCCTGAGGACGAGTACGATATGGCCGGTTTTTCGGTCGGCATCGTGGATAAGGAGAAGATGATTGACGGCACAAACATCCGTCCGGGCGATGCGTTGATCGGCGTAGCGTCCTCGGGTGTGCACTCCAACGGCTACTCGCTCGTGCGCAAGACGCTGGGCATCAATGAGAAGTCTGTGCGCCGCTATATTGATGAATTCGGCAAGACGCTGGGCGAGGAACTGCTGACCCCAACCAAGATTTACGTCAAGGCCATTCAGGGCCTGATGGGCAAGGTTGAGGTCAAGGGCATCAGCCACATCACGGGCGGCGGCTTCTATGAGAATGTGCCGCGCATGCTGCCGGATGGCATCTGCGCCAAGATCGAGAAGAGCGCAATGCCGGTGCCGCCGGTGTTCGACCTGATCGCCAAGACCGGCAAGATTCCGGAGCGTGATATGTACAACACCTTTAACATGGGCGCAGGTTTGGTGCTGGCAGTTGCCGCCGAGGATGTGTCCCGCGCAGTGGCCGCGATTTCGGCCGCGGGCGAGAAGGCGTATGTCATCGGCGAATGTGTCGCGGGTGAAAAGGGCGTCGTGCTCGAATAAGGGAGAGGCGCTATGACAAACATCGCAGTTTTGGTTTCGGGCGGCGGCACGAATTTGCAGGCGCTGATCGATGCGCAGGCCGCGGGCAAGATCGAAAACGGCAGCATCCGGCTGGTGGTTTCCTCCAATCCGGAGGCGTTCGCGCTCGAGCGCGCAGCAAAGGCGTCCATTCCGTCCGCTGTGCTGCGCCGCCGTGACTTTGACAGCGCGGAGGATTACGGCGCGGCGCTGACCGCCCTGCTCGAGGAATACGAGATTGGGCTGATCGTGCTGGCGGGCTTTATGACCGTGCTGCCGGACAGCTTTTGCCGCCAGTACGAAAACCGCATCATCAATGTACATCCGTCGCTCATTCCGTCCTTCTGCGGGGCGGGGTATTACGGCCTGCGCGTACATGAGGCCGCCCTTGCCAAAGGGGTGAAGGTGACTGGCGCAACCGTTCATTTTGTGTCCGAAGTGGTGGATGGCGGCGCGATCATTGCGCAGAAAGCTGTTGAAGTGGAGGATGGCGACACGCCGGAGACCCTTCAGAAGCGCGTGATGGAGCAGGCGGAGTGGATTCTGCTGCCGCAGGCTGTCAGCGATTTCTGCGCAGGACGGCTGCACGTCAACGGAGCGTGGGTCACCAGAAAGTAAGGAGGAAGCATTATGAGCAAGAATGTGTTCAATATCAGCTATGAGCTGATGAGCAATGCCTATCCCGGCCGCGGTATCATTTTCGGCCGTACGCTGGACAATAAGTGCAATGTGGTTGCATATTTCATCATGGGCCGTTCGGAGAACAGCCGTAACCGTGTGTTTGTGGAAACCGAGGACGGTATCTGCACGCAGGCTTACGACCCGTCCAAGATGACCGACCCGTCGCTCATCATCTACCATCCGGTGCGCCAGTGCGGCGGCAAGTTGGTCGTTACCAACGGCGACCAGACCGATACGATTTGCGACTATCTGAAGGACGGCAAGAGCTATATCGACGCGCTGCGCACCCGTCAGTTCGAGCCTGACCCGCCGAACTATACCTCGCGCATTTCGGGCGTCATCAACGAGGACGGCTCGTACAGCCTGTCCATCCTTAAGAACTTCACCTCCGACCGCACAGCGAATAAGCGCTTTTTCTACGAGTATGACAAGCCGGTGCCGGGTCTGGGTCACTTTATCCATACCTATCAGTGCGATGGCGATCCGCTGCCGCCGTTCCGCGGCGAGCCGAAGTGCATCCGCATCGAAAAGCCGATCAAGCAGTTCACTGAAATGCTGTGGACGAGCATGAATGAGCAGAACAAGGTCGCGCTGTTCGTGCGCTATATCGATCTGCAGACCGGCGCTTACTGGCAGGAGATTCGCAACAAGCATGAGGAGGGCAAGGCATGAAGGAACTGGCACTTAAATATGGCTGCAACCCCAATCAGAAGCCCGCGCGCATCTTTATGACCGAGGGCGAACTGCCGATCGAAGTTCTCAACGGCAAGCCGGGCTATATCAACTTCTGTGACGCGTTCAACTCGTGGCAGCTGGTCAAGGCGCTGAAAAAGGCGACCGGCATGCCGGCGGCGGCGTCCTTCAAGCATGTGTCCCCGGCGGGCGCGGCGCTCGGCAAGCCGCTGACCGAAGTGGAAAAGCAGATGTACTTCGTCGAGGCCGACCACGAGCTGTCGCCCATCGCGTGCGCTTATATTCGCGCGCGCGGCGCCGACCGCCTGTGCTCCTACGGCGACTGGGCGGCGCTGTCCGACGTGTGCGACGCGGACACCGCGGCGTACCTCGCGCACGAGGTGTCCGACGGCATCATCGCGCCGGGTTACACCGATGAGGCGCTCGAGATCCTGAAAACCAAGCGCAAGGGCGGCTACAACGTCGTCAAGATCGACTCGGACTACACGCCGAAGCCGATCGAGCAGCGCGATATTTTCGGCATCCGCTTCGAGCAGGGCTACAACGACTATGAGATCAACGAGAGCCTGCTGAACAACATCGTCACTGACAACAAGGAACTGCCCGAGAGTGCGAAGCACGATATGATCCTGTCGCTGATTACGCTCAAGTACACGCAGTCCAACTCGGTCTGCTATGTCAAGGACGGCATGACCATCGGCGTCGGCGCGGGCCAGCAGAGCCGTATCCACTGCACGCGCCTTGCGGGCAACAAGGCGGACAACTGGTTCCTGCGGCAGCATCCTAAGGTGCTCGGCCTGCAGTTTGTCGACGGCATCCGCCGTCCTGATCGCGACAACGCGATCGATGTGTATATCTCGGACGAGTACGAGGATGTGCTGGCGGACGGCGTATGGCAGAATACCTTCAAGGTCAAGCCCGAGGTGCTCACCGCTGAGGAAAAGAAGGCGTGGATTGCAAAGAACACTGGCGTAACCGTCGGTTCGGACGCGTTCTTCCCGTTTGGCGACAACGTGGAGCGCGCGCGCAAGTCTGGCGTACAGTACATTGTGCAGCCGGGCGGCTCGATCCGCGACGATAACGTGATCGAAACCGCTAATAAATACGGCATCGTGATGGCGTTTACCGGCATGCGCCTGTTCCACCATTGATGCGTGAAAATGCCGCGTCCGCGGCGAAATGGACGCTGGCGGCGCTGATTGTGCAGATCGCAGCTGCAGTCTGTATCGGTAAGGTGGGTGCGTTAGCCGGGGCTGCATTGATGGCCGTGTGTTATTTGATGAACGGCTGGGCGGCTTGGCGGCTGCGATGTTTTGCAGCGCTGGGCGCTGCACTTGTTGGCTGCGTGCTGACGCTGCTGCTGCCGAACGGCACCAATCCGGCTTGGATCGGCAATATGCTGGTCAACCTGCTGTTTCTGCTGCTGTACCTGCCCATGCAGCGCGGCTTCGACCGCAGATTCCGTGCGCAGGATGCGTCCGAGCAGACGCTGCGTATCGGACGCACGTGGGCACTGACCACGCTCATCCAGCGCGGCGCATCCATGATGGGCTTCTTGCCGCTGTTTGAGGGGCAGGCGGAGCTGTCTGTTGCACAAGGGGCATACACGACGCTGTTTACCTTTCAGGTGGCGCTTGAGATCATTGCGCTGCTCGCGGCGGTCGTGTCGTATGTTTGGATGGTGCGCTATCTGTGGCGTGCCAAAACGCTGCTGAAAGAGCAGGTGGAGGAATGAAATTGCTGCGGGGCTATTATGCCTATCTGGCTATTGCGGGCGGCTGGCTGCTCCGGCTGGTTTTGCAGGATAACTGGATGCTGCAAATCGTGGCCTTTGCGCTGATTTCCGCAGGGGCACTGTCGCTGCAGCGTGTGTCGCGCTGGTTTATGCGTGCGTCCATTGCGGCTGATGTGTGCATCGGTTTTGAGCTGCTCTGCGGTACACCGATGCTGCCGCCGGGGCTCGGGCGCATAGTGCTGGAATATGCTTCGCTCGTGCCGCTGCTGCTGACCGGCTGTATGCTGCTCTTCGCCTATATGGAGCAGATGCGTGCAGGTGAACGCGGCACAATCATTGAATGGCTGATATTTGTTGTATGGAGCGCGGGCTTTATCCTGACGCTTCTCATGTCACCCGGCTGGCTGAACGACTACGCGCTGGCGCTGGTTGTTACTGCGATCAACACGCTGACGGTAATCGGCTATATTGCGCTGCTGGCGGATACATTCCGCGTGCAGAAAGAATACATCCGTACGGAGGGAAATGAACCATGAAAGTATTGGTGATCGGCGGCGGCGGCCGTGAGCATGCCATCGTCCATACCCTGACAAAGAGCCCTAAGGTCGACCATATCTGGTGCGCGCCCGGCAACGGCGGCATCGCGCAGGAAGCGGAATGTGTCGACATCAAGGCGACCGATATTGACGGCGTAGTGGCCTTTGCCAAGGCACACAACCCCGACCTCGTGATGGTCGCGCCGGACGATCCGCTGGCGCTCGGCATGGTCGACGCGTTGGAAGAAGCGGGTATCCGTGCCTTTGGCCCGCGTAAAAACGCGGCAATCATCGAAGGCTCCAAGTCCTTTGCCAAGGAACTGATGAAAAAGTACGGCATCCCGACCGCAGGCTATGCCGTGTTTGAAAACTCTGCGGATGCCATTGCCTATATCAAGGAGCAGGGCGCGCCGATCGTCGTCAAGGCGGACGGTTTGGCGCTCGGCAAGGGCGTGACGGTTGCCATGACCGAAGAGGACGCGATCGCAGCCGTCAAGGACGCGATTGACGGCGGTGCGTTCGGCGGCGCTGGCGCACGCGTTGTCATCGAGGAGTTCCTGACCGGCCCGGAGGTAAGCGTTCTCGCGTTCGTAGACGGCAAGCACCTCAAAACCATGCCGTCGGCACAGGATCACAAGCGTGCCTATGACCACGACGAAGGCCCGAATACGGGCGGTATGGGCGCGTTCTCGCCCTCGCGGTTCTATACTGATGAGATCGCCAAGACCTGCATGGAGACCATTTTTAAGCCCACGGTTGCGGCGATGGCACAGGAAGGCCGTCCGTTCAAGGGTGTGCTGTATTTCGGCCTGATGCTGACCCCCAAGGGCCCCAAGGTGATCGAGTACAATGCGCGCTTCGGTGACCCGGAGACGCAGGCTGTGCTGTCTCGTCTGGAAACCGACCTGTTTGATATTTTCAACGCGGTGATCGACGAAAAGTTGGACGAGATCGATATCCAGTGGGCGGATAACGCTGCCTGCTGCGTGTGCATGGCATCGGGCGGCTATCCCAAGGCTTATGAAAAGGGCAAGGTCATCACGGGTCTGGGTGACGTGACCGATTCGTTCGTGTTCCACGCGGGCACAGCGGTCAAGGACGGCGCATTTGTTACGAGCGGTGGCCGTGTGCTTGGCGTGACCGCGACTGCGCCGACGCTCGACGAGGCGATCGTCAAGGCGTATGACGACGTTAAGAAGATCCACTTTGAAAAAGCGCATTACCGCACGGATATTGGAGTGAAAAAGGGATGAAAATTGAACAACAAGAGCAGATTCTCGCCTGCATGGCTGAGGTTTTGAATCAGAATGGCTTTCGGGCTGAGGTCATGCGGCAGGAGGGCGCGCCTACGCTGCTGCGCTGCGAGGCCATGCGGCAGGGTAAGGTCGCCAAGGATGTGGTGATCGAGACATGCTTTATTCCGCTGCAGCTGCCAAGCGAGGACAGCGGTTTGCTGCAATTTTTTGTGACCCTTTTCCAGGGTGCGCCGGATACGCATGCCAACCAGCTGCGCCGCGCCTGTGCGTACTGCAATGACTTCTGCGCGCTGGGTTCGTTCGGATTCTTCGAGCAGGCAGGACAGATTTATCTGAAGCACAATACCCTGCTGGACGGCTCGCTCGAGCTGGAGAAGATCATCCCGTTTGTGGCCGACAACATTTCGGTGCTGCTCGCAGCAGTCAGCCGTTTTATTGACGGTCTGGCGCAGATCGCTTACGCAGGCATGACGCTTGACGCGGTGATCGATCAGGAGCTGTTCCCGAAAGTAAACTGAACATCTCGCTAGAATCGTTAAGGTTTGCAAAAAAAGAACCGCCTGAAAAGGCGGTTCTTTTGTTTTGCACACGCGGAACAGCGCGAATAGCATATTATTTTGTTTCGATTATTTTTAGGAGTACAGCGCTGAATTTGGCAAGTTTGAGCAAAAATCCATCTTGTTTTACTAAAAATGACCGACTGCTCTCTTTTGCTTGGCCGCCGAAACGTTCCCAGTCGGTGTGCAGCAGCACGGTGCAGTCCGGCGAGGGCAGGGGGAAGTCATACGGCTCGTCCGCAAAGTTGCAGACCGCAATCAGCCGCTCATTTGCACTACGGCGCTCCCACGCGAACACGCAAGGGGCATCCTCGTCCGCATCCAGCCAGCGGAATGAAGCGGCTTCGTAGTCTGTGTGCAGCGCGGGGTGGTCACGGTAGGTTTGAGACAGCGCGCGGAAGAAGGCATGGAACATGCCATCGGCATACGACCAGTCCAATTCGGCATTTTCGTTCCATTCTGTGCGCAGGCCAAGCTCGTTGCCCATGAAGTTCAGCTTTTTACCCGGATGCGCGAACATATAGAGATAGAACGCGCGCGCTTGCGCGTATTTGTCGGTCAGGTCGGCCCCCCACATCTTTTGCACGATGGCTGCCTTGCCGTGCACGACCTCGTCGTGCGACAGCGGCAGCAGGTAGTGTTCATTCGGGAAGTACTGCATGGAAAACAGCAGCTGGCCGCGCCGGTCGGCGCGCTCGTCCGGCGGGGTCTGCATATAGGTCAGCGTATCGTGCATCCAGCCAAGATCCCATTTATAGTCAAAGCCCAATCCACCCTTGGATACCGGGCGCGTCACGCCGGGATAGGCAGTTGAGTCCTCTGCGATGAGCAGGGCAGAGGGATGGCGGACCTTCAGTCCGGCGTTCATATTTTTCAGGAAATCCAGCGTGTCGCCGTTGACGCCGCGCGCAGGGTCCCCCTGCCAGTAGATCAGTCGGCTGACCGCGTCCATGCGTAGGCCGTCGAAATGGAACTGGTCGAGCCAGTAATCGGCCGCGGATTGCAAGAAACAGCGCACCTCACGGCGCGAATGGATGAAGTTACAGCTGCCCCATTCGCTTTCGCCCACGTCGGGGTGCGGATATTCATAGAGCGGTGTGCCGTCGAACAGGGCGAGACCGTAGCTGTCGACTGCGAAATGCACAGGGACAAAGTCCATGATTGCGCCGATGCCCGCGTGGTGCAGCCGATCGATCAGCATTTTGAGCTGCGCAGGTGTGCCATAGCGCGAGGTAGGAGCGAAAAAGCCGGTATTCTGGTAGCCCCACGAGCCGTCGAACGGGTGCTCGGACAGCGGCAGGAACTCAACATGGGTAAAACCGTGCTCCTTGAGATAGGGGATGAGCAGGTCGGCGATTTCGTCATAGCGGTACCAGCCGTTTTCCTCGTCGGCAGGGTTGCGCCGCCATGAGCCAAGATGTAACTCGTAGATGTTCAGTGGCGCGTCGGGCGATGCCGTGCGCGCAGCCATCCAGTCCGCATCAGTGAAGGCGTATTCGTCCGGATCAGTGATGACCGAGCAGCAGCCAGGACGCAGCTCCATGGCGAAGCCGTAAGGGTCGCAGTGCTCGACGACCGCGCCGCTATGGGTGTAGATCCGGTACTTGTAGAACTGTCCCGGCTGCGCGTCCGGCACAGAAACCGACCAGAAACCGCTGCGGCCGTCCTGTATCAGCTCATCCTCTTTCCAGTCGTTAAACGCACCAGTAACAGTGATTTTGGCTGCATTTGGTGCAAAAACACGAAAAATGACCGATTGATCGTTAATGTGAGTGCCGAACCAACGCCATGCGTCGAACACTTTGCCATCAAAAAAATCCTGCTTGTCCATCAGGGCTTTCCTCCTTGTCTGGTTTGGAGTATAGTAACAGTATAGGGGACAGCCCTGTAAAACGCAACCGCCAAAGGGAAGGTGGTTTGTGCAATATCTCGTGAACCGAAAGCCGATTGTATGGCTCTTATGTACGGAAGACTTCCAAACAGGCGGCGAAAAAAATATTGAACCAAACCGACCGCTCGCGGCTCTTATAGACAGGTGCACCGAAAACGCAAAGGAGCAAGACTTATGACCGATGAACAACTCGTCCAGCGGATGCAGCAGGGCGACATGCAGGCGTTCGACGAACTGTATGCGCGATATAAAAACGACGCTTACCGCGTCGCCTGCCTGATCACCGGCAGCCGTACGGACGGTGAGGATTTGACGCAGGAGGCCTTTGTCACCTGCGTGCAGTCGATTGGGGCGTTGCGAGACGGCTCGAAGTTCCGTCCGTGGCTGATCCGGATGCTGACGCGCGCGGCGTGGAAGTATTGCCGCAAATCAAGGCGCGAAACGCCCGTTGCGGAATTTTTCGAGACCGGCGAGGGCGAAAGCGCGCTGTCCGCCGTGCTGCGCACGGATGAACAGCGGCGGCTGTATCAGGCGATGTACGCACTCGACGAAAAACGCCGCACCGTGCTGGTGCTTTACTATTTCGACAACCGGCCGGTCAAAGAGATCGCACGCACGCTCGGCGTAACCGAGGGGACGGTCAAATCCCGTCTGTTTTCCGCCCGTCGCCATCTGCGGCAGGCGCTGACCGAAAAAGAGGGAAAGCCGGAGGAGGCTGTGACACATGGATGAAATGAAGATGGATCGTGAGATGCAGGCAATGCTGCACCAGTGCGCGCAGGGGCTGGAAGCCCCGGACAAACTCAAAACCCGTATCGACTTTGCGCTGAGAAGCGGCGAAGCACCGCGTAAGGTGCGCCGTCCGTTTGCCAAACGGTTGGCAGCGGTCGCATTGGTCGCGGCGGTGGCGATCACCGGCGCGGTGGCGGCAAATGGTATTGTTGCGTATACGTTCGGCGGCTCGTGGTCGAATGAGTGCATGGATTACGCGGAAACACAGGCCGAACTGACCGGCGGCGCCAAGGTGCCCGAGGCATTTGCAAATGGCTTTGCGTTCGACCGCGGCGTGCATGTCTACGGCGGCGAAAAGGACGAGGATGGCAACACGCTGCGCGAGTGGACGGATATCGAAGCAGAGTACAAGCGTGACGGTGTCAAACTCAATCTAAATACGGGCGAAGTGCACGACGACAGTACGGACACCAATGCGGAGGCTGACGCATACGCATACGATGAGGTGCGTGAGATTGACGATGTAACGGTGGAATACAAGGAAAATCTTTACAAGGGTGTTCCTGCGGACTATGAACCGACCGCCGAGGAGCAGGCTGCTGTCGACGCGGGTGATCTGCAGATTGGCTATGGTGCAGACGAGGTCACGGAGCAGAATTACCAGTTCCTGCGCTGGGAACAGGACGGCGTTGCCTACACGCTTACCGGCTTCGATCTCGGTATGACTGCTGATGAGTTGTTCGATATGGCTGCTGAGATT
>DXDE01000065.1 GCA_019115615.1 Candidatus Agathobaculum merdavium | reverse complement strand
ATGCCGCTCACAGAGCGGCTGAATAATGCGCGCTGCGGCGCGGGATCTTTTTTGCTGCTATTCTTTTCGTATCCCCGGCCTTGCCGGGCATGCAATCGTTTTCTGGCCGCAAACCGGCCGAAAAACATAAAAACGCAGGACCTGCGCCTGCGTTTTTATACAAGGAAGAAAAAAAGTTCGCTCATCGGAACTTTTTCTCGTATTGGCCGCATCCGCGTACCACGCGGTGCGGCCTCTCTCGTTTGAAAGCGTGCTTTCAAACGAAGCACTCATGCGTTCTCCGAAAATTCAGCCAGACGCAGGTTTTCGTTGTGATCGAGCGCATACGTGATATTCCACGGCGAGGAGAACAGCAGCAGGCTGTTGCCCTTGAGATCCTCGACGATCTTCGTGTCGCTGGTCAGCTGCAGCGCCTTGATGTCGAAATCCTCCTCATCGTTCTCTACCCAGCGGACATGCTCATAAGGCAGGTTCTCGCGGATGATCTCGACGTTATACTCGTTTTTCAGGCGGTATTCAAGCACTTCAAACTGCAGCACGCCGACAACGCCCACAATAACGGCTTCCATACCTGAGCCCGGCTCGCGGAAGATCTGGATGGCGCCCTCCTGCGCGATCTGCTCAACACCCTTGACGAACTGCTTGCGTTTGAGCGTATCCTTCTGCCGCACGGTTGCGAACAGCTCAGGCGCAAAGGTCGGGATGCCCGAGAACACACACTTGCGCTTGGGGTCGCATACCGTATCGCCGATCGAAAACACGCCCGGGTCGAAAATGCCGATGATATCGCCCGCATAGGCCTCGTCCACGATCGAACGGTCCTGCGCCATCAGCTGCTGCGGCGCGGCGAGCACCATCTTTTTACCGCCCTGCACATGCAGCACCTCCTGCCCGCGCTCAAACTTGCCCGAGCAGATACGCATAAACGCAATACGGTCGCGGTGCGCCTTATTCATATTGGCCTGAATTTTGAATACAAAGGCCGAGAAATGGTCCTCAAATGGGTCGATTACGCCGATGTCAGCCGTACGTGCGGTCGGCGGCGGGGTCATCTGCAAGAACTTTTTGAGGAACGGCTCAACGCCGAAGTTGGTCAGCGCAGAACCAAAGAACACAGGCGACAGCTTGCCCTCGTGCACGGCTTTCAGGTCGAACTCATCGCCCGCGCCGGAGAGCAGCTCAACATCGTCGATCAGCGTCTGGTACTGGTCCTCGGGCAGCAACCCCTCAAGGATCGGGTCGTCGATCGACAAACGCTGCGCCTTGACCTCGTGACGGAAGTCCGCGCCCTCAAAGGCGATGACCTCGTCATCCATGCGGTCGTATACGCCCTTGAAGCGCTTGCCCGAGCCGATCGGCCAGTTGACCGCGAACGTGCCGATGCCCAGCTCGTTCTCAATCTCCTCCAAAAGCTCATACGGATCGCGCGATTCGCGGTCCATCTTGTTGATGAAAGTGAAAATCGGCACGCCTCGCATCGCACAGACCTTAAACAGCTTGCGCGTCTGCGCCTCGACGCCCTTGGAAGCGTCGATAACCATAACGGCGGAGTCCGCCGCCATCAGCGTGCGGTAGGTATCCTCGGAGAAGTCCTGATGGCCCGGGGTATCGAGGATGTTGATGCACTTACCCTCATAGCGGAACTGCAGCACCGACGAGGTGACCGAAATACCGCGCTGCTTTTCGATCTCCATCCAGTCAGACACCGCATGGCGGGCGTTCTTCTTGCCTTTGACCATACCGGCCTCCTGAATCGCGCCGCCGTACAGCAAAAATTTCTCCGTAATGGTGGTTTTACCGGCGTCAGGATGCGAAATGATCGCAAACGTGCGCCGGTTTTCAATTTCTTTTTTCAGTTCTGCCACTGGCATTTTCCTCCCGATCATACGAAAAACGAAATAATTCCCGAAATGTTCACAGAATGTTCACAATACACCGATATTATAAACTCGTGGAAAGCGTAAGATCCCCCCACATGTTCTTGCTTTCTACTCTCTATCCTACCTTTTATTGCGGGAACGGCCGGACGAAAGTCCGGCCGTTCCTGTTTTTACACGGCTCGGCCGCGTAAAAAGCAGGAACAAAGCAGAAATCGTTATCATTACAGATCCCGTCGGCCCTCCAGTGCACGGGTCAGCGTGACCTCATCGACAAACTCCAGATGCCCACCGACCGGGATGCCGTACGCCAGACGGGTAATACGGATGCCGAACGGCTGCAGCAGCCGCGAAATGTACATCGCCGTAGCCTCACCCTCGGTGTCCGGGTTCGTGGCGAGGATGACCTCCTCGGTGTCCTCGTCCGCCACGCGCTGCACCAACTCGCGGATACGGATATCATCCGGCCCGACGTGCCCCATCGGGGACAGTGTGCCGTGCAGCACATGGTACAGACCGTGATACTCCTTGGTGCGCTCAAACGCGATTACATCGCGCGGCTCAGCCACAACGCAGATCGTCTTCTGGTCGCGGCTCTGGTCAGCGCAGATCGGACAGGTCTCGCTGTCGGTCAGGTTCTGACAGCGCGCGCAGGTGAACGTCTTGGCCTTGGCCTCGCGGATCGCGTCGGCAAAGCGCTCCGCGTCCTCCTTGGGCAGGTCGAGCACATGAAACGCCAGCCGCTGCGCGGTTTTCTGCCCGATGCCGGGCAGCTTTGCAAATTCCTCGATCAGCCGCTCGACGGGTGGTGCGAAATAATCCATCAGAACAGGCCGCCCAGACCGCCGCCCATGCCGCCGGTGATCGCCGACATCTGGCTCTGGGACTTCTCATTTGCCGCCTTGAGCGCCTCGTTGACCGCCGCGACGATCAGATCCTGCAGCATGTCGATATCGTCCGGATCGACCACATCGGGCTTAATTTCAATAGACTTGAGCGTCGACGTACCGGTTACGGTCGCGGTCACCATGCCGCCGCCCGCCGTGCCGGTGGTCTCCATCTGCGCGATCTCTTCCTGCGCCTTCATCATGTTTTCCTGCATCTTCTGCGCCTGCTTCATCATCGCCTGCATATTCATGCCGCCGCCGAAACCGCCGCCGAAACCTTTGCCCTTTGCCATCGTTATGTCCTCCTCAAAGTTCTTTTACTTGAATATCAAATGCCTTCGCCCGGCCGATGATCTCGTCGACCGCGGCGTTTTTTTGTACCTTCGGCTCATCGCCCGCCTCACGCACCTTGATT
Organism: Candidatus Agathobaculum merdavium; assembly: GCA_019115615.1. Lineage (GTDB taxonomy): Bacteria > Bacillota > Clostridia > Oscillospirales > Butyricicoccaceae > Agathobaculum > Agathobaculum merdavium. Next base: position 2,463 of record DXDE01000065.1, on the reverse strand, counting down.
TTGAGCGGTGCGCCCGCAAGCGCTTCTACCTGTGCGCGAATCACCTTCATCGTCGGCTCCGCCTTGGCGAGCATCGCTGTGATGCCGTCCTCGCACAAGATGACCAGCGCCCCGTCCTCCAGCACCGCCTTGGCAGACAGTTTGAGGTTGGTATGTGCGCCTGTGTTGATCTTGCCGGTTAAGTTTTCGAGCAACTGCGGCCACTGCGGCCATACCGCTGCGGCAGGCTTTGCTGCCGCTTCCGGCTGCGGAGCCGAAGCGGACTGTCCTGCCTCCTCTGCTGCCCAAAGCGGCGCATCGCCGTCATCCGGCAGGGGTGGCGCGTCTGCATCACCCGGCGGTGGCGGCATATCGTCTGCCCGTCGCGCGGGCGCGGTCTGCGCGGACACCGCCACGATCGGCACGCCATGCTTGAGTTTTTCCTCGAGTGCCTCGACACGCCCGCCGAGCGTATCATATTGCTCCGCACCCAGACTGCACAGCCGCACGGCGCACAGCTCGGCCTCAACGCGACGGTTTGCCGCACTGCGCATGCGGTCGAGCGCCTCACCGATCACACGGCTCCACGCGATCAGCGTAGACGAGGCCAACCCGTCGCACAGCTTTTGCAGGCTTTTCACCGAATACGCGGGCGAAATCAGCGCCGACACGTCGGTTTTGCTGGTCCCCACCAGCAGCGCGTCACGGATCAGGCCGAGCATCTGATCATAAACCGATGCAAGGTCACGCCCCGCGTTGTAATAATCGTCAATGAGGGAAACCGCCGCCGCAAGGTCGCCGGTTTTCAGGTGTTCCGCTAAGCGGATGCCGTCGTCCTGCCCCAGCACACCGAGCGCTGCGGTCACTGCCTGCTCGTCCACCGCACCGGCTGCTGCCGCGCGGTCGAGCATGGAAAGTGCGTCACGCATCGCGCCGTCGGCCAATCGCGCGATCAACCGCGCCGCGCCTTCGGTCAGTTCAATGCCCTCGCCCGCGGCTACGTCCAGCAGACGGCGCGCAATATCCTCTGCACCGATACGCCGGAAATCGAACCGCTGGCAGCGCGACAGGATGGTCGCGGGCACCTTGTGCAGTTCGGTGGTCGCCAAAATAAACAGCACATGCTCGGGCGGCTCTTCGAGCGTCTTGAGCAGCGCGTTGAACGCGCCGATCGACAGCATGTGCACCTCGTCGATGATAAACACACGCTTTTTTACCTGCGCGGGTGTGTAGCGCGTCTCGTCGCGCAGATCGCGGATGTTGTCCACGCCATTGTTGGAAGCCGCGTCGATCTCGGTCACATCGAGCACCGAGCCATCGAGGATGCCGCGGCAGGCCGCGCACTCATTGCACGGGTCGCCGTTTACCGGGTGCTCACAGTTGACCGCGCGTGCAAGGATCTTCGCGCAGGTGGTCTTGCCCGTGCCGCGCGTACCCGTGAACAGGTAGGCATGGCTCAGCCTGCCGGACTGGAGCTGCGCACGCAATGTGTCCGTAATATGCTGCTGGCCGATCACGTCGGCAAACGTCTGCGGCCGCCATTTGCGGTACAGCGCCTGATACATCGCGTTTCCACTCCTTTCCTGTGCTGTGCGTTCCAACACCACAAAAGAGGCGGGCGCAAGCCCGCCTCCCAGCGTTCTTTTGCGCGCAAGCGCGCCAGTTAATAGAAAACCGCAACGCAGTTTTCATCAAAAGTCCAGCTCCGCCGGACTTTTGATACCAGTCGGAGCAAAAGTTTCGCTCGTCGGAACTTTTGTCCCGTTTGGATGTATCCGGACACCCGCCCGGTACATTCCACTCGTTTGAAAGCGTGCTTTCAAACGAATCCGTTCAGCGCCCCACAAGACCGCACGCAAGCGATTCGAAAGCGTGCGCCCGGCTGCCTTTCCGCGGTTTGGGCTCAGGATCGGCAGCTCTGCGGCACACGATGGTTTCCGCTTAATGCTGCTCGGTTCCCCGCCTGACATGGTTCACGGTCCTCCATTGCGCAGTACCGGTCCCTCATTGCCCTGTTGGCAGCTGCCTCGCCACGCGCACGTCCCTCCTCGCCCGCATCACCCCCGCTGTAGCGGATTGCGGGTACAGGACACCGCTAACGCCCCGGTGTGTGCGGCCTTGTGCGGCGCTGAACAGATATTCGGTTGTTATTTTATGCGGTTTGACGCAGGTTATGCTTCCGGATCGTCCGGTGACGGTGTCTCAGAGCCTCCGCCGCCGGTTTCGCCGCCGCCAGTTTCTCCACCACCGGTTTCTCCGCCGCCGGTCTCACCACCGCCGGTTTCGCCGCCGGTTCCGCCGCCAGTCTCGCCACCGGTTCCACCGCCGGTCTCACCACCGGTTTCTCCGCCGGTTTCTCCACCGGTTCCGCCGCCGCCCTCCGGATCAGTCGGCGCTACCGGTTCACCGGTCTCCGGATCAATCGAAGGATCGGTCGTATTCTGCTCTTCCTTCTTCTCTTCTTCCTTCTTCTCTTCTTCCTCT
>DXDE01000064.1 GCA_019115615.1 Candidatus Agathobaculum merdavium | reverse complement strand
AGAGCGTCGTCCGGGCCCTCAACGGCATCGAGCGGAAACTGGGCGCTCTATTCCCGCAGATCTTCCTCTCCATCACCTGCGACAACGGCACCGAGTTCTCGGACGCCGAAGGCATCGAAAACAAGCGCCGCGGGAAAGGAAAACGCACCACCGTCTACTACTGCCACCCATACACGCCGAGCGAGCGCGGCACCAACGAAAACCAAAACGGCCTGATCCGGCGACTCGTCCCGAAGGGGACAGACCTCGGCACCCGCTCGCCCCAAGAAGTCAAGGCGGCCGAGGAGTGGCTCAACAGCTACCCCCGGAAAATGTTCGGTTATCTGTGCTCCGAGCAGCTTTTCCGGGAGGAGATCGCCCTCATTCTGGCCCCGTGAAAAATTTTTTTAGACTTTTTTAGCATTTACTATTGACAAACGGCAAAAAAATTGCAGGTTTATCATGTGGGCGTTTCGCCGTCGGTTGGGGCGGATGGAAGCTGGAACCAGAACGCAATGCCGTCCGGTACGTTTTCCGCGCCGCAGCTGCCATGCAATGTATCGGCAATCGCACGTACAAGCGACAGGCCGATGCCGGTGCCGCCTGCTTCACGCGTGCGCGCACGGTCTGTGCGGTAGAATTTCTCCCAGATCTTGGGGAGTTCTTCCTCGGGAAGGCCATCGCCTTGATTGAACACAGTCAGTCGTGTGCCGTCTGCGTTCTGCACGGCGGAAATTTCAATCCGACCGCCGGGCTCGGTGTATCGTATTGCGTTGGACAGATAGTTCATCAGCACCTGCTGGAGCAGATCGCCATCGGTACGCACAGAAACATGGGTGTTTTCGTATTGTACCGTCAATTCCTTGGCTTCGCAGAGAACGGCGGTTTTGTGCACCGCTTCCGCGCACAGCGCATGCAGGTCGATATCGTCCGGGTAGGTCTGTTCTGCGCCCAGTTCAAGCTTGGACAGGCTGAGAAGCTGCATGACCAAGCGGTTCATATGGCCGGCCTCATCTGCGATCGTGTCGCAATAGTACTTGCGGTCCTCCGGGTCGTCGGCTACACCGGCGGTCAGGCCTTCGGCATAACCCTGAATGAGCGCAATCGGTGTTTTCAGTTCATGCGAGACGTTAACGATAAATTCGCGCCGCATGCTGTCAATGCGCTCTTTTTCTTCAATCTCCTGCGCAAGCTGGTCGTTGGATTGCTGTAGTTCTCCGATCGTTTGCTCCAGATAAGCGGACAGCTGGTTGAGCGATTGACCGAGCCTGTCGATTTCGTCGCTGCCGCCCGTCTGGCACTTGCTGGAGAAATCGAGTTCACTCATGCGGTCGGCTACGCCCGCCATATCCACCAGCGGACGGGTAAACTGCCGGGAGATGAAAAAGGCAAACAGCAAACACAGCAGCAGCGCCCCGCCGCCTGCAATCAGCAGGAAAACGAGGTTCAGCGAGGAGTTCTGTTCGATAAAGGCATAGGGCATATAGGCGAACAGGAAGTTTTGTGACTGGTTATCCAGTGCACCGACAAGGCATAGGTACTGGTCGCCCTCCCGCAGGGAGACATTCAGGAATTGATAGCCGTGCCGGGCGATGGTCTGCGCGCTGACACTTTGTCCGATTGCCTGCAGCACAACATAACCACGGCGCTGCTGTTCCAGCAGGTCAAAATCCGGCAGCTGGAACAGGCCGGACTGGTCGCTTGTACCATTATCGGAGAAAAAGGAAGAGTACAGAACGGTACCGTCCGACGAGACGATGGCCAGACGGATGGCGCTGCGGCTTTCGTAGCTGTCCAGCATTGCCGCAATATCATCGGTGGATTCCTTCCGGAAGTTGGTGTGCACGGTCTGATAGGCTTCCCGCAGCTCGTTGCGCCGCGTCATCATATAATAGTCCTCGTAAAAGAACAGGTTGAGCAGCACCAGAAGGCCGATAAATACCACAGCGACTGCGCTGATTGCGGCAAAAAGCTGGAATCGGATAGAACGGCGCTTCATATTCAGCCCTCGAAACGGTAACCATAGCCGCGCACGGTGGAAATCATCGAGCCGCAGTCCCCAAGCTTGGCACGCAGCTTTTTGACATGGGTGTCCACGGTGCGCAGGTCGCCGAAGTAATCATAGCCCCACACAGCGTTCAGGATGCTTTCGCGCGAGAGCGCGATCGCACGGTTGTTCTTGAAATAGATCAGCAATTCATATTCCTTGGGCGTCAGGTCGACCGCGGAACCGTCCACCGCGACCTCGCGGCGCAGCTCGTTGATCGACAATGCGCCGAACTGTTCGACCGGTGCGCCGGTGCGTCCTTCGCGCTTGAGCAGCGTGCGCACGCGCGCGGCCAGCACGACCGGAGAAAACGGTTTGGTCACATAGTCGTCCGCGCCTTCTTCGAGGCCGCGCACCTGATCGGTGTCCTCGGCGCGGGCGGTCAGCAGCATGACGGGAAGGTGCTTGTCGCCGCGCTCCTGTGCACGCAGCTCGCGCAGCACCTCAAAGCCGTCCATACCGGGCATCATCACGTCCAGAATGGCCAGATCCAGTCCGGCATGACGGTTTTCCAGCAGCTGCATTGCTTCCGTGCCGTCGGCGGCTTCCAGAATGGTATGCCCGTCGCGCTTGAGGAAGTCGCTGACCAGGCGGCGGATGCGCGCTTCGTCATCCGCTATCAGTATGGTAGACATGGATATCCCACCTTTTTGTTTGAATACAGCTTGAGTATACGGGTGCAATTTGTCCTTTGTGTGAACAAATGCGGGTCAAATGGTGGTTTTTCACGCAAGGGCGGAAAACAATGGCCAATGTGGGGGAATCAGGCGTCCGTTTCGTCCTGTTCAAGCACCAAACGGTACAGCGCGTTTTTCTTGACGCCGGCGGCGACGGACACCGCCTTGACCGCATCCTTCTGCGTTTCGCCCGCGGCGATACGGCGGCGCACCTCGTCCGCGGCGGCAGCGAGCCGCGCGTCCTCGCTTTCTGGCGTGTCGATGGTTTCGGGCGCGCCTTCGACGGTCAGCACGAACTCGCCGCGCGGCGGCGTTTCGTCGAAGTAGGCGACCGCTTCGTCCAGCGTCATGCGGAGGGTTTGCTCATGCAGCTTGGTCAGCTCGCGCGAGAGCGAAATCCGGCGGTCACCGCCGAAGGCATCCGCGAGGTCGCGCAGCGTGGAGCACAGCTTGTGCGGCGCTTCATAGAAAATCATCGTGCGCTTTTCGTCTTTCAGCGCGTCCAGATGCTCGCGCCGCGCCTTTTTGTTGACTGACAGAAAGCCCTCGAAGCACCAGCGCCCAGTCGGCAGGCCGGAGGCTGCAAGGCCGCACACGGCAGCACAGCAGCCCGGAATCGGGATGACCGGCACATCGTTTGCTGCGCACAGCGCGACCAGATCTTCGCCCGGGTCGGAGACAGCGGGCGTGCCCGCGTCGGTAACGAGCGCGCAGCTTTCGCCGGCCAGCAGCTTGGCGAGCACCTCCTCGCCGCGTGCGCGGCGGTTATGCTCGTAGTACGAAATCAGCGGCTTGCGCGGCAGGCTGCATGCGGTCAGCAGCTTTTGGGTCACGCGCGTGTCCTCGGCGGCGATGAAATCGACCGACGAGAGCACTTCGCGCGCGCGAGGCGACAGGTCACCCAGATTGCCGATCGGCGTGGCGACCAGATATAATATGGCTTCACTCATGGTATTATCCTCTTAAAAATTACTTTCCGTATATTCCTTGGTATTCTTCACTTTCGACCAGCAGCGGTGGCTCGATGGTCAGCCCCTCCGGGCTGCCGCCTTTGCGGCACTCGACCAGCACCGCGCTCGGCACGGCTGCCGCGTTCTGGTGCACAAACCGCAGCCGCTTGGGTACCAGCCGCACGCGGTCAAGCGCCTGCAGCAGCACCCACAGCCGTTCCGGCCGGAACACGAACGCCGCCTTGCCGCCTGTGTGCAGCACAAAGGAGGAGGCGACTGCGATATCCTCGACTGTGCAGCTGCCGTCCTGCCGGGCGGTGCGCCGCGCGGGCGCGGGCGCATTCAGCCCTGCCGCGCGGTCAAAGTAGGGCGGGTTGCAGATGACATAATCCATGCTACCGTGCGGGAAAATCGTGCGGATGGCGCGCAGGTCGCCCTGCACGGCGTTGATATCCACGCCGTTGTCCGCAATCGACGCGCGGAACAGGTCGAGCGGCTCCTCCTGCAACTCCAACCCGGTGATTTTCAGGTCGGGACGATAAACCAGCAGCGCGAGCGCGCCCGTGCCGCAGCCGAGGTCGAGCACCTTGGCGTTCCGGCGCGGTTTGGCGAACGACGAGAGCAGTACGCTGTCCTGCCCGAGCTTGAAAAAACGGTCGTCCTGCCGCAGCGTCAGGCCGTTCGGCAGCGTTTCGATGGTTTGGGGCATGGGGTTCCTCCTTGCGGCATATGCGAAAGGCCGGCCAGTCGGCCGGCCTGTTGGCGCGTGATTATGTTTTGTCGGTATACCGGTGTGCGTGCTCCTTGAGCTTTTCAAACGTCTCCGTGCTGATGACGTGTTCAATGCGGCAGGCATCCTCGGCCGCGGTTTCGGGTGAGACACCCAGCATGGTCAGCAGCTCGGTGAGCACAGTGTGGCGTTCATAGATGGTTTCGGCAATCTTCAGGCCGGCTTCGGTCAGGCAAAGCAGGCCGTTCTGGTCGATGGAAACATAGCCGTTATCCCGCAGCAGACCGACGGCGCGGCTGATGCTCGGCTTGGAAAAGCCGGTGTAGTGCGCCACATCGATCGAGCGCACCTGTCCGTTGCGCTGGGTCAGCACAAGGATGGCCTCCAGATAATTCTCCGCGCTTTCCTGTATTTTCACGGGGGGCACCCTCCTTTTGGTTCGGAACAGTCGGCGCATGGTGCAGCGCCGCCAATGATATACCCATTTTAGCATGTCCACTGATTTTTGGCAATATGAGCGCGGCGCAGCGGCGGTAAAAAACGCGCCCGGCGGCGCGTACTGCGCAAAGATAGGCTTTCCATCTGCTTTGCCGCTGTGCTATAATAAATCATATAGCGGGCGTGCCGCATCGGCCGCCCCATACGGACAAAAAGGGAGTGACCGCAATGGAGAAGCAGCTGTTCAACAATACGCAGATCCTCGCGTGGCTGCAGTATTTTTCGGAAAACACGCAGGTTGACTTGGAAAAGGTCAAAATTCTCGACATTACCCGCAAAAACAAGAACCTGATCCCGACCGTCGAGTCCAACGACGCGGTGCTCGTGTTCACCGAGGCCGGTCACGCGGACATTTTCTACCGTATGTGGGACGCTGGGCTGGGCGACTGCGACGTGTGGTACAACACCGGCTCTGACCCTTCCGGCCCGATCGAGCACAACAAGCTGCGCGATATGATCAACCGCGGCATCAACGCTTCGGCGGCGATGTTGATTTTGAACCCCAACGCGCGCTCAACCTATAAGATCGGCATGCGCAACTCGAGCTTCTCGCGCGGGTCGATCCACTATGTCGGCAGCGAGATCCGCGCGGTTATCCTGAATAAAATGCACATCGCGTCGGACGATACGGTCTGCATCATCTCGGGCGAGTCGATCGCGGTCGAGTCCGCCATCATCGCGGGCGAGGGAACGGTCATCGCAGTCGAGTACAACCAGAACGACCGCCGCACGATGGAGGAGAACATCGAGCAGTTCGGCCTGAACAACATCCAGATCATCGACCATGTGGACGATGAGACGATGAAGGGTCTGCCCGTGCCGAGCCTGACCATGCTGGTCGCCTCCGCGAGCATGGAGCAGGAGATCGAATGTTTGCTGCGCATCAATCCGCACATGGAGTTCGTCATCTATACGCTCGACTTCCGCTGCGCCGCGTCCATCCCCGACCTGTTCGCGCGCTACGGCATCGGCGAGACCGAGGTCATTCAGCTCGCGGTGTCCAAGCTGACGAGCAAGCACACCTTTGTCACCGAGCCTGCCCCGTGGCTGATTTCGGGCAAGGCTTAACTGTGTCCGCGCGGGAAAAACATCTGTTTTTGTGCGAAATGCCGATTGACATTGCTGTACTCCTTTATTATACTGAAGTACAGTTATCAAAAACATCCCAAAGATGATGAGGGAGACAGTAGGATCGTTTCCGAACGATGCAGCGAGCCGGGGCATGGTGTAAGCCCGGCACCAGTAGGACGATGCCGAATATCACTCCGGAGTCGCAGCCCGAAACCCTTGGGGAGTAGGTGCTGACGGTTTTCCCCGTTATAGGAAGCGCGTATGATGGTACGCTGTAAATGGGTGGTTTAGCGAAGGTTTTGACAGGCTTTCGTCCCTTTACGAAGGGACGGAAGCCTTTTTTGTTCCCCATCGGGCAAAACGATACAACAGGAGGAAGCGACATGAAAAACATGGTGGAAATTCGCTGGCATGGCCGCGGCGGACAGGGCGCCAAGACCGCCTGTCTGCTGCTGGCAGACGCGGCGTTCGCCTCGGGCAAATATGTGCAGGGCTTTCCGGAATACGGCCCGGAGCGCATGGGCGCGCCGATCACGGCCTATAACCGCATTTCGGATGAGCGGTGCACCATTCATTCCAACATTTATGAGCCGGACTACGTTGTGGTGGTCGACGAGACGCTTTTGCAGTCGGTCGATGTGACGCACGGCTTAAACCCCAAGGGCGCGATCGTCATTAACACGCACAAGTCGCCCAACGAGGTGCGGCCGCTGCTGCGCGGCTATGAGGGCCGCGTCTATACGATCGACGCGCGCGCGATCTCTGAGCGCACGCTCGGCAAGTATTTCCCCAACACGCCCATGCTAGCCGCGATTGTCAAGGTCAGCGGCGTACTTGACCCGTGGCGCTTCCAGTCGGATATGGAGGTTTCGTTCAAGCATAAGTTTGCAACCAAGCCGCAGGTTATCGCAGGCAATATGGAATGTCTGACCCAGTCCCTTAAGGAGGTGCGCGGATAATGGCAAAGTGCGCAAAGGATATCAATGAGCAGTCGCCGTGGCAGGACTTGACCCCCGGCGGCGAGATTTACGAGGGCGGTACCGCCCGCATGACCATGACCGGCGAGTGGCGCGCCAATATCCCGGTCTGGCATGAGGAAAAGTGCAAGCAGTGTCTGCTTTGCGCGCCGTTCTGCCCGGATTCGTCTATCCCGGTTTGCGACGGCAAGCGCGCGGACTTTGATTTTGACCACTGCAAGGGCTGCGGTATCTGCTGGAAGGTGTGCCCCTTCGGCGCGATCGACTTTGTGAAGGAGGAAAAGTGATGAGCATCCGAGACCGGCTTTCAGGCAACGAGGCGGTTGCCTATGCCATGCGGCAGATCAACCCGGACGTGTTCGCCGCGTTCCCCATCACACCCTCGACCGAGATCCCGCAGTATTTCGCGCAGTATGTCGCGGATGGCAAGGTGAATACCGAGTATGTCACCGTCGAGTCCGAGCACTCGTCCATGTCCACCTGCATCGGCGCATCGGCAGCGGGTGTGCGCGCGGTGACCGCGACCTCGTCCTGTGGCCTTGCGTATATGTATGAATTGTTGTATGTGGCGGCGTCCGCCCGCCTGCCGATCACGCTTGCGTGCGTCAACCGCGCGCTGACCGGCCCGATCAACATTAACAACGATCATTCGGACTCGATGGGCACGCGCGACGCGGGCTGGATTCAGCTCTATGCGGAGAACAATCAGGAAGCCTACGACAATTACTTGCAGGCCATGCGCATTTCGGAGACGCCCGACGTGCGCCTGCCGATCATGGTTTGTCAGGACGGCTTTATTACCTCGCACGCGGTCGAGAACATCCTGCTCGAGGAGGACGACGCGGTCAAGGCGTTCGTCGGCGAGTATCACCTCGAGCACGCGCTGATCGGCCGTGAAACGCCGCTGGCCGTTGGCCCGTACGACGTTTCGCCCTACTACATGGAACATAAGGTGCAGCAGGCCGAGGCGATGAAGAACGCCAAGCGGGCGATTCTGGGCGTCGCTGCCGACTTTGAAAAGACCTTCGGCCGCAAGTACGGCTTTTTTGAGGAATACCAGATGGAGGACGCCGAAGTCGCCATCGTGCTGATCGGTTCGACTGCAGGCACGGCGAAGGCCTGCATCGACCAGCTGCGTGCGGCGGGGCGTAAAGTCGGCCTTATCAAGATTCGCGTGTTCCGTCCGTTCCCGGCGGAGGAACTGGCGCAGGCGCTTAGCCACGTCAAGGCGGTCGCCGTCATGGATAAGAGCGAGGGCTTTTCCGCCTGCGGCGGCCCGGTCTATGCGGAAACCTGCGCGGCCTGCTACGATTTGGAAACCCGTCCGGTGCTGATTAACGTGGTATACGGCCTTGGCGGGCGCGACGTGGCGACCGAGGACGTTGCGCGGGTATTTGACCACCTGTTCTTGATGGCCGAAAACGGCGGCAAGGGACCGCGATATATCCACATGGGACAGCGCAGCAGCGAGAAGGAGGTGCTCTGACATGGCGTACAATCACAAGAAAGAACTTTCCAAGCCTGAGCGCTTTGTCGGCGGCCACCGCCTGTGCGCAGGCTGCGGCGCGGGTCTGGTGTGCCGCGGCATGCTGCGTGCGCTCGACGAGGGCGACAAAGCGGTCGTGTGCAACGCGACCTCGTGCCTTGAGGTCTCGTCCTTCCTGTACCCCTATACCGCATGGGAGGATTCCTACATCCATTCCGCGTTCGAGAACGCGGCCGCGACCTGCGGCGGCGTCGAGGCGGCGTACAATGTGCTCAAGCGCAAGGGCAAGCTGGACGGCACCTATAAATTCCTTGCCATCGGCGGCGACGGCGGTACCTACGACATTGGTTTTCAGTCGCTGTCCGGCGCGATGGAGCGCGGGCATGATATGGTCTATTTCTGCTACGATAACGAAGCGTACATGAACACCGGCATCCAGCGCTCGTCGTCTACGCCGCGCTTTGTCAGCGCGACGACCACGCCGTCGGGCGCGGTGTCAGTCGGCAAAAAGCAGAACAAGAAGAACCTGACCGAGATCATGGCGGCGCACAACATCCCGTATGTTGCGCAGACTACATTCCTCGGCAACTTCAAGGACTTCCACGAGAAGGCGCACCGCGCGATCTACACCGAAGGCCCGGCGTTTGTCAACGTCATGTCGCCTTGCCCGCGCGGCTGGCAGTATTCGCCCGAGCTGCTGCCCGAGATCTGCAAGATGGCAGTCGAGACCTGCGTCTGGCCGCTCTATGAGATCATCGAAGGCCGCTGGCACCTGAGCTATATGCCCAAGAAAAAGCTGCCTGTGACCGAGTTTATGAAATTGCAGGGCCGCTTCAAGCACTGCTTTAAGCCCGGCAACGAGTGGACGCTCGAAGCCGCGCAGCAGTACGTCGATGAGCAGTGGGAAAAGCTGCTCGAGAGATGCGAAAACGCCTAAAAGATGCAAATGCAAAAGCCGTTCCGCGTCCTTTTGGACACGAAACGGCTTTTATATTTCGCGCATTAGCGCGTTTGATTCAGCCGCTCTGTGAGCGGCATCGCAAAGTTGAGTTTTGCCCGACTTTGTGATACGACTGATGTCGATCGAAAGCGTGGTTTCGATCGACATTAGTCGTGCGGCCGCCGATAGAAGTTGCCCGCGACCTGATCGGTTTTCAGGATGTTGATAAAAGCATGCGGGTCGATCTCGCGCACGGCGCGTGCCACCTCTTTTACCTGATCGCTTGCGATAACCGAATAAATCAGGTCGCGTTCCTCGCCGTTGTACAGGCCGGTGCCGTGGAACAGCGTTGCACCGTGGTGTGTGGTGTCCTTGATGTGCTCGTAAATCTCCGGCGCGCGGTTGGAGATGATAAACAGCGTGTTGCGCTTGAAACGCTGGTCGAGCATGTGTACGACCTGCGTCGAGGCGAACTGGAAGATGATCGAATAGAGCGCCTTATCCCAGCCGAACAACGCGCCCGCGACAACAAGCATCAGGCAGTTGCCGATGAAAATATAGTTCCACGCATCCACGCCCAACCGTTCGCTGATTGCGACCGCGATGAAGTCCGTGCCGCCGCTGGTCGCACGGCCGAGCAGGCACAGGCTGATGGACAGGCCGCTGAAAATGCCGCCGAAGATGGAAACAAGCAGCACGTCGTCCGTCAGCGGCATGGAGGGGATAATATCGGTCAGTACGCTTGTCAGCGCGATCATCAGGCAGGAATAAATCGTAAAGCGCTTGCCGATCAGCTTGTAGCTGACGACCGCGGGTATGGCGTTGAGCAGCAGGTTGATTGCGGTGAATGGCAGCGCGATACCCGCAAATTGCTGCGCGCTGCGCTGGATGAGCAGCGTCAGGCCGTTAAAACCGCCGGGGAACAGGCCGCCCGCGTCGACAAAGCTCTTGATATTGACTGCCATGATGACAGAGGCGAGCACAATCAGAAACAGGCGGCGCGCCTGTCCGGCGAACAGCGGCTCCTGTTTTTCGGGTGGGTGGAAGTTTGTGGATTCGGGTTGTTTGCTCATGGCGATCTCCCTCTGTCTTTCCGGTGTTACTTGGTGCATCCGGAATAGTATAGTCATTCCATGCCTATTCTACCACAACGGCGCGCAGAAGTTAACCAACATTCTGCGCGCCGTAATAAAAATTCCCAAAGAATGGATATTCGGTTGTAAATTAGCCTTGCGGCGGCTGGGTGTCCTGCGGCTGTGCCGGCGGGACAGGTGCCTGCGGCGGGGTTTGGGGCTGCATGGGCGGGACGGGTGCCTGCGGCGGGGTCTGCGGCTGCGCCGGCGCAGCAGGCTCCTGCGGCAGCGGCCCCATTTTACGGTTAATCTCCTGCGTATTGCGGCACAGGACGAGCAGCAGCAGCGCATATTCGTAGATGATGCGCGCGATCAGGTTGCCGAGCACAAACAGCAGCAGCGCGGTGAAAAATTGTGTAAACAGCAGGATAACGCTGTATACCGCAATCGCCACGACGGTGATGCTATACAGTGCACGCAGCAAATGTTCGGAAAAAAAGGTGCGGAAGTTCAGTATGTCATGCAGACGGGCGGCTGCGCCGGTGAAACGGTTGGGTTTGCGGGTGAACAGGAAATACAGCGCCAGACCGCCGGCGATTGCGACGATCGCGGCGAGAATGGGCAGCACGACCATGTAAAATGGTGTATAATATGTCGTATAGGAATATGAGTAGTTAGGCATAATTTCCTCCTGATAATGCGGTGAAGTTTTTGTGTATTTAGTGTAGCACAATCCGGAGGCTGTTGCAAGTTTGGCAAAAATGATGTAGGCTATTAACAAGAAACATAATGGAGAGACAAAGCATGAGAATACTGCATACTACGCCCAAAGCGGACGGGTATTATATGCCGGCAGAGTTTGCGCCGCACGAGGGCTGCCTGATGATCTGGCCCGAGCGGGCGGATTCGTGGCAATATGGCGCATACGCCGCGCGAAAAGCCTTCCTCAAGGTGATCGAGGCGATTTCGGAAAGCGAAAAGATGACCGTGCTGTGCTCGGAAGCGCAGTACGACAACGCCCGCGCCCAGCTGCCCGAACGGGTGCGGCTGGTTGTCATGGAGACGGACGACGCATGGGCACGCGACGTCGGGCCGACATTCGTCATCGACGGAAAGGGCAGCCGCCGCGGCATCGACTGGGGCTTTAACGCATGGGGCGGCGCGGTCGACGGCCTGTACCCCAGCTGGGAGCGCGACAACCGCATCGCGCGCAAGTTCTGCGACCTGCTGGAAGATGATTGCTACAATAAGCGGGATTTTATCTGTGAGGGCGGCTCGATCCATGTCGATGGCGAGGGGACCGCGCTGGTGACCGAAGCCTGCCTGCTGTCCGCGGGGCGCAACCCCGACTTGCCTCGCGAGGAAATCGAGCAGACGCTTTGCGACTATCTGGGCGTTTCCAAGGTGATTTGGCTGCCGCGCGGCATTTACAACGACGAAACCAATGAGCATGTGGATAACGTCTGCGCGTTCACAGCGCCGGGCGAGGTTGTGCTCGCGTGGACGGACGACGAAAGCGACCCGCAGTATGCGCTTTCCGCGGCGAGCCTTGCCGCGCTTGAGGCGGCAACCGATGCCAAGGGACGCAAAATCAAGGTGCACAAGCTGCCGCTGCCCGCGCCCGTGACGATCACGGCCGAGGAGTGCGAGGGGCTTGACCTGTGCGACGGCGAGCCGACGCGTACGCCGGGCGAGCGTCTGGCGGCGAGTTACGTCAATTTCTATATTGCAAACGGCGCAATCGTCATGCCTGCGTTCGGCGATCCGATGGATGAAAAAGCGCAGGAGATTTTGCAGCAGTTGTTCCCGACACGTAAGGTGGTCGCCATTCCGGCGCGCGATATCCTGATCGGCGGCGGCAATATCCACTGCATCACCCAGCAAATTCCCAAGGCATAAGCAAAAACCGGATAAGGAGCATAAAACATGAGCAAGGTAACGGTGGCGGCGATCCAGATGACCTATGGGCTGGATGCTGCTGTGGAGAAAGTACAGGAAGCAGCTGCGCGGGGCGCGCAGATCATCCTGCTGCCCGAACTGTTTGAAAACTGGTATTTCTGTCAGGAGAAAAACTACGAAAACTATCATTTGGCCACAACGCTGGAGGAAAATCCGGCGGTGAACACGCTGCGCACGGTTGCGCATGATTTCCGCGTCGTGCTGCCGGTCAGCTATTATGAGCGCGTGGGCAATACGACGTTCAACACGGTCGCCATGATCGATGCGGACGGCACGATCCTCGGCCAGTACCGCAAAACCCATATTCCGGATGACCATTTCTATCAGGAAAAGTTCTATTTTACGCCCGGCGACACTGGATTCCGTGTCTGGGACACGGCCTATGCCAAGATCGGCGTGGGCATTTGCTGGGATCAGTGGTTCCCGGAGTCCGCGCGCTGCATGGCGCTGATGGGGGCGGAACTGCTGTTCTATCCGACAGCGATCGGCTCCGAGCCGATCCTTGACTGTGATTCGATGCCGCACTGGCGGCGTTGCATGCAGGGGCACGCGGCGGCGAATATCATGCCGCTCGTCGCGGCGAACCGTATCGGTACCGAGACGGTTACGCCGTCGGCGGACAACCAGCATCAGTCGTCCAGCCTGACCTTCTATGGTTCGTCCTTTATTGCCAACGAGACCGGCGGGCTGGTCGAACAGGCTGACCGCGATACCGAAGAAATTTTGACACACACATTCGATCTGGACGCGATCCGGGAGCTGCGGCGCAGCTGGGGTGTGTTTCGCGACCGCAGACCGGAAACTTACGGTGTGATGGGCCATTTTGGCTGATTCGACGGGCAAAAGAAAACCGCCCGCTGCAGTTTGCACTGCGGCGGGCGGTAATTTTTTGTTTGAACCAAGGTTAAAAAGACTTTTTTGCGATATGTGTATCCACTGCTTCACGGAGCTGGCGGATCAGCTCGGGATCAGCGTCGTCAAGACATTCATATACCTCAATCGCAAAATTCACATCGTCAATCGATTTCTGCACCAGCCGGATCTTTTTATCGCTCTGTATAGCTTCGAGCAGACCCTGTGCGATCTCTTGACAAGGTTCCTGTGCACATTGCTGGGCAAACGCCTTAACCAGATTGTGCGGCCGCAGGCTTGCCCCACCGATAATCAGCAGGAATGCACCGGTTGCGGCGAGCAGCAGGCTGATGGTCAGCGTGGAACGTCCGGTCAGCAGGTTCAGGACAATCGAAATCAGCAGCAGTGCGCCGCCGATGACCTCAAAACGAAGTGCGGCTGCGCGGTAACGGCTGTAATAGCTTCCGGTTTTCAAAGAGTTCATGTTGGACTTCCTTCCTGCATGCGGGGACAGGCCCGCGCATACATCTGAATTATACAATGCTTGTGCCGCTGTGGCTCTTGAGCAGGGTCGCCAGCGAGGATTCCTCGGAGAAGTGCAGATGCTGCACCATGGCGCGCGCGGCGCGCTCCCAGTTGTGTTCGAGGCAGGCGTCGGCAATCTCAGCATGCTCGGCCATCGTGCGCTGCAGACGGCTTTCGATCATCTGGCCGCTCATCACGCGCAGACGGATATTCTGCGTCTGGATGCGGGTGTACAGATCGGACAGGTATTCATTGGGCAGCACGGAGATCAGCGTGGAATGGAACTGGTCGTCCAGTTCGTAGAACCCCCAGAACTCCTCTGCCTTGGCGTGTTCATGGAAGATATCTGAGAAGCGCTTGATCTTGTCCAGATCGAGCCGCGCCCCGTAGTTGCGCAGGGTATATGGTTCGACCAGACGGCGCACTTCAAAAATCATACTGATGTCGCTGATGGTAAAGCCGGATACAACGATACCGCGCTTGGGAAACACCTTGAGCAAACCCTCTTGCTCCAACCGGCCGATGGCTTCGCGCACCGGGGTGCGGGAAAAGCCAAGCTCAGCCTGCAGGAAAGCTTCGCTGAGCAGCTGGTTGGGGGCATATTCGCACATGGTGATCTTCCGCTTGATAAATTCATAGGCCTGCGACTGCATCGAGGCGTTTTTTCCAGATGACATGTGTTGGTACCTCCGGAAGGCATGGCACTGCCGTAATATATTTATTATATATCGAACTGGGGAAATTTTGCAAGAGGGGCAAAAGGCCTGCCTGTTCGTGATTTTAGACATATTGCATTGAGCTGAATTAGATAAACTCACGATTTTTGGAAAATACGTGAAAGCCTAATTGACAAAGCCTGACAGGAG
>DXDE01000063.1 GCA_019115615.1 Candidatus Agathobaculum merdavium | reverse complement strand
CCGCGTCAAGTCGATGTCTCGCAAGGCGCGTCATACCGCCAAGTAATGTTTGTTCATTACGGTGGCTGATATGGCTGCCTTGAGGGAGTCAAAAACAAATGACAAACGAAACTGAAATGTAAAAGGCCTTCCGGAAGTACGGAAGGCCTTTTACGTTGCGCTCAGCCTGAACGGTGGCGCTGGGTGAGGGCGTTGGTTTGTCGGCGGAAGTATTCAATGCGTTCCGCTGCCGAGGAAGGACGGATATGCGGCTTACCGCAGTCCGGGCAGGTGCGCTGCTGTTCGCTGCCGGGGAAGATATAGTGACAGCACTTGGTCTGGCAGGTATAAATCATGCCGATCGCCCCTTTCTTGTGTTTAGTATAGCGGAAGAAGTGTCCTATAAATGTCCCTTGCTTGCGCGGAAGGGTAAAAAATGCTATACTGGCAGCATGATGGGAAAAGGGGAAAATTCAAAATGAAGGAACAAAAAACAAACTTGATTCGTCGGTTATATATGCCTGCGGTGCTATGCACCGCGCTCTGGGGCAGCGCCGCACCCTGCATCAAAAAAGGGTATGAGCTGTTTGCCATCGGCGCGGACGCACCGTTTTCTCAACTCTATTTTGCTGGCTGGCGGTTTGCACTGGCCGGACTGCTCGTGTTGCTGGTTGCGCGCATAAAAGGACATCGCATTGTGCCGAACCGCAGTGAGTGGAAGCCGATTTTCTGGATCTGTCTGTTTCAGAGCATGATCCAGTATGTGTGCTATTATATCGGCCTGTCTGCCACAACCGGCACGAAGGGGGCAGTGCTCTCGGGGACACAGACCTTTTTTGCGCTGATCTTTGTGCACCTGTTCCTGCCAAACGACAAGCTTAATCAGCGCAAGGTGATGGGCTGCATCTGCGGATTTGCGGGCGTGCTGGTGCTTGGCCTTGGTGGTCTGAACGGTTTCCACCTGCAAGGTGACGGACTGGTGCTGCTGTCGGCGGTGTCGGCCGGTGCAGGCGCACTGGTTTCGCGTATTTATACGCCCGGCCGCGACCCGATGCTGCTGACCGGTTGGCAGCTGCTCATCGGCGGTCTGTTCCTGCTGGCGCTTGGTTTGATCGGTGGCGGGCAGCTCGGCGCAGTTACGCTGGGTGGTGTGCTGTTGCTGGCCTATATGGTCGTACTGTCTGCGGCAGCGTTCACGATCTGGACCGCGCTGCTGGGTAAATTCCCAGTCGGCAAAGTCAGCCTGTTCGGGTTCCTGATTCCCGTGTTTGGTGCACTGATTTCGGCGATCGTGCTGGGTGAGCAGATCCTGACGCCGCGCAATCTGGCGGCGTTGGCGCTCGTCAGCGGCGGCATTGCGATCGCAAATTATGTCCGGGAGAGTAAAACAGGGAGCAAGCAGGCAGAATAAATCAAAAAGGAACAACAAACATGGTTTTTAGTTCAGCAATTTTTCTGTTTTGCTTTTTGCCTGCAGTTTTTTTGCTCGATCGGCTGTTGCGCGGCGTACGGTTAAAAAACTTACTGCTGCTTGTAGCCAGCCTGATCTTCTATTCGTTTGGGCAGCCGGTCTATTTGCCGCTGCTGCTCATCAGTGTGCTGCTCAACTACCTTTGCGGCCTGCTGGCCGCGGGGAAGCACGCCAAATTGGGTGTGGCGCTTGCGGTTGCAGGCGGTATCGGCATGATGGCTGTGTTCAAGTATGCGGATTTCGCGCTCGGCACGGTCAACAGCCTGTTCGGCACATCGCTGCCGCTGCCCGGAATCACGCTGCCGATCGGCATTTCGTTTTTCACATTCCAAGGGTTGTCATACGTCATTGACGTATACCGTGACCGGACGCTGGTATCACGGTCGTTTATCAAGGTGCTGCTGTATATCTCGTTCTTCCCGCAGCTGATTGCGGGGCCGATTGTTAAGTACCATGACATCGAGAAGGAGATCGACGCGCGACAAACCAATCCGCGTGAAACCGCGCTGGGTATCCGGCGGTTTATCTGCGGCCTGTCCAAAAAGCTGCTGCTCTCCAATGCGATGGGGCAGATGGCGGACGCAGTGTTCGCGCTGCCCGCCGGCGAGATCGGCATGTTCGCCGGCTGGATGGGTGCGATCTGTTATACCTTGCAGATTTACTTTGACTTCTCTGGTTACAGCGATATGGCGATCGGCATGGGACGCATGTTCGGCTTCCATTTCCTCGAGAATTTCAATTATCCGTACGCATCGACTACTATTCAGGAGTTCTGGCGGCGTTGGCATATTTCGCTGTCGACCTGGTTCCGTGATTATCTGTATATCCCGCTGGGTGGCAACCGCAAGGGCAGGGGGCGTACGTGGATTAACCGCTTTATTGTGTTCTTCACGACCGGCCTGTGGCATGGTGCGAACTGGACATTTGTGCTCTGGGGCTTATGGCACGGTGCGTTCTCGGTGCTCGAGGACAGTGGTGTGATTCCACAGAAGCGGCTGAAAGGGCGTGTGCTCGGCCATGTGTACACCATGCTGGTGGTCGTGCTTGGCTTTACGCTGTTCCGCGCGGAGTCGCTCTCGCAAGCGGGCGCGATGTTCGCGGCGATGTTCACCGGCGTTGGTCTGGGTTGGACAGGAACCGCGACCGTGTGTTCATTATTAACGCCTGCGTTCCTGTTGACGCTGTTTTTGGCGCTTTTGCTCTGTGTACCGATAGCTAAACGGCTGCCAGTTAAAAACGAGAGCATCACGCTTGCCGGCTCGCTTGCGCTGCTTGCGCTGTGCATGCTCAACCTGTCGGCTGGCACATTCAATCCGTTTATCTATTTCCAGTTCTAAGGAGGCTGCCATGAAATACAAAATTTTCACCGCGGCCTTTGTGCTGCTTTGCCTGCTACCGTCAGCGGGCATGCTGTTCCTGCCGCCGACGGAAGCGGCCGCGAATGAGCGTTTGTCGCCCAAGCCTGTGCTGCAAAATGAGGACGGCAGCTGGAACACCAATGTGCTCAGTCAGCTGACTGACTATATCGCCGATCATTTCGCCCTGCGGCAGGAGATGGTCACGGCGAACGCCGCTTTGCAGACTACGCTGCTTTCGACCTCGCCCGCCGAGGATGTAATCTATGGCAAGGACGGCTGGCTGTACTACGCTGAAACGCTGAACGACTATCAGAACCATGCGACGCTTACCGAGGAAGAGGCCGCGCAGATCGCGCAGACGATCGCGGATATGCAGGCGTACTGTGAGGCACGCGGCGCGACGTTCCTGTTCACCATTGCGCCGAACAAGAACTCGCTGTATCCCGAAAACATGCCCGCGCGCTACCTGCAAAGCGATTCCCCGGGCAATTATGAGTTGGTCGCTCCGTATCTGAAGGAATACGGCGTCAACTATGCCGATCTGTTTACGTTCCTGTCAGGGCAGGAGGAAACGCTCTATCTGCGCACGGATTCGCACTGGACAAACCGCGGCGCGGCACTTGCGCACGATTTCCTGATGGAGTCGCTCGGCCTGCCGTACACGGCGTTTGGCGAGGCCGACTATACGACCGAAGAGACCCACCGCGGCGACCTGTATGAGATGCTCTATCCCAAGGGGACGGAACGTGAGGCACAGCAGCAATATGACATCGACTTTTCGTATGTCACGCCGCCGCGCACAGCTGAGGACATCCTGATCCAGACAACGAGCGAAAATGCGGCGAACGGCCGGCTGATCCTGTGCCGGGATTCCTTTGGCAACGCGCTGCATCCGTTCCTCGCGGCGGATTTCCGCGAAGCGGTCATTACCCGGCAGATGCCATACCCACTGGAGCAGGTGCAGGCGGGCGATACGGTGATCGTCGAGATCGTCGAGCGTAACCTTGCAAATATCTTGAAATATCCGCCCGAACTCGGGAACCTTTCGGCGGCGGATTCCGTCGAATAAAGCATAGAACCAGAAAATACAAACGGGAGGACGTTTTATATGAACAAGCAGAAGATCACGGCATTACTGCTCGCGCTGCTGCTGTGCGGCAGTTTGGCAGCCTGCGGCGGTCAGACCACCGAAAAGGATGATACCAAGAAGGACGACGCGGCGGTCGAGACCGTAAATCCGGAGGATGAAAAGGACAAGGCTGACGAGGATAAGACCGAGGAACAGGATAAGACGGAAGAGGAAAAGGATGCTGCGTCCGACAGCCAGACCTCGAACAGCACCACACAGTCCAAGCCGCAGTCTGGCGGCAGCTCGACTTCCACCTCGACTGGCAACACGTCCAAGCCTTCGTCGGACGGCAGCTCGACCAGCAAGCCGTCCTCGGGCGGCTCGTCCGGCGGCAGCACCTCGACCAGCAAGCCGGAAACCACGCCGACACCGCAGCCGACTCCGGAGCCGGAGCCTGAACCGGCTCAGCCGACCGCTGCGCAGGCCTCCGGTTATATCGGTTCGTCTGCGTCCGCGCTTGAGGCGGCGCTTGGTTCGCCCAGCTCCAAGAGCTATTCGCCCAGCTGCATGGGTGAAGGGGAAGACGGTGTATGGTCGTACAGCGGCTTTACCGTGTATACCTACCGTGAAAACGGCGTAGAGACCGTCGAAGCAGTAGCCTAAGACAAGAAAAAGCACCCTCGGATGAGGGTGCTTTTTGTTTTGTAAGTGAGATGGATGTTACAGGATCACGCGGCGCGGTTTTGCCGCGATTTCGCGGATCGGGCGGCAGGGTACACCGTAAGCCAGCATACCCGCCGGGATATCCTTCGTGACAACGCTGCCCGCGCCGATAACCGCATTGTCCCCGATGGTCACGCCGGGCAATACCTGCACGCCCATGCCGATCCAGACATTATTGCCGATCGTGATGGGTTTGGCATATTCCAGTCCGGCGTTGCGCTGCGCAGGATCGAGCGGGTGTCCGGCCGTAGTAAAGCAGCAGTTTGGGCCAATGAATACATGGTCGCCGAAGGTAATGGGCGCGCCGTCTAGAACAACAAGGTTGTGATTTGCGTAAAACGCTTTGCCGACACGCATATTGCAGCCGTAGTCGACAAAAAACGGGGGTTCGATAACGATATCCTCGCCGCAGGCGGCGAGAAGTGAACGCAGCAGGGCGAGACGCTCGGCCTTCTGTGTGCTGCGCAGCTGGTTATAATCCATGCACAGGT
Source organism: Candidatus Agathobaculum merdavium (assembly GCA_019115615.1). Taxonomy (GTDB): domain Bacteria; phylum Bacillota; class Clostridia; order Oscillospirales; family Butyricicoccaceae; genus Agathobaculum; species Agathobaculum merdavium. The sequence continues at coordinate 1,728 of DXDE01000063.1, read as the reverse complement.
CCTGCGCTCTGTCGCGTGCTTCCAGCACCGCGGGGTCGAAATTTGCATCATACAGCAGCCCGGAGGCCATCTTTTCCCAGTCTATCATATTTTCATCTCCTCAATTCTGATGCCGGACCAGTTCATAATCATCGCCAGAGCGGTAATAGGGGCAAGAGCCGCCTTTTTGCAGCAGACGGTAAAACTCGTCCTCATCGATATAGGCTTCACAGACATACTCGTCGAGCACATCGTCATAAGCGCTGTACGCGCAGTCCTCACAGGTGCCGGTCATGGCGTTCACCTCATTTGGCGTTGTTGTGCGAAATGACAAGACCACTCGGGCATTGTGCATTCACTCTGCGTCAATCATAACATATTTTGTGGGAAGTTTCAAACATCAGCTTTCATATTTGTGCAGAATGTGCTATGATACAAACAAAGCAATCTCAGCAGGAGTGTGAATGAACCCATGAAACTCTATACGTATCAGAATAACGACGGTGTTGACCGTATTGGTGTGGGCTGCGATGGCTGGCCCGGTCTGATCTGGCCGATCGAGGCGTTCGGCCTGTCGTTTGCCGACATGAATGATCTGATCCGCCGCATCTCGCCCGCGCAGCTGGCGCGCTTGTCGGATGCCGAGCAGGCAACCGAGGGTGCTGCTATCCGTTTGAACAGCGTGCGTCTGCGCGCACCGATCCCGCATCCCGCGCAGGACGTGATTTGCCTTGGCATCAATTATGCAGACCATGCGGTCGAGTCTGCCCGCTTCCATGAGGATGCGTTCCTCGTCAATCGCAAAAAAGCGGTATATTTCAGCAAACGTGTATGCGAGGCAAGCGGTTCCGGCGATCCGATCCCGGCCTATGAAGGCTTGGTAGATAGCTTGGATTACGAGGTGGAGCTGGGCGTTGTCATCGGCAAGAACTGCAAAAATGTCAGCGTATCCGAGGCACCGGGGCATATCTTCGGTTACACGATCGTCAACGACGTGTCTGCCCGTAATCTGCAGACCGCACATAACCAGTGGTATTTCGGCAAGTCGCTGGACGGCTTTACGCCGATGGGTCCGTGCATCGTTACGGCGGATGAAATTCCGTTCCCGCCCGCGCTGAATATCTCGTCTACGGTGAACGGTGAGCAGCGCCAGAACAGCAACACCGACCATCTGCTGCACACGGTTGCGGAGATTATTGCGGAACTGTCGCAGGGTATGACGCTCAAGGCGGGTACGGTCATTGCGACTGGCACGCCCGCAGGTGTGGGCATGGGCTTTACGCCGCCGAAATTCCTCAAGAAGGGTGATGTTGTCACCTGTGAAATTGAGGGTATTGGCAGTCTGACCAATACCGTGGAATAAGCAGGGGAGGCGCAAGCATGGATAAGCCCAAGCAGATGATTGTGATGCGGCGCGATCTGAAAATGCGCAAAGGCAAGATCGCGGCGCAGGCAGGACATGCCTGCGTTACGGCTGTGCTTGCGGCGCTCGCACGTGAGCAGCGTTTGGGACAGGTGCAGGCAGATGAAAACGGTGTGGCGCTGTGTGAGAGTACACAGCCAGCAACACCCCTCAGTGAATGGTTTTCGCGCGGAGTGGCCAAGGTATGCGTGTATGTCGACTCCGAGGAGGAACTGCTTGCTATCGACCGCAAGGCAAAGGAGGCAGGTATCCTGTCTGCGCTCATTTGCGATAACGGCTTGACCGAGTTTCACGGTCAGCCAACCTACACCTGTCTGGCTTTCGAG
>DXDE01000006.1 GCA_019115615.1 Candidatus Agathobaculum merdavium | reverse complement strand
TTGTTTATTTGCTTATATCATGCTCTTCCCAATCAATAATAAACAAATCATTCGGCGTACAATCTAACAACTGACACAGTGTCTCAATGCGTTCGAATTTAATCGAGGATGTTTGGTTGTTCACCATGCGATTAAAGTTCTGATAACTCATACCCAATTGCTTGTAAAGCCAATATTTCGTTTTTCCTTTTTTCTCGAGCAAGGGCAGGACATTCAAACTCACTATAGCGAACGCCTCCATTATCTAATGTGTTAGTTAGATAATAGAGTTCCCAGATCTCAAATATATAGACTTTTACATTAGATAATGTTAAAGTCTATATATGAAAGGAGGAATGGCAAATGAGAGAAGACGCCTGCTGCTTTACCGGTCACCGCGACATCCCACCGGAAATCCTGCTGGCACTCGCCGCAAAGGTGGAAGCTGAGGTTCTTGAACTGATTGCATACGGCATTCGATACTTTTATGCTGGCGGGGCGCTGGGCTTCGACACGCTGGCCGCCGAAACAGTACTGCGACTGCGCGACCAGTTTCCGCAAATCCAGCTCATTCTGGCGCTGCCCAACCGCGAGCAAACCCGCGGTTGGTCTGCCGCATCGGTTGAACGATACGAATCTATCCTACGCCGCGCGAACGAAGTGATTTACACCTCCGAACATTACACCCGCGGCTGTATGCAGCGCCGCAACCGATTTATGGTTGACCACAGTGCTGTTTGCGTTGCATACTGCACCCGCGCGACGGGCGGCAGCGCGTATACGCTGCAATACGCCCGTAAAGTCGGCCTGCGCATTCTGCTTTTGTCCGCGTAAACAAAAGCAGTCTCCCAACACCGGTTGAGAGACTGCTTTCCTTATCGCCGGGCGTTTTCCTGATAGTTTGCAAAGATCGCATCGACATCATACCCGCATTGCCGCGCAAGGAAATACATGTGCTTGCATGGCGCCAGTCCTTGCTGATTCTTGCGAAAATCCATGCAGGTGCAGGAGCGAAGCGAGGTTTTGTACTCGCCGGATGTGCCGATGATCGTGTACGGATGGTCATCCTCCAGCTTCAACTGTATCTGTTGACATCTCGAGCGGACATACCGCGCATATTGTTCATCATTTTGATGCAAAAACAGCGGCCATGGGCCAAACAGCGCACGCTTTTGCCGGTACACCCCATTTTTCAGGATCGGCTCTGCGCCGCGCTGGTTTGCCTGTCGTTCTCTCCGCTCTATTTCATCGCGTAAACGGTTCAGCGCCGCCCACTCGTCCTGCCTTTGCTCGTTTTGCGACGGTTGCTGCGCCGCCTGCACATGCTTTGAGGGCTGCTCCTGCTTCGCCTGCTCACTCATGGATTGCTCATTTCGTGGTTGCTCCTGCGCTGTCCGCTCACTCCGGATCTGCTCCTCTCGCCAGTGCTCGACCAATTCCGCGAAGTCCTCGTCCCGTTTGTCGCGCCACAAAAAGAAGCGGACCGCCAAAACGATCAAAGCCAAACCGCAGATCTCAAACGCCGCCATCACGATCACCTGCAACAGCTTCAGCAGCTGCAACGTTCTCCCTCCTCTCTATTCTCGCTATTTGACTTGTTTTCTGGTCTTTAGCCCACCGCCCTGCCGCAGGCTTTGCGCGACTGCCTCGATCGTCTGCTCGTGCGTCGTATCCAGCAGATGCGTGTAGATCATGGACGTGGTCGAGATTGTACTGTGCCCCAGCGAGCGGCTGATGTTGTAGATCGTCGCGCCGGAATAGTTCGCAAGCGTCGCAAAGGTGTGCCGCAGCCCATGCAAGGTCAGCTTGGGCAGATGGTTCCTACGAATGAACGCGCTGAACGTCTCGGTCAGGTAATTCGGCCGATACGGCTCTCCATCCGGCCAAGTCAGCACATAACCCGAGTCCTGATACTCCTTGCCGAACAGCAGCCGATTCTCGCGCTGCCGTCGCCGTTCGGCGTGCAGCATGCGCACGACCTCCTCCGGCATGTGCAGCAGCCGGGTCGAAGAACGGTTCTTAGTGTCCTTCTCGATCACCTGCGAACCGGCCATCGTGCGGGCACGGTGCACGCACAGCGTGTTCTCGGTAAAATCGATGTCCTTCCACCGCAGGCCGCACATTTCCTCGCGGCGCAGGCCGAGATACCCGGCCAGATACACGACCGGCTCGAGCTTGTCGCCCTCGACCGCGTCCAACAGCCGTCGCAGCGAAGCGACGTCGTAAAACTGCGGTTCGGGACGCTTGAACTTGGGCGGTTCGACGCGGTCGGTCGGGTTGCGAGCAAGCACGTCCTGCATGACCGCGATGCGCAACGCGTTGCGCAGCAGATCGTGGTGCTTGCGCGCGGTGTTGGGCGACAGGCCACAGTCATGGCACAGGTAGGCATAATACTGCTGGATGCGCTGCGGTGACAGCGATTGCAGCGGAATTGCACCTAGTTGCGGGATGATGTAGTTGACAATCATCTGGCTGTACCCATGCACCGTGGTCGCGGCACGATTGGGCCGTACGACCGCGTCCATCCAGTAGTTCAGCCACTCGGCAACGGTCGTGTCGTTTGGCTTGGTCAGCGCGCCAAAATCGCGCTGCACTTCATGCAGCCGCAGCACCTTGCGGGCGTCGGTCAGCCGCGCGAATGTGCGTGTCTTTTTGATCTGGTGTCCGTGCGCGTCGCGCCCGAAATCCAGATTGACGTAGTATTTCTTCTTCTCCTCGTCGTACGAAATATTGCGCTCGACGCGCGTGCGGGACATATTGTTTCACAGTCCTTCCCTTGTCAGATTGGGAACCCGGTACGGCGGTGCACAGCCGCGCCGGAAAGACGGATACCGGTATCGTCAGGCGCCGGAGCGGGGCTTTTTCGCCCCGCTCCCCTTGCCTGCTTATAGTGTAGCATAAGTTCAAAAAGTAAATCTACCGGAATATCTACCGAAATTTTAAAACCCCGTTTTCCGTTGTAAAAACCAGTCAAAAGTAAAAGATACCGCCTGTTATCAGGCGGTATCAGTTGGTATTTTGGTGGAGCCGAGGGGAGTTGAACCCCTGTCCGAAAGCACATCCACCGTGACTTCTCCGGGCGCAGTTTGTCTTTTGGCATTCCCTCCATGACACGCCGGCAAACAGGCTGGTCACTTCAGTAGAGTCATCTTACATGACGGGGGCAACTCTTACCCCGTACACGTTCACCACTAATCGACGCCGGGTCTCAAAGCCGTGGTCCTCTCTGAGCCGACGGGCTAAGCCTTAATTAGGCAGCCTGAAGAGTATAATCGTTGTTGTTTAATTTATAAACAGTTGGAGCTTTTAGCGCAGATCCCCGCTGCGGCCCGCTATCCCGGCTTCAACACCCCCGTCGAACCCGTTACGGCCCCGTGTGGATGCATCCGGCGGATGCGTTATCAACGATTGCGCTCTTTCATCGCGCGGTCCATCTCGCGCTTGGCATCGCGCGCGGCGATGCTGTCGCGCTTGTCGTGCAGCTTTTTACCCTTGCACAGGCCGATCTCGACCTTGACGCGCGAGTTTTTGAAATAGACCGAAAGCGGGATCAGCGCATACCCGTCCTGCTTGGTCTTGCCGAATAGGTTCGCGATCTCGCGCTTGTGCATTAGCAGTTTGCGCACGCGCAGCGGGTCCTTATTGAAAATGTTGCCCTTTTCGTAGGGGGAAATATGCATCCCGCGCACGAAAAGCTCGCCGTCCTTAAAGGTGCAGTAGGAATCCTTGAGATTGATCTGCCCCTGTCGGATGGACTTGACCTCGGTGCCTGCAAGCTCGATGCCCGCTTCGTATTTTTCCTCGACAAAGTAGTCATGCCATGCTTTTTTGTTGGCCGTGACTTGCTTTGTGCCCTTTTTGTCCGGCATAGCATAACCTCCCTCGCCGTGGTACAGTTTATCATACCACGGCAGGGGAGGTTTGTAAAGGCACAAGTATGTTACATCATTCGACAAAAAAAGAAAGGCAAAGCGTTCT
>DXDE01000062.1 GCA_019115615.1 Candidatus Agathobaculum merdavium | reverse complement strand
AGCGTCTGCTTTGCCATGCCTTTTTCCTTCCCCAAACGCTTGTTTTTCCACAACCTATCGGCTACATACTCCTTTGGACGGCGCATAAAAGGGCGCGCTGCAGATTTCATTTCTGCAACGCGCCCTTTTTGCATATTTTTAACACAGTATCTCGTTGGGAATAGAAAAAAATAGACAAAGCATCTTGACAAAAATCATAAAATGGTGCATACTGAAAGCACAAAGAATTATGCAATTTGTATAATCCTGATCGTGAGTGAGTTGGTTAAGGAGGGTGCGTTATGAATAATAATTTGATTATCACCATTGGTCGTCAATACGGTACCGGTGGCCGCGAGATCGGCCAGAAGCTGGCGCTCCGCCTTGGCATTCCGTTTTATGACCGGGAGCTGATTACCCGTGCAGCGAAAAAGACCGGTTTCGATGAAAAACTGTTCGAGCAGCTCGACAAGCGCGCGACCAACAGCTTCCTGTATTCGCTGACTATGTTCGGTTCTGTTGGCCTCAACGGCATGAGCCTGACCGACCAGCTCTATCTGGCGCAGTCCAATATTATCCGCGAGATGGCGGAGGATTCTTCCTGTGTAATCGTTGGCCGCTGCGCGGATCATGTGCTGCGGGACTTCCCGAACAAGTTTGATTTCTTTATCCATGGCTCGATCGAGGATCGCGTCAAACGCATCCAGACCTGCGGCGATTATGAAATCGAGGGCAAGACCCCCGAGGCTGCGCTCGAGAAGATGGATAAGCAGCGCTCTACATATTACAACTATTATACCGGTAAAGTATGGGGCAAGTGCGACCACTACGACCTGTGCATCAACGCGGGTCGTCTGGGTGTCGAATATTCGACCGATATCGTGCTGGAGTATGTCAACCGTCTGAAGAAGTAACCGACCCTCGGGGAGAGAAGAGAGAGAAGAGAGAAAGCCGCGCATCATGCGCGGCTTTTCTCGTTTCATGGAACAAGGGAGCGGAGCCTGCGTCTAACCGGGTAAAAGGAGGCGAGCGATATGAAAAAGCGGTGGATTGTAGTTGCGGCCATTGTGCTGGCAGGCGCCGCTCTATGCGGCTGTGACGTGAGCTTTGCGGATGAAGATGTAGCTGCTAAGCCGGTCATTTACCTCTATCCGGAGGAGGAGACCGAGGTCAGCGTGACGCTCGACTACGACGGTGAGCTGACGGCAACCTATCCGGCTTACAAGGACGGCTGGCAGGTGACGGCCTATCCGGACGGTACGCTGCTGGACAAGGAAGGCAACGAGTATTCCTACCTGTTTTGGGAGGGCGTTTCGGACACGGAGTATGACTTCTCTCAGGGCTTTTGCGTCGCGGGGGAGGATACGGCTGATTTCCTGCGCGAAACACTTGCCGCGATCGGGCTGACACCCAGAGAGTACAATGAGTTCATCGTCTATTGGCTGCCGCAGATGCAGGGGAACCCTTATAACCTGATCTCGTTCCAGACGGGGCGGTACACGGATGCTGCGCGTCTGTCCATCGATCCGGAGCCGGACAGCCTGCTGCGTGTATTCATGGCGTGGCAGCCGCTGGATGCGCCGTGTGAGATCGAGCCGCAGACCTTTCCGCCTTTCCAGCGCGAGGGATTCACGGTCGTCGAGTGGGGCGGCACGAAAGTACAGTAAGACAGGACAAAAGCCCGTTGCTTACAACGGGCTTTTGTGCTATCATAGCGACAAAGCAAAACAGCCATACTATGGTGAAGCATAGCATGATAGCAGGAAAGGAAAATGATATGATTACCATTGACCGTTTTACAGAAATCCTTGACGGATTGGCGGAAGAATTGCCGCCTGCGTTCTTTGATGAACTTAACGGCGGTATCATTGTTGATCCCGGACGAAAGCTGCACCCGGAGGCGCAGCATGGCGATTTGTATGTCATGGGAGAATACCGGAGTGATCCGGCGATGGGGCATTATATTGTGTTGTATTACGGCTCGTTCAGCCGGGTACATGGCAATTTGGATGAGCACGCGCTCAAAGAGGAGATGCGCGATGTGCTGCGGCACGAGTTTCGGCATCATGTGGAAGGCCGGGCTGGTGTGCGCGATTTGGAAATCTGGGACGAGCAGCAGATCGCTGCCTATCGCAATAGGAACAAATAATCATAAACCGGCGAAGCGTTTTTACGCTCCGCCGGTTTGGCTTTGATGCAATCATTTATCATCGGACAACAGAAAACCCTTGTCCTTCAGCCCTTGCACGACACGGTCAAGCGTAGCCTGATCCGGCGCGCGCAGCGTGTGCAGATGGATGCCGCCGGTCAGTCCGCAAAGCAGGCATGCGTCCGGGGTTTGGATTTTTTTACAGAATACATCCGCGTCATAACGCGAAAAGATATGAAGCGGGGCGCAGATCTGGCCGTAAACAGAATGTTCGACGGTCACGTCAATCAGTGCGCCGCCCAGGTCGACCACGGTGTACAGTTCCTCGTGCAAGCGGTCGTCCCCATGTCGGCAGACAACACGCCGTTCCGTATGCGCCGGAGCGGATGTGTTTTCCAGCACATAGCCACGCGGTGTGGCAAGCACGGCCAAGCCGCCTGCGCGCAGCAGGGCAACGTCGCCCACAATGATCTGGCGGCTGACGCCACATTGTGCTGCAAGCGTTGTGGCGGAGAGCGGGCCATCTGCCTGCGTCAGCAGATGGGTGATTTTGGTGCGCCGTTCAGCAGCGTTCATGTGTAGTCACTCCTTAACACCCCTATCATAGCAAAAGAAAAAGGACTATGCAAGCATAGTCCTTGAAATCTGTGGGAGATTAGTCCAGCAGGTAGATATCAGCGTACTTGACGCCCAGATCGTACGCGCGGCTGTGAGAGGAAACGAACACGTCGATCTTGTTGTTCTTGATCGCTCCGCCGGTATCCTCTGCGATGAATACGCCGTAGCCATCGATATAAACGCGGCTGCCCAGCGGGATGACAGAGGAGTCAACCGCAATCGTGCGGCCCTCAGTCGGGGTGGTGCCGGATGCAGTCTGTGCACCCGCAACACCGTTGCAGGTTGCGCACGGACAGTAGAAAGTCAGCTTGTAGTTGCCCAGCGAGGTGGCGTTTTTCTTGATGTCGTCAGTTGCGAGAAGGCTGGAAGAATAAGAAACGGTTTTAGCCGAAACCGGCGCAGTCAGCAGATCGTTGTAAGCGGTCTGTGAAGTGGTCGCTTCGGTTTCTGCTTTATTCTTCTCAGCTTCTGCCTTGGCTGCGGCTTCCGCCTTCGCCTTAGCTTCTGCCTCAGCCTTGGCCTTGGCCAGTGCCTGCTCAGCAGTGTTGATCTGGTCGGAATTCAGAACCGTACCAACCGAAGCATTCAGGTTGGAGGACAGCATTGCGACCGGCTGGTCGAGCGCTGCGGCGCTGATAGATGCCATCGTACCGATGGCCAGCGTAGCGGCAATCAACTTGGAAGCATGCTTCCGGATAGAAAAGAACATTCGTTACACTCCTAATGTCGTCGTGAAAACCCGCGGATTATCGCGGCATCGGCTGTTACCGATTTGTCTTCAGGTTGTTACTATTTTGTTTTCGAACTGTTTCCGTTCTGTAACCAATGATACTTTACAAATCCGGATTTGTCAAATGGTTTTCGGCATTTTTGTGCAAATCAAACAAGATAAAAAGGATTGAACCCGCTGAACTGTACAGTCATCTGAAAAAAACAGTCGATTTTTTGCCATGTGCATACAGAAGTGCACAAGGAACGGT
>DXDE01000061.1 GCA_019115615.1 Candidatus Agathobaculum merdavium | reverse complement strand
GATCGGTATTTGTGAAAATTCGCTTACTCGTAAGCTGAGCGGTGAGCGGGATTTCAAGCTTTCCGAAGTCCGCTCGTTATGCCGTGTGTTAAACATTACTGATCCTGCTCGTGTGTTTGATCTTACGATTGGTCAAGAGGGAGGTGAACAAGAATGAACACTGTCCGCATGAGATTTCCAGCACAGGCCTTGGAGCAACTGCGCAAAGATGACCCCGATACGCCAGTCACATTGAATTTGATACGCACGCTGGTGCGGCGCGGCGACATCCCCAGTGTTCAGGTAGGCCGCGGCCGTCTGATCAATTATGATGCACTGCTGGCATATCTTGAGAACCCGGTAGAGGACAAGCCGGAGCAGGTGCGTGGTATTCGGCGTGTCGATGAGCGAGCGGGAGCGTGAGGTGGTGAGGGCATATCAATCGCAGTTTTGTACTATACACCGAGTATAAAGAAAATATCAGACCGCTAACCATGGAGCAGCGCGGCAAATTATTTACCGCCATATTATCACGGGCGGCAGGAGAAGACCTTCCGGAACTCGACCCGATAACTAATATGGCTTTTTCTTTCATTGCCACCCAACTTGACCGTGATTTTGCGAAGTGGGAGGATACGTGCAAAAAACGCGCTGCCGCTGGACGGGAAGGCGGAAAAGCAAGCGGGCGGTCAAGGAAGCAAAAGCAAGCAAACGAAGCAAATGCTTCGATTTCGAAGCAAAACGAAGCAAACGTTCAACGTGCGAAGCAAAACGAAGCAAACGAAGCTGATAATGTAGATGTAGATAAAGATAAGGATGTAGATGTAAATGATAATGTAGATGATGAGTGTATAAAGCAACCGAAGGTTGCAGAAGAGACGCACCCGCATTTTGTGCCACCCTCTTTGGATGAAGTCGCGGCATACTGCCAGGAACGCAATAACGGCATTTCTCCGAAGCGTTTTATAGATTACTACGAGGCACGCGGTTGGATGCTGGGAAACACGCCAATGGAAAGCTGGAAAGCGATGATCCGGTCATGGGAGAGTGGACAGACCAGCGGTGAGCCGCCGGGCAAACCCCGAACCCCAAAGCTACGCCTCATAACAGACGAAAACGGGAATGAGGTGTGCGTGCATGACGGCTGATATTTTGAACGCGGAGAATGCTGTTATCGGGGCGTGTCTGGTCGATGCGTCCTTGTGGCACGTCGTACTGGACAAGCTGCACCGAGACGATTTGTTGAGCGAGTGGAATCAAACCGCCTATGAAGCGGCACGGCGGCTGGATGCTGAGGGTAAAACACCTGACGCACCTGCGATTTCTGATGCGGGATTAGATCGTCAATACCTGTTTGATCTGATGGAGGTTGCTTGCGCAGGGACTGCGATCGATCAGAATATAGAGCTTGTGCGGAAAGAAGCTCGACGGCGTGAATTAGCTGAAATTGGCGAAGCGCTGGCAGACGGGGCGCGCAAGGGTGGTGAACCAGAAGCCCTGATCGGGGACGCAGAGAGACGCATGCAGGCAATGGACGAGCGGGACAGCGGTCAGCTTTTGAATGGCCTTGATATTGCAGCTGGCTTTTACAGCTTCCGCGATGAAATAAGCGGGAGACTGGTCAAAACCGGCCTTGCATCGGTTGACGACACCTTAGGCGGTGGAATGCTTCCGGGTGGTCTCTACATACTGGCGGCGCGACCCGGATGCGGCAAGACTGCTTTAGCTCTGCAGATCGCGGACAATGTTGCGGAGCACAGCGGCGCGGTATTGTTCGTGTCATTGGAAATGGATGTTTCGCAGCTTCAAGCACGCCGGTTATCAAGACGGACAGGGATATCCTCGACCCGGTTACTACTGGACGAGAATTTATCTGCCGAAGAATGGCAGCAAGTACAGGCCGCAAACGTCGAACTTTCACGCCTGCCGCTATATGCCAACGGAAAGGCTGGGTGTACGGTGCTCGACGTGCGGTCTATGGCACGCAAGGTTAAAGAACTGGCGCTGATTGTGGTTGATTACCTTGGCCTGCTGCGGCCAGAGCGCAGTCGGTCGAGCCGGTACGAGGAAATCACCGCCATATCAAACAGCCTGAAAACACTTGCCCGCGCGCTTAAAGTGCCTGTTTTGTGCCTTGCCCAGTTGAACCGCGCCAGCGAACAGAGGGCAGACAAAAAGCCCGGTCTTGCAGATCTGCGGGACAGCGGCGCGATTGAACAGGATGCGGACGCGGTCTTGCTGATGCACCGTCCTGACATGTATGACGATGAAGCCGAACGCGGTGACTTGGTTTTTGTATCCACTCAGATTGCAAAGGATCGACATGCGGGGACAGCGAGCTTTGAGCTGGGATTGCATTTATCCACGGGGCGTTTTGTACTGGTTAGCAAGGGGGTGAAGATGTGAACGAATCAAAATACTGCCCACTGCTGATGGCGCGTTATGGCAAGCCGGCAGTAGAGACAGAATGCATCAAAGATAAGTGTGCGTGGTATGTGTTGTTCAATTCTGGAAGTTCTGGCTGCGCGGTGCTCGAAATCGTGGAGGCTTTGGCAGAAAGGAATGAAAGATACCCATGACTTTTGCGGACCTGAAGAAAGCGGCATATCACGGCCGTCCCATCCCAGATGGCCTAAGTGAGACCGAGCGCCTGCAATGCATCGACGCCCGACGGATCTATGCGGGGTACCGTTCCGGCGAGATCGACCGGACGGAAGCCGAGCCGATGCTGGGCAAGGTGCAGGAATACCCACGCCTGATAGCAGTGGACAAGCGGGCGCTGCTGCGGTATGTATTCGCGCTTCTATGTGAGGATGCGGGATATGGTGATACTGTGTTTTTCCGCATGAATACGCCAGCTCGCACCAATGCTCGAGGGATAGCGCAAAACGACGCGCAAATGGATCATCGCCCAGATGCGCTACTTTTCGCACCACGGATTCAACATCGAATGGTTTCCGCGGTTCTCCGCTTAACCCAAGGCGATAGCTGTCATTTATGATCGGCACAACCGACCTGTATACTTCGCGCCAATCATCCGAAACTGGCTGTCCTGCAATGCGTTCTGCCATTTCGCAAAAAGAATCCAGTGTGATTGGAAAACTGATATCATTCATGCGCAGTTCCCGCCCTCTTTTGCGATAACAGCATGTCCATTAGCTCGTTCGCCTGCTTTTTAGCATCGGTTATATGGTGGTTGTTTTTACGGGCTCTCTTCTGTTATTGCTTCCCGGCGCACAGAAGAGGGCTTTTCT
>DXDE01000060.1 GCA_019115615.1 Candidatus Agathobaculum merdavium | reverse complement strand
GAGCATTGCGTTTTATGAGAAGATCGGCGGCAGCGTTTATAAGCGCGATGCCGTGCCCACCCCGGAGGGTGAGAAGAAGCTGGCGCTCGTGGAGTTCGGCGGTTTCCTGCTTGAGCTGATCGAGCCGCCTGCGGGCGAGCTTGTTCCGGCAGGGGAAGGCAGCATCCCGCATTTTGCGGTCTATGTGGACGATTTGGACAAGGCTGCGGCGGCAATTAAGGAAGCCGGCGTCATCTCGTTTATGACGCCCGAGAAGAAGGTGCTGCCGGAGACGTTCGGCGGTTTGCAGAACTGGTTCTTCACCGGCCCGTCCGGTGAGGAGATCGAGCTGCTGCAAATGCTGTAAGCGCGGCGCAGACAAAACAAAAAAGAAGCCCTCCTGCCGGAGGGCTTCTTTTTTTATCGTTTTGCTCGGATTAGGATTAATAGTGACGAGCTTCGTACAGGTGATCTTCGATCGCCTTGCGGGCAGCCTGCACTTCCGGCTTGGTGGAAACTTCGGCTACGCCGACACGCCACCAGTTCTCATAGCCCTTGGACATGGTCTTGGGCAGAACCTTCATGTCGATAACAGTGGAAACGGTCTGCTTCTTGGCGTCCGCGATAGCAGCCTCGAGCTCTTCCATGGTCTTGACGGTGTAGGTCTTGCAGCCGTAAGCCGCGCCGATCGCAGCGTAGTCGACCTGGATAACCTTGCCCTTGTGGATGCCGTTGGTAACGCCTTCCTCGAGCATGTTCTTCTCGGTGCAGATCGAGGCATTGCCCTGACCAACCTCAAGGTTGTTGATGCAGCCGAAGGAAGCGTTGTCAAACAGCATGACGTTGATCTTCTTGCCGATCTGGACAGAGGTGATCAGCTCGGAGTGCAGCATATCGAACGAGCCGTCGCCGCACATTGCGTAAACTTCCTTGTCCGGGCAAGCCAGCTTAGCGCCCAGCGCGGAAGCGATTTCGTAACCCATGCAGGAGTAACCATACTCCATGTGATAGGTGTTGATCTTGCGGGCACGCCACAGACCCTGCATGTCGCCCGGCAGAGAGCCGGCAGCCGCGCAGACGATCGCGTCGTCGTCGATCAGCTTGTTGATCGCACCGAGTACCGTGGTCTGGCACAGCTTGCAGCCAGTGTCCTCGATGTACTTCTCAACGCACTGGCGGTTAGCGTCGTTGCACTCGGGGGTGAAGGAGTCCTTATCGGTGTAGACGCAGTTGTCCAGACGGTCAACCTCGTCGTACCACTCCTTGCGGTAAGCCGCGATAGCCTTGGCATACGCTTCGTCGGTGTGGTAGCCGATCTTCTTGAGCTCCTCGCCGATAGCGGTCAGCGCCTCGTTGGCGTCAGCTACAACCGGGGTAGCGTCCATCTTGTACGCCTGGAACTCGGACGGGTTGATGTTGACGAACTTAGCGTCCGTGCGGTACAGCCACTTGGAAGCGGTGGTGAAGTCGGTGTAGCGGGTGCCGACGCCGATAACAACGTCCGCCTCGTGGGCCAGCTTGTTGGCAGCGATGCCACCGGTGGTGCCCAGACCGCCGAGGTTCAGCTCGTGGGTCCATTCAACCGCGCTCTTACCCGCCTGGGTCTCGCCGAAGGCAATGCCGAAGTCCTCAGCGAACTTCTTGAATACCTTGTGCGCCTCAGCGTAGCGTACGCCGCCGCCGCAGATCAGGAGCGGCTTCTTAGCGTTCTTGATGACCTCAACAGCCTTCTCAAGCGCATACTTGGTAATCGGACGGCGGTCGATGCGCCATACGCGCTTCTGGAAGAAGTCGACCGGATAGTCGTAAGCTTCCGCCTGTACGTCCTGCGGCAGCGAGATCGCAACAGCGCCGGTGTTGGCGGTGTCGGTCAGCACACGCATCGCGGAGATCATGTCGGTCATGACCTGCTCCGGGCGGTTGATGCGGCCCCAGTACTTGGTGACAGCCTGGAACGCGTCGTGCGCGGAGATGGACAGGTTGTGCGGCTGCTCCATCTGCTGGAGAACCGGGTCAGGCTGACGGGAAGCGTAAATGTCGCCCGGCAGGATCAGAACCGGGATGTTGTTGGCAGTCGCAGTCGCAGCAGCGGTGATCATGTTGCATGCGCCGGGGCCGACAGACGAGGTGGCCGCGAAGATCTGCTTGCGGCGCATCTGCTTAGCGTAGCCGACAGCGGCCAGCGCCATGCCCTGCTCGTTCTTGCCCTGATAGACAACCATGTCCTTCAGTTCCTGCTCAACGCCGTTGCAGAAGCCGACGACGTTGCCGTGGCCGGGCAGCATGAAGATGCCCTTGACGAACTTGTGCTCCTGCTCGTTGCCATCCATGTCAATGTAGCTGACATACTGGTTCTCGAGGAAGCGGACGAGTGCCTGAGAAGCGGTCAGGCGTACGGTTTCCATGTGCTTCATAGGTTTTGTTTCCTCCTAAATAAAAATCTCTCTCTTGTATAGGCTGAAAAAAGGGATTAGTTGCCGGTCGGGCAGTGCCAGATGTGGTCGTTGGCGTCGTCCGCGAGCAGCCACAGGTGCTCCTCGTCGTCGATGCGGGTCTTGTCCCACGGATCGCCCGGCAGATGGCGGATACCCCAAGCGTAGCAGCAGGAGTAGCCCGGTGCGGTAACCTGCGAGTGCATCTTATCGGTGATGATCGCAAGGCCGTTGTGGTGGGTCTCGTAGATCTCGCCGTTGCCCCAGCCAGCGCCGAAGCCCATCGGCTTGTCATAGCGGTAGAAGTAGCACTCCGGCTGCGGATGATGGTGCGGCGGATAGCTCGACCACTTGCCCGGCAGGTTGACAACTTCGCCCAGAACCATGTTGGAGTAGGGGGCGTTGTCCAGATCGAAGCAGGTGCGGACATCGCGCTTGATGCAGCCCATCAGCTCGCCCTGATTGCCGCGTGCCCAAGTATCGGTGTCTTCCGGCTTGTACATCTTGTTCGGGAAGGTCTTGTCGTTGAGGGTCTTCTGGATATAGATGTTGCAGGGGCCATGCGCGGTGATCTTAACCTTGGTGCCCTTGCAGACGTGCAGGCAGGACGGGTTGTAGTCGAATGGGTTCGGACGGTCTACGTCATAGGACTGGTCGTCCCACTCGATCGTGCACTTGCCGTCGAACACCAGCGCGGCAAGTTCCTTTTCCGGCTCTTCGAAGGAGTAGGTGTCGCCATCCTCCATCACGAGCAGCGCCACGTCCATCATGGCGTCCTTGCCGATGCCTTCGTCCAGACGGATATACTCGTTGTATCCGCGCTTGACTTGCTTATCAATGTACATAACGGTATCCCTCCAAAAAAATATTTTTTGGTTTTGTTGTCCGGCATGCTGACCGGACGGTTGGCTGATCGTGATGCACAATCTGCCAACCCTTATTATAGCATGCGGCGGCAGAGGCTTTCAACCGTTCGCAGGCGGGTGGGAACTCTTTGTCATTTAGCACAAAAAAACACAGAGTCATTCTGACAAATGATACAACAAAAATACGATTTTGTTTGGCCGTACTCTTGCGTTTGTTCCCTTTTGTGACTATAATTATAGCAGATAGGGCGGAAATTGC
Source organism: Candidatus Agathobaculum merdavium (assembly GCA_019115615.1). Lineage (GTDB taxonomy): Bacteria > Bacillota > Clostridia > Oscillospirales > Butyricicoccaceae > Agathobaculum > Agathobaculum merdavium. The sequence goes on along the minus strand of DXDE01000060.1, from coordinate 6,633 downwards.
TTGTAATTTCTTCACCAACAATAACACTATTTTAAGGAATATTTGGAGGGCTTACATGGACGCTGCACGGCGGGAAAAACGCGAGCACGGGACGCAGGCGTTCCCGTTCCAAATCTATCCGGCGCTGGACGGTAGCGAGGCGGATGACAGCGATTTCATCCCCTATCACTGGCATCCGGAACTGGAGATTATCACGGTGGATGCAGGCCATGTTTCGCTGACGATTTCCGACCATATTTTCGAGGGCGAGCGGGGGGATGTGTTCTTCGCCGCAGGCGAGGAACTGCACGAAATCCGTGCAGCTGGGCGGGAGAACCTGTTCCGCTCCTTCGTGTTCGCGGCGGATTTCCTGCAGTTTGCCCGTGCCGATCAGGCGGAGACCGAACTGCTCGCGCCGCTGGCAGAGGGGCGGCTGCGCTTTGCCACCTGCCTGCGAGTGGGGGAGGCTGGCCAGCGTGAGGTACGTACGCTGCTGGCGCAGATCGTGCGCGCCTGTCAGGGACGTGCGCCGGGCTATCAGCTGGCGGTCAAGGCGGCGCTGCTCGGCATCGTGGCAGTGTGCGCGCAGGAGGGGCTGCTGACCGGATGCCAGATGCGGCCGGGCGCGGATTACAAGGCGCGCCAGCTCAAAGAGATCGTGGGCTATTTGGGCGCGCATTTTACCGAGCCGCTGCCGCTGACCGCGGTTGCTGCACATTTCGGCCTTTCGCCGCAGTATTTCAGCAGTTTTTTCCGCGAGAACTTCGGCCGCACATTTACCCAGCATGTCAACTCGCTGCGCATCGAGCAGGCGGCGCGTCTGCTGCGCGAGACTGATCTGCCGGTCATGGAGGTAGGGTTCAGCGTTGGGTTTGATAATTTCAGCTATTTTATCAAGCGGTTCCGTGCGGTGTATGGCGTTTCGCCGTCGGGTTACCGCAAGAACAGCATCACATGAGCGCAAAAAAGCCTCGGAACAGTGTTCCGGGGCTTTGCTTTTGCTCTTATTCGTAGCGCAGGCGGACGTTTTCCTGCCGGCACAGTTCGACATATTCCTTGGGCGGCTCGCGGTCGGTGATGAAAGCGGTCAGATCCTTCAGGTGGCAGAAGGTGACAATGGCTTCCTTGCCGATCTTGGAGGAATCCGCCATACCGAAGATCATTTCTGCACGATGCACAACCGCACGCTTGATCTCCGCTTCGAGGAAGGTGGTATTGGTCATGCCCGCCGTCAGCGACACGCCGGTCGCCCCCATGAACGCCTTGTTGATGCGCATAGAGGACAACGCCTCGATCGTAGACAGGCCGACAAACGAATCGGTGGTCGGGCTGTAAATACCGCCAAGCGAAATAATGTTGAGGTTGTCGTACTTGGCGGCCTCGCTTAAAGCACCAAGCGAGTGCGTGATGATCGTGATGCGCTTTTTGGCGACCAGAAACCGCAGCAGGCAGAGCGTGGTCGTACCCGAATCGATGAAAATGGTGTCGCCGTCGGCGACCTCCTCGGCGGCCAGACGGCCAATGAGGGATTTATCGATCGGGTTGAGGCCCGAGCGGATCGGGGTGGGGACAGCGCCCGAAGGTACGGTCGCGGTTACGCCGCCGTATACCTTGGTGATGTGTCCACGTACCTCGAGTTCATTCAGATCGCGGCGGATGGTGTTCTTGGAAACGCCGAACACCTCGCATAATTCGTCAATGCTGACGGTTTCGCGCGAGATAACATATTGTTCAATTGAATTGAGACGGCTGACCTTCATCTTCCTGTTCCCCAATCTTACCCGTAATATCACCAGAACATTTTTCTTTAGTTTATCAAAAAATGCATAAATTGTCTACTGCCTATGGGATATGGTAAAGAGTCTCTTTTCGTGATTTTGTTTATATATATTTGATGCGGGGGCGTGAACGCATCAACAAATCCCGGTGAAAACGAGGGATTTGAGACAAAAAAATATTTCTCGACCGCAGCAGTATGGTCATGTTATGGTGATATTCGCTCTGCTTGCCTTAAGGGGGAAAAGCCGTGGTACGGCGGGACATTGATTGGATATAACCAAAAAATATAGAAATAAAACCAAGAAAAAACCAAGAAAATACGGAAAAGTAACAGGTTTTTTTGTGAAATATTCCGATGGGCACAAAACAGGGGAGTGAATTTTTGTAAGGGATTGTGTGAATTTTGGTTGAAATCTGAGTAGCTTGGTGATACACTGTAATCAACATACAGCGGCCTTTTGCCGCTGGTGCCGGAACCTGTTCCGTGGAGAGAAAATATTTTTTGAATTAGGCAGGTGTATGCAATGCAGAAAGCAGAAAAGATGCAGGAGCTTCGCGTATTTGCGCAGGAAATCCGTTTGGAAACCCTGAAGACCATCGGCTCGCTCGGCTTCGGCCATGTAGGCGGCTCGATGTCGATCATTGATGCGCTGGCTGTTCTGTACGGTGAGGTCATGAAGGTTGACCCGAAGAACCCCCGTTGGGAGGATCGTGACTGGTGCGTACTGTCCAAGGGTCATGCCGGCCCGGCGATGTATGCCACCCTCGGCCTGAAGGGCTTCTATCCGCTGGAGGACGCTTATACGCTCAATCAGCCGCACACCAACTTCCCGTCCCATACCGACCGCACCAAGACCCCCGGTGTTGACCTGACGACCGGCTCGCTCGGCCAGGGCATGTCCACCGCTACCGGCGCTGCGCTCGGCAACAAGATCGACGGCCGTGACAACCATGTGTTCGTATTCGTCGGCGACGGCGAGGCGGACGAAGGCCAGGTTTGGGAAGGCGCGCAGTTTGCGGTACATTATAAGCTGGACAACCTGATCTGCTTTGTTGACGATAACAAGTATCAGCTCGACGGCGCTTGCGAGAACGTTATGAAGCACGCCAAGGGTATCGGCGCGAAGTTCGCGGCATTTGGCTGGAACGTGGTCGAGTGCGAGGACGGCAACGACGTAGAGCAGATTTACGACGCCATCCAGACCGCTTACGCGACCAAGGATGTACCGACCTGCATTGTCCTGAACACCGTCAAGGGCAAGGGCGCTACCTTTGCTGACGGCACGGGCGCGCATTCCTCTCAGCCGTCCAAGGAGCAGTGGGACGAAGCCATTGCTTACGCTGAGAAGAAGCTCGCTGAGATGAAGGCACAGTAAGGGAGGGTACGAACATGAGCTTTACTTTGATTGGCAAACACGAAAAGGATCCTCGTGCAAACCGTGACGGTTACGTTACCGCGATGCTCGAGATGATGGAGAAGGACCCCACGGTCATGCACGTTGACTGTGACCTCGAGAACTGCATCAACACCGGTAAGCTGGCAAAGGCTTATCCGGAGCGTACGATCAACGCTGGTATCGCGGAAGCAAACGCAGTAGGCGTTTCCGCTGGCCTGTGCGCGACCGGCAAGACCGTATTCGTACATTCCTTCGGCTGCTTCGCTTCCCGCCGTGCGTTCGATCAGGCGTTTATGTCCGCAGCTTACGCTAAGCTGCCGGTTCATATCGTTGGTTCTGACCCCGGCGTATGCGCAGCGTACAACGGCGGCACCCACATGCCGTTTGAAGATTGCGCGCTGTACATGTCCATCCCGGACGCGATCGTTGTCGATCCGGTTGACTACGCGCAGATCAACTGCCTGACCAAGAAGCTGGCGGCCTCCGGCAAGTTCTCCTACATGCGTATGATCCGCAAGACCTTCACCACTGTTTACGGCGACGGCTCCGACTTCGAGATCGGCAAGGGCGTCACCCTGAAGGAAGGCAAGGACGTTGCGATCATCGCTTCCGGCATCATGGTCGACGAGGCCCTGAAGGCTGAGGAGCAGCTGGCGGCTGAGGGCATCTCCGCTAAGGTTATCGATATGTTCACTTGGAAGCCGCTCGACGAGCAGCTGATCATCGACTCCGCCAAGGAGTGCGGCGCGATCGTTACCGCTGAGAACCATCAGGTCAAGTGCGGCCTTGGCTCCGCGATTGCGAACGTCGTGATCCAGAACTGCCCGGTTCCGATGGAAATGGTCGGTGTTGAGGATCGCTTCGGTCAGGTTGGCGCGGAGAGCTTCCTGCGCGAGGAGTACGGCCTGACGGCTGCCCACATTGTCGAGGCTGCCAAGAAGGCTATCGCCCGCAAGTAAATTGCAAAAAACGGCTGTTTTGGCCGGATAAAACCAAAAGGGCGTGCTCGGCACGCCCTTTTGTTACATTTCACGCCGTATGATACCGGGACGGGCGTGCAAAAAAAGCCTCCCGCCCCCCTATGCAGCAGCGGTAATTTGCGGTAAAATAGGACGCAGAAAACAACAACAAAACGCCGATGGAGGAACGGATACATGGATTTGAAGGAACGCGCGCTCAAAGCGCATGAGCAGTGGGGCGGCAAGATAGAAGTTGTCGCGCGGTGCGAGGTAAACTCGAAGGAGGATCTGTCGATCGCCTATACGCCGGGCGTGGCTGAACCTTGCCTGAAGATCAAGGACGACCCGTCGCTCAGCTACACCTATACCCGCCGGCATAATCTGGTCGCGGTCATCACGGACGGCACGGCTGTTCTGGGCTTGGGCGATATCGGCCCGATCGCAGGCATGCCGGTTATGGAGGGCAAGTGCGCGCTGTTCAAGGCGTTCGCCGACGTCGATGCGTTCCCGCTCTGCGTCGCGTCCAAGGATGTTGACGAGATCGTGCGCACCATCCAGCTGATTTCCGGCTCGTTCGGCGGCATCAATCTGGAGGATATCGCCGCGCCGCGCTGCTTTGAGATCGAGCGCCGTTTGAAAGAGGTCTGCGATATCCCGGTATTCCACGATGACCAGCACGGCACGGCTGTGTGCTGCGGTGCGGCACTGATCAATGCCTGCCGCCTGACCGGCCGCAAGGTGGAGGACATCAAGATGGTCGTCAACGGCTGCGGTGCGGCTGCGATCGCGGTGACCAAGTTCCTGATGTTCCTCGGCATCCGCGATGTGACCATGGTTGAGCGGTTCGGCATCGTCTGTGAGGGCGACGAGCGCCTCAACCCCGCGCAGGCCGAGATGGCGAAGGTGACCAACCGCAGCCATATGACAGGTACACTCGCCGACGCGATCAAGGGTGCGGACGTATTCTTCGGCATGTCGGCGCCGCAGGTGCTGACGAGCGAAATGGTTGCTACCATGGCGGAAAATCCGATGGTCTTCGCGATGGCCAACCCGGTGCCTGAAATCTGGCCGGAGGACGCAAAGAAGGGCGGCGCAGCGGTTGTCGGTACCGGCCGTTCGGACTACCCGAACCAGATCAACAACGTGCTCGCGTTCCCGGGTATCTTCCGCGGCGCGCTCGATGTGCGCGCAAGCGATATCAACGAGGAGATGAAGCTCGCCGCCGCCAAGGCGATCGCGTCCTGTGTGCCGGATGAGCAGCTTTCCGCCGAGTGCATTATGCCGATGGCGTTTGACCAGAAGGTCATCCGTGCAGTCGCGGAAGCGGTCGCACAGGCCGCGCGCGACTCAGGCGTGGCGCGCATCTGAACCCTTCTGCCGGATGGCGGAAAGGGCTGCTGCGTGCGCGTGCACAATGAAACTGTGCAATTCGGCAAAAAAGTTTTTTGCACAGCCGTTTTCTGTGCAAAAATGCGTTTGACTTTTGGTTTACTGTTGAGTACAATAAGGATAGTAATGGCGCATGCGGCAGCATGCGGCAAGAGAACGAAAATGGAGGGAATAACACATGTTAGATCCGAAGAAAGTAAGACTGGGTATCTGCCCTATTGGCTGGTCCAATGATGATATGTGGGATCTGGGCGATGAGAATACGTTCCAGCAGTGCATTTCCGAGATGAAGCTGGCGGGCTTTGACGGCTGCGAAGTCGGTCATAAGTACCCGGAGGATAAGGAAGTCCTCAAGCACATGCTCGACGTACGCAACATGACCATCGCGTCCAAGTGGTTCTCCTCTTTCCTGGTTGACAAGCCGTACGAAGAGGTAGAGGCTGAGTTCATCAAGGAACTGGATTACCTGTCCTACGTTGGCGCAACCGCGATCAACGTTTCCGAGCAGTCCGGCTCGATCCAGGGCAAGCTCGACACCGCCGTTCTCGATATGGAGAACAAGCGCGTGCTGACCGACGAGGAGTGGGACCGCTTCACCACCGGCTTGAACAAGCTGGGCAAGCTGTCGATGGAGAAGTACGGCATCCGCACCTGCTTCCACCATCACATGGGCACGGTCTGCCAGACGGTGGAGGAGACCACCCGTCTGATGGAGAACACCGATCCCAAGTACGTATTCCTGTGCTTCGATACCGGCCACTTCACCTTCGCAGGCGAGGATCCGGTCAAGATGCTCGAGAAGTTCGCTGACCGTGTCGGACACGTTCATCTGAAGAACATGCGCATGCCGCTGGTCGATAAGGCTCGTCAGGAGCACTGGTCCTTCCTCGATGCAGTCCGCGCAGGCGCGTTCACCGTACCGGGCGATCCGGACGGCTGCGTGGAGTTCGACAAGGTATTCGACCTGCTGGACAAGGCCGGCTACACCGGCTGGATCATGGTCGAGGCTGAGCAGGACCCGGCGAAGGCCAATCCGTACGAGTACGCCAAGATGGGCCGCGAGTACATCACCGCGCACACCGGTCTGGGCGGCGAGGTTGTCCTCAAGTAAGCTGCTTGCTATCGATAAG
>DXDE01000059.1 GCA_019115615.1 Candidatus Agathobaculum merdavium | reverse complement strand
AGCGTCTGCTTTGCCATGCCTTTTTCCTTCCCCAAACGCTTGTTTTTCCACAACCTATCGGCTACATACTCCTTTGGACGGCGCATAAAAGGGCGCGCTGCAGATTTCATTTCTGCAACGCGCCCTTTTTGTGTTCAGTCAAGTTTGGCGTCCAGCAGCTTATAGGCGGCAAACAGGATGAGCGGCACGAAGAGCGCTGCCGCGAAATGTACGGTCAGCAACGGCTGTTTGAGGAAAAAGCCCGCGCATAGTGCGGCAAACAGGCCGATAAACAGCAGTCCAAACAGCAGGGCGCTGACGCGTTTGCGCGTCGAGAACGCCGTGCGGCAGATCATCGGCACTGCAGCCGAGGCGACGGCGAGCAGCAGCACCCCGCCGAGCACATCCCCGACGGTCACGGTCAGCGCGGGCCAGACGGACACTCCGGCTATGTATTCGGCCAACCGTCCGACCAGCCAGATCAGCAGCAGCACAACCGCGGCGGGCAGTACATCGCGCAGCGCACCCAGCGCGCGGGTGCGGCCGGACAGCGGCGGCAGCTCGGCGATCACGCTGTCGCAGAAGGCCTGATAGTCATTCCCGATGACGGAACTTGCGTTGTCGCCGCGCGCTTCGCCGTCAAGCAGCATGCGGGTGATATCGCGCCGCACGATTTCTTGCCGGTACATGCTGATCGGCGCGGTGCGCAAATAGACGACAATATCGGTTAAAACCTGCTGCGACGCATCGGAAAGCTGTTTTTCGGTTTGGTTGTTTTCTTGTAAAAGGGATTTCGTACGCTGATTCATGGTTGTTCAGTCCTTCCGTAAAGCCGGTGTTCAGTCAATTTTGGTACCAATCCAGAAATACAGCAGCAGGAACAGGACAAGTGCTGCGATCGCCGCGGGGAAATAGACAGAAAAGACCGTGGCGCGCAGAAAAAGGCTGGCAGCCAGATAGAGCAGGAACCACGGCAAAAAGAGCAGGCGGACTTTCATGCTGCTGTTGTACAGCTGCGTGAGTGGACCGCGGGAAAAATAGCGGGTGAGCAGGGCAAGGGTGAGCATGATCAGCACGATGAGCGCCGCGCCAACCAGATTGCCCACCGTGACCGGCAGTATGGGCCAACTTTGCCGCAGCTGCCAGATCACGGGGATCAGCCAGTATTAATAAGGAAGCACGCGGTCAGCAATGCGCCGCGCAGACCGATGAGCAGCCGCTCCCGACTGGTCAGCGGCGGCGCTTCTGCAATCACGCTGTCGCAGAAGGCACGGTAGTCCGCGCCGAGGACATCCTCGGCCGTTCGGCCCTGCGCATCCGCGTCAAGCAACATCTGCAGGATATCGCGGCGGATGCACTCCTGCTGGTAGCCATTGATGGGCGCGGTGCGGATGTATTGGGTGATTTGCCGGAAAACCTGTTTGGTCGGCCGGGAGAGCTGGTCGGAAGACCGCTCGTTTTCATCCTGCAGCAGTTGGGTTTGCCTTGTCATTTGGATCGCCTCCTGTATCGGTCAGAAGCTTGTCGACGGCAGTGGTCAGCTCGCGGTAGCTCAGAAGGAATTCCTGCAATTCCGCGCGGCCTTTCTCGGTCAGCGCGTAATATTTGCGCTTGGGGCCGACTTCGGAGGCGCGATATTCCGCCTGCGCCAGTCCGTTTTTCTCCAGCCGCAGCAGCAGCGGGTAGATCGTACCCTCTGCGATCGTGCCGAAGCCGTATGATGCGAGCCGTTCAGTGATTTCGTAGCCATAGGTGGGTTTTTGACTGAGCACGGCGAGGATGCAGCCCTCGAGCGTGCCCTTGAGCAGTTGCGACGGTATCACGCCGGGCGCACCTCCCTTCGGTATTTTGTATTGCAAGGTAGCTTGACTATATTGTAATGCAAGATAGTGTGGCTGTCAACGCTTGCGGATAAAAACAGCGAAATTGCCAAAAGATCGCTGCCAAATCGGGCAGAACGCTAAAATACAGGCGGCGGATTGACTTTGCCGGCAAAAAAGGCTATGCTGAAAGCAAAGAGAAAGGGAGGCGGATACCCATGCAGGTATTGGAAAACGAACTCTTCCGGGTAGAGATCAACCCGTTTGGTGCGGAACTGAGCAGTTTTAGGAGCAAAAAGACCGATACGGAGTATGTCTGGCAGGCAGACCCTGCCGTATGGAAGCGACATGCGCCGATTTTGTTCCCGATCGTCGGACGGCTGAAAGATAAGACGTATACCGTGGGCGGCAAGGCTTATGAGATCACCCAGCACGGCTTTGGCCGCGACCTGATGTGGCAGGTCGGCAGCGCGGGCGCGGATTATGCCGAATTTGTGCTTGAGCCCAGCGATAAGACGCGTGAGATGTATCCGTGGGACTTTGTCTGCACGGTGCGCTATACGCTGACCGGCGCGACGCTCAAAAAAGAGCATATCGTGATGAACCGCAGCGATACAGACATGTACTACGAGGTCGGTGGGCACGATGCGTATAACCTGTGCTGGCTGCCGGGCGAGGCGATCACCGACTACTTTGTTGCGTTTGAGGGCACGCAGACGCTGCACCCGATCCTGACCGACGAAAATGTCATGCTCAGCCGGAACCATGGCAATCTACCGCTTGTTGACGGCTGCCTGCCGATTACACGCGAGACCTTTGCGCACGACGCAATCATCACGGACGACCTGCCTGTGCGCCGCGCGACGATCGGCTGCGTCAAGAATGACCGCCGCGTGACGATGGACTTTGCAGATTTCCCGTATTTCGCGGTTTGGAGCGCGTATAAGGATTTTGATGTGCCGTATGTGTGTCTGGAACCGTGGAGCACGCTGCCGGACGGCGGCTATCTCGACCACGCGATTGAAAACAAGGTCGGTGTGCGGGTGCTGGGCCCGGGGCAGGAGGAAACGCTGTCCTTCTCGACGACAATTACCGAATAAACAAACCGATGAAAGCCGCGTCCGGCAGGGCGCGGCTTTTGCCTTGTCTGCGGCTTGACAAAAGGCGCGTTCTGTCGTATACTGACGGAGTGAAAAGACCCCCTCCCCGGGGGAGGGGCAGAGAGGCAAAGGAGATCCCAAGTATGAAGAAACGATTTCGCGTCGGCGGCATGAGCTGCGCGGCGTGTTCCGCGCATGTGGAAAAGAGCGTCGGCGCGGTTCCGGGGGTGCGCGAGGTGCAGGTCAACCTGCTCGCGGGCAGCATGATGGTCGAATACGACGAGGCCGCCTGCGATGATGCGCAGATCATCCGTGCGGTCGAGCAGGGCGGCTACACTGCATCGGTCGACGAGGGCACGCGCGCGGCCGCGTCCGCCAAGGCTGCCGCGCCTGAGGATGAGCTGGGTGAGATGAAAACCCGCATCCTCGTCTCGGCGGTGTTCCTTGTCATCCTGATGTATTTCTCGATGGGGCCGATGGTCGGCCTGCCGCTGCCCGGCTTTGTCAGCGGCGAGACGCATGCCTTTGCGCTTGCGCTCGTGCAGCTGCTGCTGACGCTGCCCATTTTGGTCATCAACCGCAAGTATTTCATCAATGGTTTCCGCACGCTGGTGCAGCGCGCGCCGACGATGGACGCGCTGATCGCGGTCGGCTCGGGCGCATCGGTGCTGTACGGTGTGTATGCGCTGTTCCAGATCGGCTATGCCAGCGCTGCGGGCGACATGGAGACCGTGCACGCGTTCGCGCATGACCTGTATTTTGAGTCCGCGGGCATGATCCTGACGCTTGTCACGCTCGGCAAGTTCTTTGAAGCGCGTGCCAAGCGCAAGACGGGCGAGGCGATTGCGGCGCTCATGGATCTGCGGCCGCAGACCGCGTCGGTCATCCGCGGCGGGCAGGAGGTCGAGCTGCCGGTCGAAGAGGTGCGCGTGGGCGATCTGGTGATCGTACGCGCCGGGCAGTCGGTGCCGATTGACGGTGTAATCGTCGAGGGGCATGCCTTCCTTGACGAGAGCGCGATCACGGGAGAGTCCATGCCGGTCGAACGGCATAAGGGAGACAGCGTTATCGGCGCAACCGTGGTCAAAAACGGTTATTTCGGCATGCAGGCCTCGCGTGTGGGCGACGATACGACGCTTTCCCAGATCATCCGTCTGGTTGAGGAGGCGGGCGCGTCCAAGGCGCCGATCGCCAAGCTGGCCGACAAGGTCGCAGGCGTGTTCGTGCCGGTCGTCATGCTGATCGCGCTGGTGACCGCCATCGTCTGGCTGGTTTACGGCGAAACGCCCGGCTTTGCGCTGACGCGCGCGATCGCAGTGCTCGTTATCTCGTGCCCGTGCGCGCTCGGGCTGGCGACGCCGGTCGCGATTATGGTCGGCACAGGCGTTGGCGCGAAGAACGGCGTGCTGTTCCAGTCGGCCGAGGCGCTGGAAAACCTGCATAATGTCGACTGTGCGATCCTCGACAAGACCGGCACGGTCACCGAGGGCCGCCCGGTCGTGACCGATGTGCAGTCGTTCGGCGTCGATCCGGAGGACCTGCTGTCGCTGGCGCTGTCGCTCGAGGTCAAAAGCGACCACCCGCTGGCCGACGCGATCGTGCGGTACGCGCGTGCGCGCGGCGTTAAGGAACGCGCCGCGACCTCGTTTGAGATGATCGAAGGGCAGGGCGTGCGCGCGATGATCGACGGCGTGCGCTGCATGGCGGGCAACCGCCGCATGCTGCTCGCGGGCGGTCTTGCGCTGTCGCGTTCGGTGCAGCAGATGGGTGAAAAAATGGCGGCTGAAGGCAAAACACCGCTGTATTTTGCGGCCAACCGGCAGGTTGTCGGTATCTTCGCGGTCGCGGATGTGCTCAAGCCGACCAGCCGCGCGGCGGTTGAGGCGCTGCAGGCGCAGAATGTCGAGGTCACGCTGCTGACCGGCGATAACCAAAAGACTGCGCAGGCGATCGCCGCCGAGCTTGGCGTCCACGACGTAGTCGCTGAGGTGCTGCCGCAGGACAAGGAGCGCGTCGTGCGCGAAAAGCAGCAGCAGGGACATAAGGTCGCGATGGTGGGCGACGGCATCAACGACGCCCCCGCGCTTGCCCGCGCGGATGTAGGCATCGCGATTGGTGCGGGCACGGATGTGGCCATTGCGTCGGCAGACGTGGTGCTGATGAAGAGCGACCTGATGGACGCGGTCGACGCGATCCGTCTGTCGCGCCAGACCATGCGCAACATCCGCCAGAACCTGTTCTGGGCGTTCTTCTATAACTGCATCGGCATCCCGATCGCGGCGGGCGTACTCTGGCTGCCGCTGGGTCTGAAGCTCAGCCCGATGATCGGCGCTGCCGCGATGAGTTTAAGCTCGGTTTGTGTGGTATCCAACGCATTGCGTTTGCGATTTTTCAAGGCGTCCCCCAAGCCGGAGGGCGGCCGTTATGTTGTACTGCCGAAGGAGGAAAAGAAAATGACCAAGGTAATCCAGATCGAGGGTATGATGTGCGAGCACTGCGTGGCGCATGTCAAGAAGGCGCTGGAAGCGTTTGCGGGCGTGGAGGTCAAGGTGGACCTGCAGAGCGGCACGGCGACCGTATCGGGCGCGCAGCTGCCGGAGGATGCGAAGCTGACCGCCGCGGTCGAGCAGGCGGGTTATAAAGTGGTCGGCCTCAAATGAGGGCGGACAGGAAAAAGGTCGAGCCGTTGCTGCGCACCGCGCGCGGCCAGCTCGATGGTGTGCTTAAGATGATCGAGGATGACCGCTATTGCATGGAGATCGTCACGCAGCTGCAGGCGGTTGAATCGCTGGTGCACAAGGCGCAGCGCGAGGTGCTGCGCGCGCATCTGGCGGGCTGCGTGCAGGACGCATTCGAGACGGGCGATGAGCAGGCGCGCGAGGGCAAGATTGGCGAGATCATCAAGCTGCTCGACAAGTCATGAGCGCGCGCCTGCCCGCGGCGCTCGCATCTGTGCAGGATGCGGCGGCCCTGCTGACGCACGCCGCGCGGGACGAGCAAACCGTGGAAAACGTGTGCATCCGCGGCGCGGATTTGTCCGGTACGCGGTACGATGGGCTGCGGCTGCGCGGCGTTCGTCTGGAAAGCTGCCGCCTGACCGGCTGCCGCTGGGAGCGTGCGGACTTCGCGGACGTGGTGCTGGACGGCTGCGAGCTTTCCGGCAGCGGCTGGCGGGATGCGTTTTTTGAGCGGGTCGAACTGGTTGGCTGCAAGGCCGTCGGCGCAGATTTTGCCGAAACCGGCTGGCGCGACGCGGACTTGCGGGACTGCCGCCTGTCCGACGCGGTGTTCGACCGGGCGCGGCTGCGTCAGGTGGCGGTTACGGGCTGCGACCTGACAGGCGCGTCGTTCTGTGACTGCCAGTGGAAGGGCTGGACGCTGGCGCGCACCAGCCTGCGCGCGGCGCGCTTGCTGCATACGCCGCTCACGGGGCTTGACCTGACCGGCTGCGAGATAGACGGCATCGCGGTGTCGGACACCAATGTCGAGCTGCGTGGCGCAGTCGTGACCATGGAGCAGGCGGCCATGCTGGCAAAGCGGCTGGGTGTCGTGATCAAGGCATAACAAAAGAGCGGAAGCGTGGCTTCCGCTCTTTTTCTTGTTGCCGTTACAATTACAAAAAGGCGCGCAGTTCTTCGATCATGCGATCCATCTGTGCATCCGTGCCGACGGTGATGCGCAAATAATTATCAATGCGCGGCAGCTTAAAATACCGGATAAAGATGTTTTTCTGCCGCAAATGCTCAAAAATGACCGGAGCTTCCTTTTTGGAGTGCGTGACAAACAGGAAGTTCGTCAGCGAGGGCGAGACGGTAAAGCCCAGCCCGCGCAGCGCTTCGGCTGTGCGCTCGCGCGTCGCAATCACCTTGCGGCAGGTCTCCTGAAAATAGGCTTCGTCCTTGACCGCGGCTTCGCCCGCCGCGAGCGCGACCGCGTCCATCGTATAGGAGTTATACGAGTTCTTGACTGCCTCAAGCGTCGTAATCAGCGTCTCCGAGCCGAGCGCATAGCCGATGCGCAGGCCGGCCAGCGAACGCGACTTGCTCATCGTCTGCACGACGAGCAGGTTCTCGTACTTTTCGATGAGCGGCACGGCGCTCTGTGCGCCGAAGTCGACATAGGCCTCGTCGATAATGACCACGCAATCCGCGTTGTGCTGGAGAAGGTCTTCGAGGAAGTCGAGCGACACGCCGCGTCCGGTCGGCGCGTTCGGGTTGGGCAGGACGACGCCGCCGTTCGGGCGGTCGTAGTCGCGGACGCGCACACAGAAGTTTTCGTCCAGCGGCACGGTCTCATACGGGATGCGGAACAGGTCGCACCAGACCGGATAGAACGAGTAGGTGATGTCTGGATAGAGAATCGGCTGATCCGAGCAGAAGAATGACTGGAATGCAAGAGCCAGCACATCGTCCGAGCCGTTGCCGAGGAACACCTGTGAGGATTTCAGGCCGAAGCGGTTCGCCAGCGCGGTTTTGAGCGCCTTGCCGTTGGCATCCGGATAGAGCGCAAGGCGGGACGCATCAAACGAGCGCAGCGCCTGCTGCACGCCCGGCGCGGGCGGATACGGGTTTTCGTTGGCGTTTAATTTGATGATATCGGCGCTCTGCGGCTGCTCGCCCGGCACATAGGGGTCGATGCGGCGGAGCTTTGCGAGAAAGGGCTTGTCCATCGGGAAAACTCTCCTTTATCATTTTCTAACTGCGGATAGTTTATCATAGTAAAGCGAGAAAGTCAAGCCCTGTTTGTGTTTGGTGCAGTCGGGTGCTATAATAGGATCATCAAAGCGATGGAGGGATCGGTATGAGAAAGGTGGGGTACGGCCTCGGCCTGCTGGCGGCGTGCATGCTGCTGTTCGCGCTTGGTGTGCGTGTGCTGACGATCGGGGACATTGGCCCGGCGATACGGCCATACTACGAGGCGTGCGAAACGATGTACGACAAGCCGATCCTCTGGCTTGTCCTGTCGCTGGGACTGGCGGGCGCGCCGCTTTTGCAGCTGTTCGGTGGGCATTGCCGCGACGGTGAGCGGTACGCCGCGCTGGCGCTGACCGTGCTCGGATTGGTCTGCGCCGTCGGCTGGGCGTTCCTGACCGTGCTGCACTTTGTTCTTTTGTGAGTTTGGAGAGAAAACCCTATGTATCAACCTTTAGCGGATAAGATCCGCCCGAAAACACTGGACGACGTGGTCGGCCAGCGGCACCTGCTCGGCAAAACCGGCCTGCTGCGCCGCGTGATCGAGTCGGGTACGATCCCGAATATGATTTTTTACGGCCCGTCCGGCGTGGGCAAGACGACCGTCGCGTCCATCATTGCAAAACAGACCGAGCGTAAGCTATATCACCTCAACGCCACGACCGCGGGCATCGCGGATATCAAGGCGATCATCGATGAGCTGGACACCTTCCTCGCGCCCAACGGTGCGCTGGTCTATCTGGACGAGATCCAATATTTCAACAAAAAGCAGCAGCAGAGCCTGTTAGAGTTCATCGAGACGGGTAAGATGACGCTGATCGCGTCCACGACCGAAAACCCGTATTTTTATGTCTATAACGCGATCCTCAGCCGCAGCACGGTCTTTGAGTTTAAGCCCATCGAGGCCGCCGACATGCAGCGCGCGGTCGAGCGGGCGTTTTCGCTTGCCATTGGGGATAAGGGTATGTCCGTCGAGGATGGCGTCGCGGCCTACATTGCGCAGGCAGTCGGCGGCGACGTGCGCAAGGCACTCGGCGCGGTCGAGCTGCTCGTGCTGGGTGCGGGGGCGGATGGCGTAACGCTCGCGGACGCCGAACAGGCGGCGCAGCGCTCCAATATGCGTTACGACCGCGACGGCGACAGCCATTATGACATCCTGTCCGCGCTGCAAAAGTCCATCCGCGGCTCCGACCCGGACGCTGCGCTGCACTATCTGGCGCGTCTTTTGGAGGCGGGCGATATGATCTCGGCAGCGCGGCGCATGCTGGTCATTGCGAGTGAGGACATTGGCCTTGCGTACCCGCAGTGCGCGGCGATCGTCAAGGCGCTGGTGGACAGCGCGTTCCAGCTTGGCTTGCCTGAGGCGCGTATTCCGCTGGCCGAGGCGGTTATCCTGATGGCGACCGCCCCCAAGTCCAACAGCGCCGCGGCCGCGATCGATGCGGCGATGGCCGATGTGCGCGCCGGACGCACAGGCGATATCCCGGCGCACATCAAGGACGCGCACTACGGCGGTGCGTCCAAGCTCGGCCGCGGGCTGACCTACCAATATCCACACGCGTTCCCGAACCATTGGGTGCGGCAACAGTACCTGCCGGACGAGATCAAAAACACGCACTATTATGACTACGGACCGAATAAGACCGAGCAGGCCGCACGCGCTTATTGGGCGCGTGTCAAGGGTGAGGAATAAGCCTATTGGAACACGGTTGCGATGTATTTCCGGTCGCAGCAGGGCGGGGTGTAAATCCACTCGTCAATATGGTCGTCCGTGATGAAGTACGGCGGCGGGTCTGGCTCGGCTGACGGTGCGAGTACGTCGATCACGGTCAGCTTGATTTTCATGCGCTGCGGCAGGATGGACTTGATGTAAACCGATACGATCGTGCCGGGCGCGAGGTCGCCGCGCGGTTCGGCAAGGCCGGACAGGTTGGGCGCAAGCTCGATGAACACGCCGTACGGCTCGACCGAGCGCACCACACCGCGCACGGTCTCGCCCGGCGAAAACAGGGCGGCGTTCTGCTCCCATGTGCCAAGCAGCTCACGGTGGGTGAGGGAAACGCGCCGCGCCGCTGGCTCGACTGTGCGTACTGCCGCGCAGATGCGCTGGCCGACGCGCAGCCGGTCGGACGGGTGGAAGATGCGCGAGACCGACAGGTTTTCAATGCCGATCAGCGAGGCCACGCCGCAGCCGATGTCGACGAACGCGCCGAAGTTCTCGAGATGGGTAACAGTTGCCGGGATGACGTCGCCCGGATGCAGGGTATCAAGGAAATAGTCCTGCGCGCGCTGCTGCGCAATCGTGCGCGATAGCCAGACCACCGGCACATCCGCGCTTTCGTCGATCTCGGTGACGACAAAGCAGGTGGGCTTGCCCACGCGGGACAGGATGGCGATTTCGCGCGTGTCGCCCTCGGCTACGCCGAGCGCGCCGCACGAGCGCGGCATGATGCCCTCGGCAAAGCCGAAGTCAAACAGCAGGTCGTGCGCGGCGGTGCAGCGCTGTGCGACCGCTTCGAGGATCATGCCCTCGTCCTGCGCGCGCCGCAGGCCGTCGAGCGAGGAGAGCGCCTGCCGCACCTCGGGCAGCGCGGTGTAACTGCCCTCGGGCAGATAGCATTCACTTGTTTTCATAAATAGCAGAGCCTCCTTTGGGGTCTGCCTTACTATATGGGCGCGCGGGCGGGATTATGTCTGTGTGCGGGACGGCTGGGCATTTGCCGTCTTTTGTGGTATGATAAATAGAATAAGATAATGGTAAGGAAAGAGGAATGGGTATGGACGTACAGGTCGGGGATATCCTGACGATGAAAAAGCCGCATCCCTGCGGCTCCAAGCAGTGGAAGGTGCTGCGCACGGGCATGGATTTCAAGCTCAAATGCGCGGGCTGCGGGCATGAAGTGATGCTGCCGCGCAGCAAGGCAGAAAAAAACATCAAACTGATCGAACGGGAGGGAAAACCGGTATGTTAATCGACGGAAAACAGATGCACTTGCAGATTCAGAAAGGCGACGTGGGACGGTATGTCATTTTGCCGGGCGACCCGGGCCGCTGCGGGAAGATCGCGCGTTATTTTGACGACCCTAAGCAGATCGCGCAAAACCGCGAATACACGATCTGGACGGGCACGCTGGACGGCGAGCCGGTCGCGGTGTGCTCGACCGGTATCGGCGGCCCGTCGGCTGCGATTGCGCTCGAGGAGCTGGTCGAGTGCGGCGCGGACACCTTTATCCGCGTGGGCACTTCGGGCGGCATTGTGGACGAGGTCTGCGGCGGCGATATCGTTATCGCGACTTCGGCCATCCGGCAGGAGGGCACAAGCCGCGAATATCTGCCGGTTGAGTTCCCGGCGGCAGCAAACTTTGAGGTGGTCAGTGCGCTGCGCGACGCAGCCAAGCAGCTGGGGCTGACCCATCACATCGGCGTCATCCAGTCCAAGGACAGCTTTTACGGCGAAATCCGTCCGGCGCAGCAGCCGGTTGCGGATGAACTGCTCGCCAAGTGGAAGGCATGGAAGGCGGCGGGCGCGCTGACGAGCGAAATGGAAACGGCGGCGCTTTTCATCGTTTCGCAGGTGCTGCATGTGCGCTGCGGCGCGGTGCTCAACGTTCTGTGGAATGCGGACAACGACGAGGCGCCGAATATCCCGCCGGATGCGGCAGAGCGCGGCGTGCGTACAGCAGTCGAAGCGCTGCGGATTTTGATCCGGGAGGACAAGGAACACTGACATGACAGAGAAAACCAAACAAAAAAAGATTGCCGATCTGGGAAACGACCCGGTCGGCCCGCTGCTGCTGCGGCTTGCGCTGCCGACCATTTGCGCGCAGGTGGTAAACCTGCTGTATAACATCGTCGACCGCATCTACATCGGCCAAATTCCGGTCGAGGGCAAGCTCGCGCTGACCGGCATGGGCGTAACCTTTCCGGTTATTACGCTGATCTCAGCGTTTTCGGCGCTGATTGGCATGGGCGGTTCGCCGCGCGCTTCGATCGCGATGGGCGCGGGCGAACACGAAAAGGCCGAGCGTACACTCGGCACCTGTACGGCCGCTTTGTGGGGGCTGGCTATCGCGCTGACAGTGCTGTTCCTGCTGTTTCAGGAGCCGCTGCTCGTGTTGTTCGGCGCGTCGGAGGACACGCTGCCCTATGCCATGCAGTATTTGAACATCTATGTGCTGGGTACGATCTTTGTGATGACCGCGCTGGGGCTTAACGGCTTTATCACCGCGCAGGGCAAGTCGGATATCGCGATGAAAACCGTGTTGATCGGCGCGGTGCTCAATGTCGTGCTCGATCCGGTGTTCATTTTTGTGTTCGACTTGGGCGTGCGCGGCGCGGCGATCGCCACCGTGATTTCGCAGGCGGTGTCGGCGCTGTGGGTTGTGCGGTTCCTGACCGGCAAAACCAGCACACTGCGGCTGAAAAAGACGTTTTTCCGGCTCGACCGCAGGCTGCTGCTGCCCGCGATTGCGCTGGGTGCGGCGCCGTTCGTCATGCAGTCGACCGAAAGCCTGCTGTCTGTGACGTTTAACGTATCCCTGCAGAAATATGGCGGCGATCTCGCGGTCGGCGCAATGACGATTTTGACCTCGGTCGCGCAGATGGTGCAGATGCCGCTGATGGGACTGACGCAGGGCGCGCAGCCCATCCTGAGCTTCAACTATGGCGCAAAGCGGCCCGACCGCATGAAAAAGGTCGTGCAGTATAATCTGCTGGGCGCGTGCATTTTTGCGTTCGGCGTTTGGGCGGTGTCCATGCTTGCGCCGCATATGATCGCGCGCCTGTTCGCGCAGGACAGTGCGCTGATCGAAGAGACCGCGTGGGCACTGCGCATTTATTTTGCTGTGGGCTTCGTGGCGGCGTTCCAGAATACATTCCAGCAATGCTTTGTTGCGCTGGGAGAGGCGAAGATCTCGCTGTTCCTTGCCATCGAGCGCAAGATCATATTGCTGATCCCGCTCATCCTGATCCTGCCGCACTTTTTTGAAGACCAGCTGTTCGCGGTGTTCTTTGCCGAGCCGGTGGCAGACCTGCTCGCTGCCGCGACGACCACCACGCTGTTCCTGATCCGCTTCCGGCAGATCCTGCGCAGCGTATCGCAGGAAAAGGAAAAAGCTACGCCGTAAGACAAGCAAAAAAAGAACCGCCGTTGGCGGTTCTTTTTTAGGTTTGGACGAGATTATTCAAGTTCGAATGCGCCGGTATACAGCTGATAATATTTGCCGTGCTCGGCAATCAGCTGCTCGTGGTTGCCGCGCTCGATGATATGACCAAGCTCGAGCACCATAATGACGTCCGCGTTCTGTACGGTCGACAGACGGTGCGCGATGACGAAGACCGTGCGTCCATACATCAGGCTGTCCATGCCGGCCTGTACAATGGATTCCGTGCGCGTATCGATCGAGCTGGTCGCCTCGTCGAGGATCATAACCGGCGGGTCGGCAACGGCCGCACGGGCGATCGAGATCAGCTGGCGCTGGCCCTGCGACAGGCTGCCGCCTTCGCCATCAATGACCGTGTCGTAGCCGTCCGGCAGGCGGCGGATGAAGTCATCGGCATTGGCGAGCTGCGCGGCCGCCTCGACCTCCTGATCGGTCGCGTCAAGGTTGCCGTAGCGGATGTTTTCGCGGATCGTGCCGGTGAACAGGTTGGTGTCCTGCAATACGATGCCGAGCGAGCGGCGCAGATCGGATTTCTTGATCTTGTTGATGTTGATGCCGTCGTAGCGGATCTTGCCGTCCGCAATGTCGTAAAAGCGGTTGATGAGGTTGGTGATCGTGGTCTTGCCCGCGCCGGTCGCGCCGACGAAAGCAACCTTCTGGCCGGGTTCGGCGTACAGCGTGATGTTATGCAACACGATTTTATCCGGGTTGTAGCCAAAGTCGACGTCATAGAACCGGACGTCGCCGCGGACCTGCTCGTAGGTGATCGTACCGTCCTCGTGCGGGTGCTTCCATGCCCAGATGTTGGTCTTTTCCGGGGTCTCGGTTAGGTTGCCCTGCTTGTCGTACTTCGCGTTGACCAGCGTGACATAGCCGTTGTCCTGCTCGGGTTCTTCGTCCATCAGCTCGAAGATGCGTTCCGCACCGGCAAGCGCCATGATGATCGAGTTGAACTGCTGCGAAATCTGGGTCACCGGCATGGTAAACGACTTGGTCAGCTGCAGGAAAGAGGCGATAACGCCGATGGTGATGCTGCTGCCGACTGCACCGGACAGTGCCAGCGCACCGCCCACGACTGCCACCAGCACATACAGCAGGTTGCCGATGTTGGCCATGATGGGCATGAGGATGTTGGCAAAGGTGTTGGCGTTCTTGGCGCTTTCGCGCAGCGCGTCGTTGAGCACATCAAACTGTTCTTTACACTTATCTTCGTGGCAGAACACCTTGACAACCTTCTGGCCGCCGATCATTTCCTCGATGTAGCCGTTGACCTTGCCCAGCGCGGTCTGCTGCTCGAGGAAGAAGCGGGCGGACTGGCCGCCGATGCGCTTGACGACCACCAGCATCACAAGGATGCCGAGCAATACAAACAGCGTCAGCCAGACGTTGGTCACCAGCATGGCGATGAACACAGCAATAATGGTCATCAACGAGGAGAACATCTGCGGCACAGACTGGCTGAGCATCTGCTGCAGCGTGTCGGTATCGTTGGTGAAGTGGCTCATCAGGTCGCCGTGAGTGTGCGTATCGAAATAGCGGATGGGCAGCTTCTGCATGCGCTCAAACATTTCGTCGCGCACCTGCTTGAGGATGCCCTGCGAGATCGAAACCATGATGCGGTTATACAGGAAGGTGGAAATGATACCCACCAGATATACCAGCGCCATCAAAGAGATCGCGTGGATCAGACCGGTAAACACCGGCGAGGCCTGCAAAAGCAGCGGCGCGATATAATCGTCGATCAGTACGCGCAGGAACATAGAGCCTGCGACGTTGGCTATCGCGGAGAACAGGATGCAGACCAAAACGACGGTAAACTGTACGGCGTAGCCGCCCTTGAAGTAACGGAGCAGCCGTGCGAGGGTTTTCCTTGGGTTTTTACTGCGCTTGCCGCCGCCCATCTGACCGTGACGGCCAGGGCCGCCGGGGCCGCCCATCGGCCCTCTCATGCCGGGTCCTGCCATTATTCCTCGCCTCCTTTCTTCATCTGCTGGTTGTAGATTTCCTGATAGATGGTGTTGGTGGCCAGCAGCTCGTCATGCGTGCCGACCGCCTGAATCGCGCCGCCGTCCAGAATGATGATCTGGTCGGCGTCCTGCACGGAGGAAATACGCTGCGCAATAATCAGCTTGGTCGTATTCGGGATCTCTTCCGCAAACGCCTTTCGGATGAGCGCGTCGGTCTTGGTATCGACCGCACTGGTCGAGTCGTCCAGAATCAGCACCTTGGGCTTTTTCAGCAGCGCGCGGGCAATACACAGACGCTGTTTCTGGCCGCCCGACACGTTCGTGCCGCCCTGTTCGATATAGGTATCATATTTGTCCGGCATCTGCTCGATGAACTCGTCGGCCTGCGCCAGACGGCAGACGCGCTTGAGTTCCTCGTCGCTGGCGTGCTCGTCGCCCCAGCGCAGGTTTTCCTTGATCGTGCCCGAGAACAGCACGTTCTTCTGCAGTACCATGGCAACCTGTTCGCGCAGGGATTCGATATCATAGTCGCGCACATCCACGCCGCCGACCTTGACCGAACCAGTGGTCACATCATACAGGCGTGGGATCAGCTGCACAAGCGTGGACTTTGCAGCGCCTGTGCCGCCGAGGATGCCGATCGTCTGGCCGGCCTTGATGTGCAGGTTGACATCCCGGAGTGCGAGCTTTTTGGCATCGCCCTTGTAGCTGAAATTGACGTTTTCAAAGCCGATGTCGCCGTTCTTGACTTCCATAACCGGGTTTTCCGGATTATGCAGGTCGGATTTTTCATCCAGCAGCTCGACAATACGCTCTGCGCTGGCTTTGGACATGGTAATCATAACAAACACCATGGCCACCATCATCAGGCTCATCAGAATCTGCATGGCGTAGGAGAACAGGCTGGTCAGCTCGCCGGTTGTCATGCTGCCGCCCACGATCAGACGCGCGCCGAACCACGAGATCAGCAGCATGCAGGTGTACATGCAGAACTGCATCAGCGGCATAACGCCTGCCATGGTTTTCTGCGCCTTGGAGAACTGGCGGTACAGCAGGCCGGATACGCCCTTGAACTTTTCGGTTTCGTAGTCCTCACGCACATAGGCCTTGACCACGCGGATGCCGCGCACGTTTTCCTGCACGACCGTGTTCATGCGGTCGTAGGTTTTGAACACGCGCTCAAATACCGGCGCGACGCGCTTCATCAGCAGTCCTAGGCCGATTGCCAGCACCGGCAGCACGCACAGGAAGATGAGCGCGAGCTGGCTGTTGATCTGGAAGGCCATCACCAACGCGAACACCAGCATGACCGGGCAGCGCACGGCGATACGTGTGCACATCTGGAACGAGTTCTGCACGTTGGTGACATCGGTCGTCAAGCGGGTGACGATCGAGCCGGTGGAGAACTTATCAATGTTGGAAAAGGAAAAATCCTGCACAGCGTAATACATATCGTGGCGCAGGTTGCGGGCGAAGCCCGTCGATGCGCGCGCGGCGTAAGTACCTGCCGCCGCACCGAAAATGAGCGCGAGCATGGCGCAGACGATAAGGATGATGCCATATTTCCAAATCTCGCCCATATTCTGCGCGTCGATGCCCTTGTCGATCAGGAGCGCCATCACTGCCGGGATGACAACCTCCATGACGACCTCGAGCACGACAAAAAATGGCGTGAGCAGCGCGTCTTTTTTAAATTCGCGCACGCTTTTAAGCAGCTTTTTGATCATGCCTGTCCCTCCGAAGCTTTGCGTTGATGGTTTTCTAAATTAGCACGGATTTTTTCACAGACACGAAACCAGACGGCAAGATCGTTTGGATCAATGCCCTCTTCCATGAGAGCCTCGGTCTGTTCCATTGCCTGCTGGATGTGTTCGTACAGCGACTTGGCCCGATCGGTCAGCACCAGGCGTTTGAGCCGCCGGTCCCGCTCTACCGGTTCGCGCCGCAGCAAGCCGTGGCTCTCCATCAGGTTCAGGATACCGGTTGCAGTGGAACGCCGGATGCGGAAAAAGGTTTCGACATCCCGCTGGAAACGATCCTCTTTTGACTGCATCAGGAAGCACAGGATCATTGACTGCATTCCTGTGATATTTTCCAGTTCATCCTTGTCGGCGATACAGACCATTTGCCGTTTGATCAGGTTGTTGAGCATGCCAAGCTCCGTGCCGATTCGCTTGTCACACACTTTGTTAGCCTCCTTACTATTAGCGTACTAACATAGTATACTCGCTTTGTCGTGACTGTCAATGATGTTCACGGAAACTTCATAAAAAAGCAGAAATGCCCGCGCAGCCGTGCGAAGGCGCTGCGCGGGACGGATATGGTTTTACAGGATTATCCGGCGGAATAGGGCTTTTGCAAGTACAAATCCGATAAGAATGAACGGCCGGCTTGGGTTCGGAATATACGGCTGCAGGCTTGTTCACAGGCGTCGTGCGGCAGGGCATCCTCGTAAGCGTTGACCAGAAAATCCGCCTCGAGCAGGATGCGGAAGTCCGTGTCTTCGCTTGCGTTGTAGGTATGGTGGTGTGCGATCAGCCACAGCACGCGCGCAATTTCCGCTTCGTCTGCGCCCGCCTCCGCGAGCAGCGGTGCGGCGACAGCCGGGCCTTCCATCTCCTGATATTTTCCAGCGCAGCTGCCGTGCTTGCGTTCGGCTTCGTGGATGCCGATGTCGTGCAGCACAGCTGCGGCCTCGAGTGTGTTCTGCGTGTCTGCGTCCAGCCCTTCGCGCTGGCCGATCACACGGCAGAATGCGTATACCTTCAAAAAATGCTGCACGCGGCGCGCATCGCCTGCATCATAGGCGATGGCAAGGGCGGTCAGTTTGGCGATGTCTACCATAGTATTATAGCCCCTCCCATTGATATTTGGCCATGTCCACACGGCCGTCCGCGGTGAATTCGATGCCGTCTGCCTCCAGCATGGCGCGCTGCACATCCGCACCACCGAAGGCGAACGCGGGTGAGGTGCGGCCGTCCTTGGTGACCACGCGATAGCAGGGGATACCCTCCGGGTCGGGGTTTACATGCAGCGCATAGCCAACCACACGTGCCCAGCGCGGGTTTCCGGCCAGCATGGCGACCTGTCCGTACGTCGCAACCGTGCCGCGCGGGATGCGCCGGACAACGGAATAAATTTTTTCAAAAGTGTTCATTTTGCAAGCTTCTCCTTTTGCTATTTCATTATATCAGCGAAATGTCACAATTTCTATCCCCTTTGGAAAAGAAAAAAATGTATATTTTTAACACGCTAAAGTATTGCGCTCTACGGCAAAATACTATATAATAGGGATTGCACTACCGCAAGTATGTGAGTTATTCCGCACTTTTCCCTGAAATATGGAAATCGACTGCGGCAGAAATGTAAGGAGGACAAACATTATGGCACTTACCAACTCTTACCTCAAGCGTGTGTATGAAACCGTACAAAAGCGCAACCCGAACGAGCCGGAGTTTCAGCAGGCGGTTCTCGAAGTCCTCGAGAGCTTTGAGCCGGTTGTCGAGGCTCGTCCCGAGCTGGAGAAGAACGGTATCATCGACCGCATCGTTGAGCCGGAGCGCATGATTATGTTCCGCGTTCCGTGGGTGGACGATGAGGGCAAGGTTCAGGTCAACCGTGGTTTCCGTGTGCAGTTCAACTCCGCGATCGGCCCCTACAAGGGCGGCCTGCGTTTCCATCCGTCCGTTAACGCTTCGGTTATCAAGTTCCTCGGCTTTGAGCAGTGCTTCAAGAACAGCCTGACCAGCCTGCCCATGGGCGGCGGCAAGGGCGGTTCGGACTTTGACCCGAAGGGCAAGTCGGACGCAGAGGTTATGCGTTTCTGCCAGTCTTTCATCACTGAGCTTTCCAAGCACATCGGCCAGTTCACCGACGTACCGGCGGGCGATATCGGCGTTGGCGGCCGTGAGATCGGCTTCATGTACGGCCAGTACAAGCGCCTGCGCAATGAGTTCACCGGCGTTCTGACCGGCAAGGGCCTGTCCTACGGCGGCTCGCTGGCTCGTACCGAGGCGACCGGTTACGGCCTGTGCTATTATGTGAAGGAAATGCTCGCTTATAAGGGCACCTCGTTCGAGGGCAAGACGGTTGCGATCTCCGGCTCCGGCAACGTTGCTATCTACGCTTGCCAGAAGGCGACCGAGCTGGGCGCCAAGGTTGTCACCATGTCCGACTCCAACGGCTTCATCTACGATCCCAACGGCATCAACCTCGATGTTGTCAAGGACATTAAGGAAGTCAAGCGCGGCCGCATCAAGGAGTATGCAGAGCGCGTTGTAGGCAGCACCTACACCGAGGGTCAGCGTCCGTGGGGCGTCAAGTGTGACATCGCACTGCCCTGCGCTACCCAGAACGAGCTGAACGAGGACGACGCAAAGGCACTGATCGCAAACGGCTGCAAGTTCGTCGCCGAGGGTGCAAACATGCCGTCTACCCCGGAGGCAGTTGCTGCGTTCCAGGCAAACGGCGTATTCTTCGGCCCGGCCAAGGCTGCCAACGCAGGCGGCGTTGCAACCTCCGGCCTCGAGATGAGCCAGAACTCGCTGCGTCTGTCCTGGACATTCGAGGAAGTTGACCAGCGTCTGCACGACATCATGGTCAATATCTTCAAGACCTGCATCACTGCGGCTGAGAAGTATGGCCACAAGGACAACCTGGTTATGGGCGCGAACATCGGCGGCTTCGAGAAGATCGCTGACGCAATGCTCGCACAGGGCGTATGCTAAAATTTCATTTGCGGCAGGCCGCAGATGAAAATGGTATCGTTATCCGATAACGAGAAATGAATAAAAACG
>DXDE01000058.1 GCA_019115615.1 Candidatus Agathobaculum merdavium | reverse complement strand
CCGGCTTAACCGTGATGTGGATTGCATCAACAACCGTGTTGCCCACAACACTGACCCCATCCGTGATGCCCTCACGCGCAAGATTGTCGCGGTTGCGCGGTGTCGGCGCAAAGTGCAAAGAAGCGATCTGTCCGGTCAGTTTGCGGTTCATCTCCTCTGGGAACGGAGAATACTTGTCATAGGTGCGCAGACCTGCCTCCACATGACCGACCGGGATCTTGTGATAAAACGCCGCGAGCGCGCCAGCAAAGGTCGTGGACGTGTCGCCATGCACCAGCACAATGTCAGGCTTAGCCTGATCAAGCACCTCATCCAGACCGTGCAGGCTTTTTTCCGTGATCGTGGAAAGTGTCTGCCGCGGCTGCATAATGTTTAGGTCATAGTCCGGTTTAATATCGAAAATTTCCAGCACCTGATCCAGCATTTCGCGATGCTGCGCGGTTACACAAACAATCGACTCTGTATTCTCATTCTGTTCAAGCGCACGGACCAGCGGCGCCATCTTGATTGCCTCCGGACGGGTGCCGAACACAGTCATTACTTTAATCTTGTCCATCATTCTTTTCCTCCTGTTCAGCCTCCGGCGGATCATCCAATTCATCGTGCGGCGGTAACTGCTCACCCTCCGGCGGCTCATGCTTGCCCCAGTGTTCCGCCCCATAAATAATGCAAGCGCCTACAAGTATCGCTGCAAGCACCGCAAGCAGCAGAATAATCGCTTTAACCTCACCCGACGAAGTCAGCACAACCGCAGTAAGGCCGAGTGTGGCACTGATGGCATACAGGATCGCGACCGCTTGCTTCTGATTAAAGCCCATGTCGATCAGCTTATGATGCACATGGCCACGGTCCGGGCTCATTGGGCTTCGTCCCTCCGCCACGCGACGGATGATCGCATTTGCCGTATCAAAAATCGGCAGGCCAAGGATCAAAAACGGTACCGCAAACGAAATAACTGCGTAAAACTTAAACAGGCCCATGATCGACACGGTCGCCAGAATATATCCCAAAAAAGTCGAACCGGTATCGCCCATAAAAATCTTGGCTGGATTCAGGTTATACGGCATAAAGCCGATGCAGGCACCGGCAAGCGCCGCCATCGTGACAGCGATGGTCATATTGCCGGTCAGCAACGCAACTGCCAGCATAGTGATTGCCGCAATGGAGGACACGCCGACCGCCAGACCATCCAAGCCGTCGATCAGGTTAACGGCGTTGGTAATACCGACAATCCAGATAATCGTTACCGGAATTGCAAAAATACCCAAGTGGAAATACGGTGCATCGGAAAATGGATTAAGGCTGGTAAACAACTGGATCTGCAGTCCGCCTACACAGACCGGAATCGCCGCCGCTACAATTTGCACAACAAATTTAAGCTTGGCGCCCAAGGCAAGCACGTCATCAAAAATACCTAGTGCCACAATCATTGTTGCACCCAGCAGCACGCATAGCATGGTCTGATCAAGCTCACCAAAAATCAGGATTGAGCACAGAAAGCCGCCAAAAATAGCCAGTCCCCCCAACCGAGGGATAGGCTCCTTATGCATACGGCGATTGTCTTTCGGTATATCGATTGCGCCGACCTTATACGCAAAAAGCTTAACCGGCGGTGTAAAGAAATATGACAGAACGCCCGCAACGGCAAACGCCGCCACGATCACACCTATCACAATGTATTCAGACATCGTTCATTCCTCTCAAACCACGTTTCAACGCTTGACAAACCCAATCTTCCGATAGACCTTATCAAGCGTCTTGCGCGCCAGATAAGCTGCCTTTTGCGCGCCTTCCGAATATACCTGCTCAAGATAATCCTTATTGCGCAGGAGATCCTCTGTCTTTTCACGGATCGGACGAAGCAGCTCAACCACGGCTTCGCCGACCGCAGGCTTGAACTCACCATATCCCTTGCCGGCAAATTCAGCTTCTACTTCAGCAATCGACTTACCGGTTGCAACCGAATAAATCTGAATCAGATTGGATACGCCGGGCTTGCCGACCGGATCCATAACAATGCGGGAATCCGAATCCGTAATCGCGCGCTTGAATTTGCGCATGATATCCTCCGGCTTATCCATCAGAAGGATGTAGCCATTCGGATTTTCGTCCGACTTACTCATCTTCTTTTCCGGATCGGACAGGCTCATAATTTTCGCGCCTTCCCCCGCCTTCGGATAGCGGCCCTCCGGGATCGTAAAAGTACCCGGGAACACACCGTTAAAGCGGTTTGCGATATCGCGGCAAATTTCAATATGCTGGCTCTGGTCAACGCCAACCGGAACAATATTTGTCTGGTACAGCAGAATATCCGCCGCCATCAACACAGGATAGGTGAACAGGCCGACATTGATATTATCTGAGTGCTTTGCCGACTTATCCTTGAACTGCGTCATACGCGAAGCCTCACCGAACATGGTAAAGCAGTTGAGCACCCAAGCCAGCTCCGCATGCGCAGGCACGTGGCTCTGGATAAACAGGATACTCTTTTCCGGGTCAAGTCCGCAGGCAATATACTGCGCCAACACCTCCAGCGTCGCACGACGCAAAGCGGCCGGATCCTGCCGCACAGTAATGGCATGCATATCAACCACACAATAAATGCAGTTATAATCCTCCTGCAGCAGCGGGAAATTCCGAATTGCGCCGAGGTAATTGCCCAGCGTCAATTTACCGGAGGGCTGCACACCGGAGAAAATCGTTTGCTTCTGGTTCTCACTCATAGATATGACTTCCCTTACTATGGATTATGAGTGTTGCGCACAAAGCCAGCAACCCCCATACTTATCAGTTATGATACCACATTTTGCACACTGTTGCAATGTATTTTGCTGCTTTTGCCTTATTTGAAGCAAACCACCGCGCATATTCCAATTATGTTCATGGAAAAATCCAAAATGGATGATTGTGTTTTTCTGAAAAACGTGGTAGAGTTAATTGCACTATAAAAAGGAGGTTCTTCTCATCATGCAGTTTACTTTTGCACATAACAATTTCAATGTACGCGACTTGGACAAGTCCCTCACATTTTATCAGAAAGCACTTGGACTGAAGGAGACCCGGCGCATCAATGCCCCGGACGGCAGTTTCATTATCGTTTATCTGGGGGACGGTTCATCCGCCCATCTTCTCGAACTGACCTGGCTGCGTGACTGGGATCGTCCGTATAATCTCGGGGATAACGAATTCCACCTTGCTTTCCGTGTAGATGACTATGAAGCTGCGCACCGTCTGCATCAGGAAATGGATTGCATTTGCTTTGAAAATCCGTCCATGGGCATCTATTTCATTGCCGATCCCGATGGATACTGGCTTGAAATCGTCCCAACCAAATAAATTACATCCATTGTAGCCGCAACTCCGTACAGAAAGGACAGTGGACCGTTGAACCCACTTTTAGATTTATTTCTCACCTTTGCGCGCATTGGTGTATGCACCTTTGGCGGCGGATACGCCATGCTTCCGTTGCTTCAGCGCGAGGTGGTAGAAAAGCATGGATGGGCTACTGAGCAGGAATTGATGGATTACTATGCTATTGGCCAATGCACACCGGGGATTATAGCAGTCAATACCGCTACCTTCGTCGGATACAAGCAACGCGGTATCGCAGGCGCGGTCTGCGCTACCGCCGGTATGGTTTTTCCTTCTTTGGTCATTATCATCGCGATCGCAGCGTTTATTCAGAAATTTGCACACATGGCTATTGTAAAAAACGCCTTTTCCGGCGTTCGCATTGCAGTATGCGCCCTTGTTCTGCAATCTGTTTGGAAAATGTCTAAAATAAGCGTAATCGATTTGCCTACTGCGTTGATTCTGCTTATAACATTTTTATCGGTTGCTTTCTTTGGCGTGTCGCCCGTTGTCATGGTTGTCATTGCCGGCGGCGTCGGCATCCTGATTGGACTGATCAGGAGGCGGCACACATGATTTTTTTACAGCTTTTCTGGGAATTCTTCAAAACCGGTCTATTCTCCATCGGCGGAGGCTTGGCAACCCTGCCTTTTCTCAAACAGATTTCACTGGAATACCCATGGTTTACCCCCAGTGACTTGCTGGATATGATCGCGGTTTCTGAATCCACGCCAGGCCCTATGGGTGTCAATGCTGCCACCTATGCGGGTTTCCGCGCGGCAGGCATACCGGGTGCATTGACAGCAACCTTTGCGCTGGTTCTGCCTTCGGTTATCATTATTCTGCTTGTCGCACAGGCACTTTCGCGCTTTCGTGATTCTAAACTCGTGCAGGATGGATTTTATGGCCTTCGTCCTGCCTCTGCCGGTTTGATCCTCGGCGCAATGTTTGAAGTCTTTCTTGCT
>DXDE01000057.1 GCA_019115615.1 Candidatus Agathobaculum merdavium | reverse complement strand
ACCGTAGGAAATATACTATACTAAGTTTATCTAACTATTTTTCCCGCGTGTGAGGAGATAACTATGATTGCAACAAACGGGGTAGAGTTCAAGCGGCTGCCTGTGCTGCCGCTGCGCGGTCTGACCGCGTTCCCCCACATGATTATTCATTTTGATGTTGGGCGCATGATGTCCATTCGGGCGCTGGAAGCGTCGATGAAAAATGGGCAGATGATATTCCTGACAGCCCAGCGTGAGCTGAAAACCGATATGCCCGCGCCGGGCGATCTGTACCAGATGGGTACGGTGTGTATGGTGCGGCAGATCCTGCGTCTGCCGGGTGATAACATCCGCGTGCTCGTGGAAGGCCGCAGCCGTGCGCTGGCGCACCAGTTCAGTGCGCCGGAAAAGGACGACGGCTGCATGTTTGCCGAGATCGAGGAGCTGGATGATTACGTCATCGGCGTGACCGAGCGCCGCGCGCAGGCGCTTGTGCGCACTGCACAGGAGCGCTTTTCCGAATATGCGGAGAACGCCAGCCGCATTTCGCAAGACGTTGAGCTGACTGTCGCTGAGGGCGGCGATCCGGGTTGGCTGGCCGATTATATCGCGCAGAACCTGCCGGTCGAAGTCGAAGTCAAGCAGGAGATCCTCGAAGAGCTGAATGTCACCCGCCGTCTGGCTATGGTGATCCGTCTGCTGGGCGAGGAGACCGAGATCCTCAAGATCGAAAACGAAATTCAGGACGAGCTGAAAAGCCAGATCGATAAAAACCAGCGTGAATACTATCTGCGTGAGCAGATCAAGGTTATTCAGAGCGAACTGGGTGAGCAGGACGTCGCAGCCGAGGCAGAGGGCTATCGCGCGCGTGTGCTCGATCTGCATCTGCCGCAGGAATGTGAGGACAAGCTGATCCGTGAGGTTGACCGCTTTGCCAAGCTGAGCGGATCAAACGCGGAGCAGGGCGTCGTGCGTACCTATCTGGATACGGTGCTTGACCTGCCGTGGAACAAAAAGAGTGAAGAACGGATTGACCTTGCTGAGGCACAGGCCATTCTTGACCGCGACCATTACGGTCTGACCAAGGTCAAGGAGCGCATCATGGAGTTCCTTGCGGTCAAAACGCTTGCGCCTGAACTGCGTGGGCAGGTGCTGTGCCTTGTCGGCCCACCGGGCGTAGGCAAGACCTCGATTGCAAAGTCGGTCGCGGAAGCCATGGGGCGCAGCTATGCGCGCATGAGCCTGGGCGGTGTGCGCGATGAAGCCGATATCCGTGGCCATCGCAAGACCTACATTGGCGCGATGCCCGGCCGTATCATGGACGCGCTGCGCCGCGCGGGTACTTCCAATCCGCTCATTCTGCTCGACGAGATCGACAAAATGGGCAACGACTTCCGCGGCGACCCGGCAGCAGCCATGCTTGAGGTGCTGGACA
This sequence comes from Candidatus Agathobaculum merdavium, assembly GCA_019115615.1. Classification (GTDB taxonomy): domain Bacteria; phylum Bacillota; class Clostridia; order Oscillospirales; family Butyricicoccaceae; genus Agathobaculum; species Agathobaculum merdavium. Next base: position 2,405 of record DXDE01000057.1, on the reverse strand, counting down.
CCGAGCAGAACAGCGCGTTCCGCGACCACTATATCGAATTGCCGTTCGACCTGTCTGACGTGCTGTTCCTGACAACGGCCAACGATCTGTCGACTGTGCCGCGTCCGCTGCTCGACCGTATGGAGGTCATCGAGCTTTCCTCGTACACCGAGGAGGAGAAGCGCCAGATTGCGCAGCACCATCTGCTGCCCAAGCAGATGGACAAGCACGGCCTGAAAAAGGGACAGCTGGTACTGAGTGAGAAGATGCTCGGTCGTGTGATCTCGGGCTATACTCGCGAGGCGGGCGTGCGCCGTTTGGAGCAGCTGCTGGCTAAGATCTGCCGCAAGGCGGCCAAGCACATTGCGGATGGCGGCCGTCGGCTGACTGTGTCGGAAAAGAATCTGGAAGAGCTGCTGGGTGTTGAGAAATACAAGGAGGATGTCGTCTCCAAGAAGGACGAGGTCGGCATCGTCAACGGCCTTGCATGGACAAGCGTGGGCGGTGAGATGCTTGAGGTTGAAGTCGCGGTCGTGCCCGGTACGGGCAAGATCGAGGTGACCGGCAATCTGGGCACGGTCATGCAGGAGAGTGCCAAGGCGGCGGTCACGTTTGTGCGCTCTATGGCGCGTGAGCTGTCGATCGACCCGATGTTCTATAAGGATAACGACCTGCATATCCATTTCCCGGAGGCAGCTGTGCCCAAGGACGGCCCGTCGGCGGGTGTGACGATCACGACCGCGCTGGTTTCCGCGCTGACGGAAGCGCCTGTACGCCATGATGTCGCGATGACGGGCGAGGTGACGCTGCGCGGACGTGTGCTGCCGATCGGTGGTCTGCGCGAAAAGACTATGGCGGCGTACCGTGCGGGCATCAAAACAGTCGTTATCCCGGAGGATAACAAGTCTGACTTGCAGGATATCGAGCCGATCGTGCGCGAAAAACTGCAGTTTGTTACAGCTGCGCACATGGATACCGTGATGGAAACCGCGATTGACTTTACGCGGCGTCCGCGCAAGCGCCGTAAGGTGCAGGGGAACGGCTCCGCTGCGCGGAAAACGGAAACGACGACGGCGGTGATGCAATGAGCATGGAAAAACAAAAACCCCTGGTCAACCTGCATAACGCGGAATTTCTGCGCTCGGCGGTCAAGGAATCGGATTTTCCGCATGATGCGCTGCCGCAGATCGTGTTTGCAGGTAAGTCCAACGTGGGTAAAAGCTCGGTCATCAACAAGCTGCTGAACCGCAAGAATTTCGCACGCGTCAGTGCGCAGCCGGGCAAGACCATTCACATCAATTATTTTGTAATCGATAAGAAGCTATATTTGGTTGACCTGCCCGGCTATGGCTATGCCCGCGTGTCCAAGGCGGAGCAGCAGCGCTGGGGTACACTGATGGAGACCTATTTTGCTATGGACCTGCTGACGCTTGGCGTGCAGATTGTTGACATCCGCCACAAGCCCACGCGTGATGACGTGACGATGGCGGACTGGTTCCGCGCATCTGGAAAACCATGGGTTGTGATTGCCAATAAGCTGGATAAGATCAAGAAAAGTCAGCTGGCTGGCAATCTGGCCGAGATCCGGCAGACGCTGCTGTTGCCGGAGGAGGTGCCGGTGATCCCGTTTTCTGCGGAAAAGGGGGATGGGCGCGATGAGGTGCTGGAAATGATGTTTGCATATGCCGGAAAGGAAGAGGCCGAATGATGGATTTTTTGCGCCGCATGATGGCTGGGCGATATGGCAGCGACCAGTTGAATAATGCGCTGCTGCTGATTGGTTTGGTGCTGCTGGTGATTGAGTGGATCACCGGCTGGCGATGGATGAGCGCCTTCGTTTTGGCGCTTCTGTTGCTTTGCTATTTCCGTATGTTCTCGCGCAATATTCAGGTGCGTTATGCGGAAAATCAGCGCTTCCTCCGTTGGTGGGGGCCGATCGGTACGCGCCTGCGCAATGCACGTTTGCGTTTTCAGGATCGTAAAACCCACCGGTATTTCAAATGTCCGAACTGTAAGCAGCACCTGCGTGTCCCGCGCGGCCGGGGAAAGATAAATATCACCTGCCCGCATTGCCATCAGAGTTTTATCCGTAAGAGTTGAAACGAAAAACTAGATTCCTATGGATAAAATGGAAGAAGATGCTTGCAATTCTCTGAAAAAAAAGTATAATAGAATTACAAATACGAGCAGGGGGCGATTCCAATGACCGTAGATCTTTTGATCGGAAAAATCTACAACAAGCTGAGCAAGGCAGATATAGCTGGAACGCAGGGGAAGGTAGCGGTTCAGTTTAATCTTACCGGTAAGGTAACGGGCGTGTTCTACATAGAGATCCTCAATGGCGTTCTGTCTGTCATGCCATATGAGTATATCGACCGTGATGCTTGCGTATCCGGCACGCTGACCAACATGGAGAAGATCTTGAG
>DXDE01000056.1 GCA_019115615.1 Candidatus Agathobaculum merdavium | reverse complement strand
CCGCCCCGAACAAAGTGCCCTGCCAAATTAGGCTTCTGCCCGCTCGAGCGCCTGCTCGAGCGCATGGCGTACCCAAACGCGTACCATTTCAATGCGATATTCGCGCGTTGCACGCTGATCCGTGATCGGGGAGACCTGCGTGCTGCAAAGCTCAGCCGCCTTTTCAATGGCCTCAGCGTCGAGCTTGCTGCCAACCAGCATCTTTTCCGCCTCGAACATACGCAGCGGCGTCGGCGCGACCGAAGCGAGCGTAATGCGCGCTTCTGCAACCGTGCCGTCCTTAGCCAGCGTCAGGCGTGCGCCTGCGCCGACGATAGTGATATCCGAATCGCCGCGGATCGCATACTTCTGATAGGATGCGCCCGTATGCGCCTTGGGTGCGGGGACAAAGAACTTGAGCACCATTTCTCCGGTTTCCAGCGCCGTCTTGCCCGGGCCCTTGAAGAACTCGTGCAGCGGCATCTCGCGCGTACCGTTGCCGCTGGCAATGGTCACGACCGCATCATTGAGCAGCAGGCCGTGGATCGCGTCCGCCGAAGGGGAAGCATTGCAGGCATTGCCGCCGATGGTTGCAATATTGCGCACCTGCATGGAGGAAACATGGCCGCAGGCCTCCATGACAACCTTATAATCCTTTTCCAAACGCTGATCCAGCGAGATCTTGCGCAGGTTAGCCAGCGTGCCGAGCGTCAGGCCATCGTCCGTTACCTCGATAGCGTCGATGCCCGGGATATCCATCAGGCCGATCACCGCAACCGGATGCAGCAGACCGTTCTTCAACCGGGGCACCAGATCGGTGCCGCCGGCCAATACTTTTGCATCCGCGCCGTACTCTTTCAAAAGGGTCTGGCACTCTTCAACACTTTTCGGCTGAAAATATTTCTCAAAGCGCATCATTATACCTCCCGCCAGTCCGCTGCATAATCGCCGTAGTCACCATCCCGCACGGCTTCGATTGCTTCCACGATCTTTTTATAGCCGGTGCAGCGGCACAGGTTGCCGTGCAAACCTTCGCGGATATCATCTTCGGTCGCCTGCGGGTTCTCATCCAGAATGGCCTTTGCCGTCAGGATCATGCCCGGCGTGCAGTAGCCGCACTGTACCGCGAAATGATCGATGAAGGCCTGCTGCAGCGGATGCAGTCCGTCTTCGCCTTCCAGCCCTTCAATCGTTGTGATGCTGTGACCCGCCGCCTGCGGGATCAGGATCGTGCAGCTCTTGACCGCCTTGCCATCCATCAGCACCGTGCACACGCCGCAGTTGGTATCGTCGCAGCCACGCTTCGTGCCCGTCAGGTTCAACTCATCCCGTAATACTTCCAGCAGTGTCATGGAAGGGTGAACATATACTACGCGTTTTCTCCGGTTCACCGTCAGCTCAAACCGCATCTTGTCTTCGTACATTACTCAGCAGCCTCCTTCGCCTTTTTCTCCTTAATCAATGCAAGGATTCGTTCCGCCGTCATCGGATAGCCGGTTACGCGAACGCCGACCGCCTGATAAATGGCCTCCGCAATCGCAGGACCAACCGGGATCGTGATCGATTCCGCCATACCCTTGGCGCCATAGGGGCCGTCCGGCAGCGGATCCGGATTGATGCACGAAATGACGTCTTCATTCTTCGGCATATCCAGAATACCCGGCAGACGATAATCGCTGAAATTGCAGTTCCACATCTCGCCGCGGTCATTATACAGATGCTCTTCCATCGTGGAGAAGCCGATCGCCATATGGATGCCGCCTTCGATCTGACCCTCGACCAGCTTCGGGTTGATCGGGTTGCCGGTGTCCGCGGAGGATGCGATGCGCAGAACCTTGACCTGACCGGTCTCCTCGTTGACCGCTACCTCGACCGCAGCCGCGGAATACTGGAACCAGTTCCAGACGCGGTCGGACAGGCCGTTCTTATCCCACTGATGGATGGGAGCGGGGCAATACAGGCCATGACCCTTGACCGGGGAGCCCTTCTGCAGACCCCAGTTGCCCTGCGTGAACATGCCGACCGGCACGAACAGGGAAGGAATGTCCACTTCCTGTACATAAGAGCCCTTGAGATATGCGGTCTTGCCCTTGATCTCGACCTTGGAGGTATGCAGGCCAAAGTGACGCGCGATCTCTTCCTTGAGCTTGTTGATGCAGTCATGGCAGGCGGCCAGAACCGCGTTGCCGGTGTTGTAAGTCGTTCTCGAAGAAGCCGAATAGTTGTCATACGGCGTGATCGCGGTGTCGCCCTTGGTCGTCTTGACTTCGGAAACCGGTACGCCGAATTCGTTTGCAACGATCTGGGTCATCGCGGTGGTAACGCCCATGCCGTTCTCGTCGCAGGAGATGAACAGCTCGATCGTGCCGTCCGAATTGTACCAGACTTCTGCTTCCGAGCGGCCCAGCGGGGTGTTCTGCTTGCCGCCGACTGCAACGCCGCGGCCCTTCTTCCACACACCCATATCCTGCACGGGCTTTTCTTCAACCTTGATCGCATCGGCTACCGCCTGCAGACACTTTTTCAGGCCCGTGGACGTGATAACCTCACCGTAGCAGTCCTTTTCGCCCGGATCGATGATGTTCTTCATGCGGATCTCGACCGGGCTCATGCCCAGATCATCCGCCAGCTTGTTGACCAGGCACTCGATGCCGAACTCGGCTTCCGGGCAGCCAAGGCCGCGGTATTCCGCCGCCGGCACCGTATTGGTGGCAACCGCGTAAGTATCCATGCGCATGTTGGAGGTTTCGCCCTTTTCCGCCCAGCGGTAAACCGGCGCGGCGCCCGAGGAGGACAGACGGCCGGAAAAGAACGTATTGTTCAGCGCTGCGCCGATCTCTTCGCACAGATAGTAGTCGTTGGCGATGATCGTGCCGTCCTTCTTGGCGCCGATCTTAACCTTGGTCTGGCAGGACCAGTTGGAGGGAGCCGAACAGAATACTTCCTTGCGGGTGAAGCGGAAACGCACGGTGCGCTTGCACTTGAGGCACATCAGCGCGGTCATGATCTCCACATACGGGTTCAGGCGCGAACCGAACGAGCCACCCATATACGGCTGAATGACACGGACACGGGACTCCTGCATACCCAGAATACGGCAGATGCCCTGCTTGATAACGCCATGTACACCGGCGCCGTTGGACCACATCGTGATGCCGCCGTCGTTGTCATAGCGGCAGATGGCATTGGCGCACTCCAGCGGGCTTGCGGTCTTTTTGCCGACCCAGAATTCGCCCTCTTCGATGATATCCGCATCTTCCAGACGCTTCTCCACCTCGCCGGAATTCATGTAAAACGCGCCGACGATATTGGGAGAAACACGGTTGGTCGCGCGGTCGGCAGGACGGTCTTGGAAGCCCTGATCACGCGTCTCATAATCCGGGTCGATGACAGCCGCAGGATTCGGCTTGATGGCTTCCGCATAGTTGAGCACGTGCGGCAGCACTTCATATTCCACTTCGATCAGTTCAACTGCCTTTTCCGCCAGCTCCTCGGTTTCCGCCGCGACCAGCGCCACGGCCTGGCCGGCCCAGAGGGCACGGTCAGTTGCCAGTACGGCCGCCTTGGGGAATTGATCCCAGTCGATGCCGGGCTCATTGCCCGTCAGGATGTACAGCACGCCTTCCAGCGCCTGCGCCTTGGAGATGTCCAGCTTTTTGATGTTGGCATGCGCGTAGGGGCTTCGCTTTGCCTTGATATGCGCCAGATTGGGGAACTGGTTGTCGAAGTCGCTGGCATACAGACCCTTGCCGGTAACCTTATCATATGCATCGATACGCTTTTCGCCTTTACCGATCAAGTTTTCCTTCTCAACTAAGGTTTCCATCTTGTTTCCTCCTGTTTTTTTAGATTTGTTTAGCGGCTGCGTTTGCTTCTTACATAGACAGCCAGCATTGCAAGCAGGATAATGCCATATCCCAGCCACTTGCCCGCATCACCCCAGCCAAGCGCTACAAACAGATTTGTCAAGCTCTGCAGTACGATTGCACCAAGGACAACACTCAGATAATTTCCTTCACCTCCGTTGATCGAGCATCCGCCTACCACAACCGCTACTACCGAAGGCATAACATAGTTTGAACCCATATCCTTGGACGCCTGTCCCAGATAGCCGACCAGCAGCAGGCCGATCAACGCCGCGATGATGCCGCTGACCACAAAAGCGATGCAGCGGACACGGCGTACATTGACACCGCTCAAGTATGCCGTCGTTTCATTGGAACCAACGCCCAGAATCTTGACACCGATTTTTGTCTTTTGAATGACTATACTCATCACAATGACGGCAATCAGAATCACCAGCAGGATATTAGGGAACACACCAGTAAACTGCGCCGCCAGTTTTTCCAGCAGCGGCGCGGTCAGGCCCTTGATCGGCGTCGCCGCAACATACGCATTGACAATGCCCTGCACGATATTGGCCATTGCCATGGTGACGACCAGTGCCGGCAGACCCGCATAGGCGGTCAGCAAGCCGTTGCACAGTCCGAAAAATGCGCCGATGACGATCGCTGTCAGGATCGCCGCAGGCAGACCGGCGTTGCCGCCGTCCATCAATCGTGCGCCCAGAATACCGGCCAGCGTTGCAATATAGCCGACGGACAGATCCAATCCGCCACCGCCAACGCAAATGACGATCATTTGGCACAAGCCAAACAACGCCACAAACGCCGCCAGACGAATGGTCAGGAATACTTGTGTCGTGGAGAGGAAGGTTCCCGGCTGCGCGTGCTTGAACAGGGTCATGATCATTTCGCCGCCTACAAACACAATGATCACCATCAGCAAGGTATTGATGACCTTCCTGTTTGCTACATACATATCCCGCAGGGGATGCCGCTCCAGCTGCACCGGACGATTATCCATAAATCATTTTCCCCCTTTCAGCGCCGCTTTCTTCTGCGAAGCCGCGTAGGCAGCCGAAATGCCGATGGCCGCAATGATGATCAAACCGCTCACCAGCGTCTGGTACGCATTCGGAATATCCGCGAAGAAAATAATTTTGCTGACAAAGCTCATGATCAGCGCGCCGGCAATGGCAAGATAGACATTGCCGCGGCCGCCCGACATCGCTATGCCGCCAACTACCGCCGCCGCGATCGCCTGCAGCGTCAGCGTATCGCCGAAGTGCGCCGATCCGGCGCCGTTTTGTCCGGCATAATATACCGCTGCAAAGTAGAGGAAAACCGCATTGATCACATAAGCGATCGTTTGGATTTTCGCCGTATTGATGCCGCTTGCGTAAGCGTTTTCCGCATCGCTGCCCACGGCATAGATGTATCGGCCGGTACGGGTACGGCTGATGATGTACCAGACCACGCAGGCCAACAGGATCCACAGCAGGGCAGTGGGGATCACGCTGCCGATCGCTTCCAGACCCGGCACCTGCTTCATGTCATAAAACGCCTTGAACCATGCCACCTGCTGGCCGCCCGGGGTCGGCGTGACAAAAAGCGCCGTGCCCAGCCAAGCATAAGAAGTGGCAAAGGTCGCAATAACCGCGGGCAGCCGCAGGTATCCGACGGCAAAGCCGTTGATCAGCCCGATCGCAATCGCGACCAGCAGGCCGATAACCAAAGCGGTTACGCCGGAGAAAGGCTGCTCCGGGTCCATGATTCTGGTCATCACGCAAAGCATGAGCGCCATGGATGTGCCGCACGACATATCTAGCCCGCCTGCGATAATGACCACAGCCTGTCCCATCGCCAGCAGGATCAACGGGGTAAAGGAGTTGATATAGCTTAAAATGGTCCGTTGGCTGAAAAAGTTTTTCTGTAAACACGCGGTAACGATCACCATAATGACCAACATCAGGATTGTGGAAAATTCCGGCTTGCCCGCGAGTGTTTTCCAGTTGATTTTATTTTTCTCTTTCACTCGACATCACCTCAACTTCATTCCACACGCATCGATTTGGCCACGATGTTGTCCTCGGTAATTTCCGGACCAACCAGTTCGGAAACGACCTCCCCCTCATACATAATCAGCAGTCTGTCGCAATAGCTGATCAGCTCGTCGCTGTCGCTGGCGTACAGGATCACGCTCATGTTCTTTTCACGGACCATATTCATGATGAAATCATACAGGTCCTTCTTGGCCCGCACATCAACGCCCTTTGCCGGGTCTGCCAGCAGCAGCACATTGATGTCAAACGGAAGCCATTTGCCGACTACAATCTTCTGCTGGTTGCCGCCGGACAAGGTGTACAGGTCAACATCGATGCTTTTCGCGCGCACGGATAATGCCTGACACACCTGCTCCGCTTCTTCGCGGTATTTTTTGCGCGGCGTGAACAGCGGCTGCTTCTTCAGGCCGAGCTTGGGGAAAATCATATTATAGTAAATCGAATTGCGCTGGAATGTGCCTTCCTTCTGTCGGTCGCCCGGTACCAGAAGCACACCGTTCTGCACCGCGTTGGACGGCTTTGTCAGCGCAACTTTCTGGCCGTTGACCTGCGCCTTGCACTGCGTCTGGCGATAATTGCCGGCCAGCGCCAGCATCAGCTCGGTCTGCCCTTGTCCTGCCAGGCCGCCGATGCCGAGCACTTCGCCCTTGCGCAGCTTGAAGCTGACATTATTCAGGAACTTGCCATAGCAGAGGTTTTCCACCTCAAAAACAACTTCGTCCGGAATATCATGATATTCCTTCGATATGTGAATACCTTCGGTTTCTCCGGTAATCATTTTCACGATTGCATCTGCGTCTTTTTCTTCTACCGCAAAATCCATAGAGCCGACGTTTTCGCCATTGCGGAATACGACGATGTTATCGCAGATCTCCATGACCTCGCCCAAACGATGCGATGTAAAGATCATAGCGACCCCTTCGCCGGCCAGTTTTCGCATGTAACGGAACAGGGAATTGACCTCTTCCTGCTCCAAAGCTGCGGTCGGTTCGTCAAAAATCAGCAGCTTAGGCCGTACAGAGATCGCCTTTGCGATTTCTGTGATCTGCTGCTCGCCCGGATTCAGCTCACTGACTTTCTTATTGACATCCATGCCGGGTTTCAAATCGTTGATGATGCTCTGCGCCAATTCAATGGCCTGTTTATCATCCAGAAACAGACCTTTTTTCTTTTCAATGCCCAAAACAATATTCTGCCAAACCGTCAGATCCGGCATCAAACTCAGGTTTTGGAACACCATGGAAATCCCGTTCATTTTTGCTTCGTTCGGATTCTTGAAGTTGATTTCCTTGCCATCATAAATGATAGTGCCGCCGTCTTTGCCATAAACACCGGTAATGATTTTGGAAATCGTACTTTTGCCCGAGCCGTTCGTTCCAAGCAAGCCGGTGATTTTTCCTTCCTCACAAGTCAAGTTGCCGTTGCTCAACGCAACTACGCCGCCGAACAGCTTTTTTATTCCCGTTGCTGTTAAAAGTGGCATTTGTTTTTCCCCTTCCATTCAATCAGCAAACTGTTACACGGCGGCAAAGCCGCCGTGTAACAATTTTGTTGGAGTTCTTACTTGAAGAAGGCCTGTGCTTCGTCCTCCGACCAGTACTCGGTCAGCAGGTAGTCATCGCCCTTGCCTTCCAGCAGCGGACGCAGCTCGTCAATGTTTTCATCCGTGTACCAGTTCTTTACATCATAGATGCAAGCTCTGCCGTACAGGCCACCCAGCTTGGCTTCATCCAGCTCCTTGCCTTCCGCGAGGTTAACCGCGATGCGCAGGCCGGAAGCAACGATCGAAGGCGGATTCGGCTGCGAGCAAACCTTGATTTCCTTGCCCTCTTCCTTGAGCTTGTCATATTCCTTCAGGTTGGCAGTGCCGCACTCGATAAACGCTGCCTTCGGGCACAGACCCAGATCGGTGAAAGCAGTCAGGCAGCCATAGCCCATGGAGTCCTGCGTGATAACGCCGTCAATCTGCGTGCCGCCGCCCAGGATCTGAGAGGTGACCTGCTTGGCAACCTGGTTATCCCAGCCGCCGCTCGTGGAAGCTACCAGATTGATGTCCGGGTAATTAGCGAGCACGTCCTCGGTTGCACGGAGGCGCTCGTTGTTCGCCGGATGGCCTTCGCCGCCGTAAACCTGAATGACATTGCCCTTGCCGTCAAGCGCTTCGCAAATATACTCAGCAACACGCTTGCCCCATTCATAGTGGTCGATCGAAACGCAGTAAACGCCTTCTACGTCTACTTCGCAGTCAGCCGCTACAACCGTCTTGCCCGCTGCAACCGCCTCGGCCAGAACGCCGTTCAGGTCGGTCGGGGAGTTCGGGTTAACGACGATGCAGTTGATCTCATCATCGTTGATGAAGTCGCGGATGATGTTCGCCTGCTCGTTGGAGTCCCAGTTGGTCGTGTTGTTTACGATCTTATAATCCTTAATTCTGCCTTCTGCCTTGTACTCTTCTGCAATTGCGGTAAAATCATCAATGCCTTCCTGTCGGAAAGTGGTGCCCGCGGCACCGGTCGAAAAACCTACAACAATATCGCTCGTCGCTGCGGATTCGCCGTTGGTCTCATTCGATGCGTTTGCATCATCGCTCGATCCACCGCCACATCCAGCCAGCATACCGGTTGCCAATATGGCGCTCAGAACCAATGACATCACTTTTTTCATTTTCTTTCCTCCAAACTCTTTCTGATTTTTCCGATCCTTTTCTCGATTATATATTCGATATAATCGATTATCGGTTTATGTGTATTATGCCACTTTCTATTTTGTCGGTCAATATGGTTTTACTACATTTTTACCAAATGCGATTTTTTTGTCAATTTCCGTACAAAACAGGGGTTCCGTTTTATATATTTCCACCAATCATCGTTTTTTGGTAATAATTGCCCGTTTTCCAT
>DXDE01000055.1 GCA_019115615.1 Candidatus Agathobaculum merdavium | reverse complement strand
AACATAGTTCCCTGTCCCTGCTTTACCTTTCTTCCTTATTTTACGCGCCATGGCAAACACCATTTGTCGCATTTTGTCGAACAAAAGAAAAAATAATTGCCGCAGACATCTTGACATCTGCGGCAATTGTTTATTTAACCAAAAACTCTTCGATAAGTTGGCAAGCATCCTCAATACATCCGGAGCAGGAACGGCGCACATTGCCATCGGCAACCCCTTTGAGCTCACGGCACAGATAAGTACCGTTTTTCTCACTGAAAGCCTTTGCAAGTGTCTTAGTCGTCTTATAGGTTGCACCTTTTGTTGCGCCGCAGGAGTCCGGACCCTCACTGCCTTGCACACCAGCCAACATAAACGCAGCGGACAATGCGCCGCAAACCTCCATCAGGCCCATGCCAAGGCCAAAGCCTTCTGCCATTTTAAACGCAGTCTCCTCATCCAAACCAAACTGGTCGCAATAAGCACAAACAACCGCCTGCGCACAATTATAGCCTTTATTATGCAGGCGTTGTGCCTGCTCTGCCTGTTCAGTCATTACCAATATCCTTCCTTGCAAACTTAATACTCTACCTGCGAGAAATAATACATAATCGCATTGTACTGCGCACGTGCCTGTGCCTGCAGATCTTCCTCGCTATCAATAAATTTCTGATCTTCCTCGTTATCAATGAAGCAAAATTCACTCGTAATCGCTGGAATAAACAGCGACGCTGCAACACGGTTGCTATAATAATAATCACCGTTGCTGCCTTCCCGGAACACAATCGATCGGATCGATACGCCAAGTTTACTATATTCGTTCAGCAGCGCCTCACCCAGAATCTTGGTCGGCCCACCGTTCCGGTCGGCAATCTGCGCAAGAACCTCCGCGCCACGTGCTGTCGTATTCGCTGCATTGTGATGGATGCTGAAAAACAGATCCGCCGAGGACGCGTACTGCTGCATCACTGTACCGCGCAGGGAAAGCGAACTGCCTTCCTCCAACGTCGAACGAACCATGATGACATTGACGCCCGCCTGTTCAAGATAACTCTGCAGATATCGCGCCACCGCCAGGTTGACATGCTTTTCATCAAGGGAGCCGTCGGCATTGTGCGCACCGACATCGCTTCCACCATGGCCGGCATCGACAATGACAGTCATCTTTCCGTCCAAATGCGAGGTGCGCGGCGGATCGACCACATCATCCGGCTCGCCCTCCGACGCATCATAGTCCCGCACACGCGTGAGATAATCCGCACTACAATAACGTCCGGATGCCTCGCTTGTATCCATAATATGCGCCCAGCCGTCGGTTATTTCATCTACAACGATTTCATCACCGTTTTGCAAACGGCCGACAATCGGGTATTGCGTACCCGCTCCGCAACGGACGGATAGCGAAGAATCCACCTTCACGCGGTAAACGCCGGTGGTAAACTCCTGCTCAGGCTCACTTGGCTCTTCTGGTGTTTCAGACGTATCATCATCATAATCTTTGATGCGCACCAGATAATCCGCGCTGCAATAGCTTTTTGTATGCATGATGTGCGCCCAGCCATTAGACAGACTGTCCACAACAATTTGGTCGCCATTTTTGAGATTTCCGACAACAGTATAGTTCGTACCAGGGCCCGAGCGGAGCGACAGCGTCGTTTCCACCTTGACCTGATAAATCCCGGCGGTAAATGGCTGTTCCGGCGTTTCCGGCTCTGTTGTCGGATCGCCCAATTCCGGATCGCCAGATGCTGGAGTTGTGATTTTTACCGTCTGCGTTGTGCTTTCAAACGCCGCTGTAAAGCCCATTACAGCAGAGACATCCGCGATTTTATAATAATTGTTGCCGTTAATATTATATCCTTTGATAGAAACACTGCTGCCATCGAGCAACACCTTAGCGGTGGACTGCTGCACACGCAAAGAAGACGTTGAAGCAACAGTCATTTCATCACCAACGACCGTATAGCTCTGTCCGGCCAACAGGTTGACCGCATTTTTCGCGCTATCCCATGTTACGTCAAAAGAAGAAGTTGTCCCATTCAGCAAATACGCTACATCGCGCAGCTTAAAATAATTGTTACCGTCTATATTATAAACCTGCGGATTGACCGCCTCTCCATTGACCTGTACCTTATGTGCAGATGGAACAACCTTAAGGGCTGCAACGCGAATATCAGGCGCAATCACGTCTGTAAATCCCGTTGAAGATTCTTCTTCTGTCTCCACAGCAGCCTCCATCACCGTATCCTCCGCAAGGATGGACGCTGCATCTTCAGAAGCCTGATCTAAATTATCTGTCTGGGCTACGGTCACCTGTTCCGCAGCCGTTTCCTCAGCCTTCTGCATTTCTGCCGCTGCATCAGCGCTGGCAGTCGATATGTAAATGGCTGCACATAATAGTGCAATACTCCTTTTCCATTTCCACTGCATATAAACCTCCAAACTGTCTGGGTAAAAATGCTTTTCCGAAACGTATTTTATCACGAAATCCCTCGAACCGCAATGCTTGAGGTCGCAAAACGGGGCATTTGTAATATTACAAATGCCCCGTTACAATATTTCAGTTTTTTATCAAAGCATGGCAGCGCCAATCAGGCCGGCGTCATTTCCCAGTGATGCGCATACGATTTCCGTATTGCACTTATCGCTGCGGAAGGTCTGCGGTATCGTCAAACGGCGCAGCGGTTCCAGCAGTTTTTCACCATATCCGGCAAGACCACCGCCGAGCACCACACACTCCGGCTGGAAAATATTGATGTAGCTGGCAAGACCGCTGGAAAGGTTGACGCAGTAATCATCAAACAGTTCGCGTGCAAGCAAATCGCCCGCATCGACTGCGTCGCAAATCATCTTAGCGTCCAAATGACCCGCGTTCTTGCTCAATATGCTTTCCCGGCCTTCTGCAAGCGCTCGCTCAGCAAACTTCACAAACGCAGATGCAGAAGCGTATGCCTCCAAACACCCTTTTCGCCCGCAGTTACACGGTTCACCGTCGCGCTGGATGACAATATGCCCCATCTCACCGGCAATACCGTTGCAGCCGGTATACAGCTTGCCATCGATAATGATGCCGCCGCCCACACCGGTACCTAATGTGACCATCAGCATGTTGCGCGCATTCTGCGCCGCACCAGCGGTCGCCTCCCCCAATGCTGCACAGTTAGCATCGTTATCCAGCTGCACTGCACAGGCAAACTCAGGCTGAAACGCATCGGCAAAACAGACATTGTTCATGCCCAGATTCGTGCCGAATTTCAGCGTACAGGTTTCCTTATCAAAGGACCCCGGCACGCCGATGCCAATACTCGTCACCTTATCAGGCGAAATGCCGCGCTCACCGCATAGCGCCAGCGCCAACAGTTTCATATCTGCACACAGACCGGGCGCATCTCCCGTACGGGTCGGAATACTCTGCTTCCCAAGCAGTGTTCCGTCTTCCTCGCAAAGTGCCGCCTTTACAGAAGTACCACCCAGATCAATGCCAATTCGCATAGTTTACCCTTCCCTTCACTCAAATAGATGCAGCCCACGGCTACGGAAGTACGCATCCAGACGTTCCCGGCTGCTGTTAATGACCAACTCTTCCGGGAAACCGATCTCCTCAAGCATTGTCAGCGCATTTTCCACAGCGCCGACACGATATTCTATATGGGAATCGCTGTCCACCACGATCGGCACCTCATACTGCTTACACAGACGCGCGATTGCAGTACAATTCTCCCTGCTCCCCTTACGGATAGCAAAGGAATTGCTGTTGATCTCCACAACCTTGCCGAACGCATTGCAGCGGGAAATGATGTATTCCTGATCGAAATCATAGCTCCTGTTGCCCGGATGGCCGAACGCATTGACACGCGGATCATGCAGAACTGCCTCCAACGCCTCTGTGTGCGCCGCTTTAGTCGAAGGGGCAAAGCAACACTCATGGAACGATGCGAGCGCAAACTCCACCGGCAGCAAACTCTTTTCTTGGATATGATCCAATGCGCCGCCCGGACAAATGTTAAATTCGATACCACGGATCACAGTCACGCCATCAATTACGCGCGGCCAGATATCCATGTTGGAAAAATGCCACTCGTGCGGTCCGTCAGGCATATCCGGGCCGTGATCCGTGATGCCAATGGCAATCAGGCCGCGCGCCTTCGCGCCGCGCGCCATTTCAGCTAAAGTGGAATACGCATGTGTACTTGCAATGGTATGGGTATGCAGGTCTGCTACGATTTGCATGAAATGCTCCTTCAATCAAATTTAGTTGCCATACTGCTTGAGCATGCGCTCCTGCAGCTCCTTGGCGGCGTTAAAGCCCATCTTCTTCTGGCGGTCGTTCATCGCAGCGACCTCAATAATAACCGCGAGGTTACGGCCGGGCTTGACTGGGATGGTCATACTGGGCACAGCAATATCCAGAATCGATGTGGTCTGACCATCGAGGCCAAGACGATCATACTGCTTGCCTTCCTCCCACGGTTCGAGGTTGATAACAAGCTCAACCTTTTCGGTCATCTTGATTGCACCAACGCCAAAGATACGGCGCACATCGACAATACCAATGCCACGCAGCTCAATAAAGTGACGGATCACCTCAGGCGCTGTACCGACAAGCGTCTTATCCGATACGCGTTTGATCTCAACCGCATCATCTGCGATCAGACGGTGGCCGCGCTTGACCAGCTCAATAGCCGTTTCAGACTTACCAACGCCCGAATCGCCCAGCAGCAAAACACCTTCGCCGTAGATCTCGATCAAAACGCCATGCAGCGTTACACGCGGCGCAAGATATACCTTCAGCGAGGCAATAATCGCGCTCATAATGGTCGAAGTAAAATCATTGGTGCGCACGATGGGCACACCATACTTCTGCGCTGCTTCCATGCACTCCGGGAACACATCGATGTTGCGTGAAATAATCAGCACCGGAATACCGGTGGAAAACAGACGTTCAAAACAAGCGCGTCGCGCATCCGGCTCCATACGCTCAACATAACTTGATTCCACCTTGCCCATGATCTGGATACGGTTGGGATCAAAATAATCGAAAAAGCCCGCCAGCTGTAAGCCGGGGCGATTGACGTCATCCTTTGTGATCTCGGTTTTTTCAAAGCCGTCCGGTCCGTACACCACCTCGAAATTGAACTCCTGGATCAATTCCCCCAAACTGACGCCGAACTCTTTTAACTGCATAAATCATACTCCC
>DXDE01000054.1 GCA_019115615.1 Candidatus Agathobaculum merdavium | reverse complement strand
GCGTTTCACTTTTTGGATATGTTAGGTATAATAAAAACTGATATGCGGGATAGGGACCCCGACGTTTGGGCGGGCCGCTCTCAAGATTATCAAATCGGTATTACGGGGGTATGCGGTTGAATCAAAACAGGAACCATTGGAGTACGCTGCGTTACCTGATTTATTTCAGTCAGGTGGGATTCACGATCATCACACCACCGGTGCTCTGCTGCTTTGGTGCAGTCTGGCTGCGCAACCGGTTCGGCTGGGGTAATGGTGTGGTGCTGATCGGGATCCTGCTCGGCATTGCAGTTGCAGCCTGCGGACTGCGGGATTTCCTGCGGTTTACCGAGCGAAAGGCCAGAGAAAGCGAAAGGAAGGAGAAGCTGCCTTGACCGGAATGCAAATCGTCCGCGAAGAGACAAGGCGCATGCTGCGCGGCATCGTACCGCTGACGCTCATCGCCTTCGGTGCATTTTTGCTTGCCGGGTGTGACCCGCTGCGCGTGGGCGTCAGCCTGCTGCTTGGTGCGGCTTATTCGATCGTGCTGTTCCGCATGATCGGCCGAAGCGCTGCCAAGGCGGTGCTGTTTCCGGAGGCGCAGGCAATCCGTATTGTACGGCGGGGCTATCTGTTCCGCTATGTGCTGACCGGCCTTGCGGTGTTTGCGGCAATCAAAGCGCCGTTCATCCATCCGTTGGCCGCGGTTTTGCCACTCTTCTTTCCCAAAATCGTTTTGCTCTGGTATAACGTAGTTCGGAGGAAAGGAGGTTAGACGGTGAATGTTTCAATAAACGGCCCACAGGTATTGGGGTATTTATTTGGCAATCCGAACCTGCCGATCACGGAAACCATGCGCAATGCGTGGATCGTGATGGCGTTTATCCTGTTCCTGTGTATTTTCCTCACCCGGCGCATGGAGAAGATCCCGAAGGGGAAACAGGCGCTGGCGGAAAAGGCTGTCATTATGATCGACAATCTGGTCGACAGCACCATGGGACAGGGATGCCGGGCGTTTTCGCCCTATATCGCGACGCTGCTGATGAGCTCGTTGTTCGGTTCGCTGGCAACATTGTTCTGGATGCGTCCGGTCACGGCTGACCTGAACACCACGCTTGGCTGGGCGTTGATCACATTTTTCCTGATCACGTTCAACAAGATCAAATATGGCGGTCTGGGAGGCTATCTCAAGGGCTTCCTGGAACCGATCTTCGTCATGGCACCGCTTAATGTACTCAGCGAAGTAGCAACGCCGGTATCCATGTCGTTCCGTCATTTTGGTAATATGGCGGGTGGTCTTGTTATCTCGACACTGATCATGGGTGCGCTGGAAGTGCTCTCGAACGCAGTGCTGGGCTTTTTGCCCGTGCCGCTGCTGCAGATCGGCCTGCCCGGCATCCTTTCGCTGTACTTCGACTGCTTTACTGCCTGCATGCAGGCATTCATCTTCAGCATGCTGACCATGGCTTATGTAGGTGATGCACGTGGCAGCAGCTGACGCAGAGGCACAGCAAACAACAAACCGTATCCACTCTTAAATTTTGAACAACATTTTTTCAGGAGGAAAAAATTATGGATCCCAAAGCATTTGTAGCAGGCATGTCCGCCCTCGGCGCCGGTATGGCGATGATCGCAGGTCTTGGCCCTGGTATCGGCGAAGGTTACACCGCCGGTCAGGCGTGTGCGGCTATCGGCCGTCAGCCGGAGGCGCAGGGCGATATCACCCGTACGATGATTCTGGGTATTGCTATGGCCGAGTCCACCGGTATTTACGCGCTGGTTATCGCGCTGATCCTGCTGTTTGCCAACCCGTTCGTCGGCCAGTTCTAAACATTCTGGCGACTAAAGGATGAACGGATTCATCTTCCGTTTGGGAAGGAGGTAAAACAGTGTCGGAAGCGATATATCAGGCCTTTGTCAGCATTGGCTGGTGGGAAATCCTTGTGACGATGTGCAACACGCTCATTACGTTTGCCATCATCAAGAAATTCCTGTTTAAGCCGGTGCGCAAGATGCTGGCCGCGCGTGAGGAAGAAGTACAGGCTATGTACGCGAACGCTGAACAGGCGCAGACCGAGGCTGAAAACCTGCGTACGGAGTATACCACGCGTCTGTCCAAGGCCAAGGAGGAGGCTGCCGAGATCGTCGGCTCTGCCACCCGCCGCGCGACGGTGCGCAGCGAGGAGATCCTCCGCGAGTCCTCGCAGCAGGCTGCCGCTATGATGAAGAAGGCCGAGAATACCATCGAGCAGGAGCGCAAGAAGGCCATGAACGAACTGAAGGACGAGGTTGCGAGCCTGTCCGTCATGATCGCCTCCAAGGTCGTCGAGCGCGACGTCAAGCAGGCCGATCACGACCGCTTCATCGAAGAGTTCATCGACAAGGTGGGGTGAGCGCAGGTGGCTGATATTGTAAGCGAGCGTTATGCGCTCAGCCTGTATGAGATCGCCGCGGATGAAAACAAGGCGAAGGACTATCTCGATGAGCTGGCCGCGGTCTGCGAGGTATTCGCGCGCGAGCCGGACTTTCTGAAAATGCTCCTGACGCCGTCGATCGGGACGGAGGACAAGCATAAGGTGCTGCGCGCCGCGTTTGACGGACGTGTGGAACCCTATCTGTTCAATTTCCTGCTGCTGATCACGGATAAGGGCCGCGTCGGTCTGATCCATGATATGTATCAGGCGTATAAGGAGCAGTATTACTTTGATAATGGCATCGTGGAGGTGCGCGCCATCACGGCAAAGCCGATGAGCGAAGCACTGACCGAAAAGCTGAAAGCGAAGATGAGCGCCGTCACTGGAAAACAGGTGGTGCTCGAAACGTCGGTGGATGAAAGCATCCTCGGCGGCATTGTCGTAAAGCTCGGCAACGAGCAGTTCGACACCAGCCTGCGCACGCGTCTCAATGAGATTGCATCGCGGCTGACCAATACTATCGCGTAAGGAAGTAGGTGACTTTATGGAATTACGCCCCGAAGAGATTAGCAATATTATCAAAGAGCAGATCACGCACTACCAGAGCCAGATCAAGCTGACCGACGTCGGTACGGTTGTCACCGTCGGTGACGGTATCGCGCATGTCCATGGTCTGGAAAACTGCATGTCCGGTGAGCTGCTCGAATTTCCGGGCGGCGTATATGGCATGGCGCAGAACCTCGAGGAGGATCTGGTCGGCGCCGTAATCCTGGGTTCGGATCAGGATATTCGTGAAGGCGACACGGTAAAACGCACAAACCGCATCGTAGAGGTGCCGGTGGGCGAGGCCATGCTCGGCCGCGTTGTAGACGCGCTGGGCAAGCCGATCGACGGCAAGGGCCCGATCCATACCACCGAGGCGCGCCCGATCGAAAGCCCGGCGCCGGGCATCATTGAGCGTGCGCCGGTTAACGTTCCGCTGCAGACCGGTATCAAGGCGATCGACTCCATGATCCCGATCGGCCGTGGCCAGCGTGAGCTGATCATCGGCGACCGTCAGACCGGTAAGACCGCGATCTGTCTGGATACGATCATCAACCAGAAGGGCACGGGCGTTATCTGTATCTATGTGGCCATCGGCCAGAAGCGTTCGACGGTTGCACAGGTTGCCGAGACGCTCGCCAAGAATGGTGCGATGGACTATACCTGCATCGTCGCCGCGACCGCATCCGAGTCTGCGCCGCTGCAGTATATTGCGCCGTATGCGGGCTGCTCGATCGGCGAGTACTTCATGCATAAGGGTAAGGACGTATTGGTCATTTATGATGACCTGTCCAAGCACGCGGTTGCTTACCGTGCCCTTTCCTTGCTGCTCCATCGTCCGCCAGGACGTGAAGCATACCCCGGCGACGTATTCTATCTGCATTCCCGTTTGCTGGAACGCGCAGCCAACATCCAGGACGGCGGCTCGCTGACCGCGCTGCCGATCATCGAGACGCAGGCGGGCGACGTTTCGGCTTATATCCCGACCAACGTCATTTCGATTACGGACGGCCAGATCTTCCTCGAGACCGAGCTGTTTAACTCGGGTATCCGACCGGCGGTTAACCCGGGTATTTCGGTATCCCGTGTCGGTGGTAATGCGCAGATCAAGGCGATGAAGAAGGTCGCCG
>DXDE01000053.1 GCA_019115615.1 Candidatus Agathobaculum merdavium | reverse complement strand
GCCTTACCGATCTGGACGTTAGCGTGGTCGGAGTTGCCGACAACGCCGATCGTCGCCTTGCACTCGAGGCGGACGTAACGCAGCTCGCCGGAGGGCAGACGAACCATCGCCTTGCCGTTCTCCTTCGCCATCAGCTGCGCGCCAACGCCAGCGGAGCGAACCAGCTGCGCGCCCTTGCCGGGGTACAGCTCGATGTTGTGGATCATGGTACCAACCGGGATATTGGCAACCGGCAGGCAGTTGCCGGGCTTGATATCCGCGTTGGCGGAAGAAACGACCTTATCGCCGATCCCCAGGCCTTCCGGCGCGAGGATATAAGCCTTAACGCCGTCCTCATACTGAACCAGCGCGATGTTCGCGGAGCGGTTCGGATCGTACTCGAGCGTCATAACGGTTGCCGGCATATCCAGCTTCTGACGCTTGAAGTCGATGATACGGTACTTCTTCTTGTTGCCGCCGCCGATGTGACGGACGGTGATGCGGCCATAGCTGTTACGGCCGGCGGTCTTCTTGACCTTTTCGAGAAGGCTCTTCTCGGGCTTCACCTTAGACAGACCCTTGTAGGACAGCACAGTCATATTTCTGCGCGAGGGCGTCGTCGGGTTGAAAGTCTTGATAGCCATTTGGAATTTCAACTCCTTAAAATCTGTTTCTTATCGGGGTGTCATCCCCATACATAGCCTTGCGGCTGATTACATCATGTTCTCAAAAAGCTCGATGCCCTTGGAGTCCGGGGTCAGGGTAACGACCGCCTTCTTGATGTCGGGGCGCTTGCCGACGTGGACGCCCATGCGCTTCCACTTGCCCGGCAGCTTAATGGTGTTGACCTTCTGAACCTTCACACCGAAGATTTCCTCAACAGCCTTCTTGATCTCGATCTTGCCAGCATCAGCGGCAACTTCGAAAGTGTACTTGTTGTTCTGGGTGCCCATCATGGAACGCTCGGTGATGATCGGCTTCTTGATAATATCGTAAGCGAACTTCATTATGCGTACACCTCCTGCAGCTTCTCAACAGCCGCCTTGTCGATGATGAACTTGTCAGCGTTGAGGATGTCGTATACGTTGAGGGTAGACGCGATCGTCGTGCGCACGCCCGGGATGTTGGCCGCGGACTTAACAACGTTCGTGCGAACCTCGGGGGTAACAACCAGGCTCTTGCCGGTGGCCTCAACAGACTTGAGGAAGCCAGCGAAGGTCTTGGTCTTGATCTCGCCCATATCCAGACCGTCGATCACGATGATCTCGCCGGCAGCTGCCTTCGCGCTCAGCGCGGAGAGCATCGCCAGACGACGGGTCTTCTTGGTCAGGGAGTAGTTGTAGGAACGGGGCTTCGGGCCGAGGGCAATACCGCCGTGGGTCCACTGCGGGGAGCGGATCGAACCCTGACGGGCACGGCCGGTGCCCTTCTGGCGCCACGGCTTGATGCCGCCGCCACGGACCTCAGCACGGGTCAGCGTGGACTGGGTGCCCTGACGCTGGTTAGCCAGGTAATTCTTCACTGCGGCGTGAACCACAGCCATGTTGGGCTCGATGCCGAAAACGGCCTCGTTAAGCTCCATCTCGCCGGTCTTCTTGCCGGTCATATCAAAAACTGCTACTGTAGGCATGAGTTGCTCCTCCTTCCCTTACTTTCTCGCGGAAGCCTTCTGCGGGTTCTTGCTGACGCCAGCCTCGCCCTTGGCAACCTTGTTGTTCTTGACGGTGTTCTTGAGCACCACGATGCCGCCCTTCGGGCCCGGTACCGCGCCGCAAACGGCGATCAGGTTCAGCTCTGCGTCAACCTTGACAACGTCGAGGTTCTGTACAGTGACCTGCTCGGCGCCCATGTGGCCCGGCATCATTTTGCCCTTCATGATCTTGGACGGGTCAGAGCAAGCGCCCATGGAACCCTGATGACGGTGCATCGGGCCGGCGCCGTGGCTCATCGGGGAGCGGCCCGCGTTGAAGCGCTTGATAACGCCCGCGTAGCCCTTACCCTTGGAGGTGCCGGTTACGTCGACATAGTCGCCAGCGACGAACATGTCGGCCTTGATCACATCGCCAAGCTGGAAGGTGGAGCAGTCCGCAAAGCGGAACTCCTTGAGGTACTTCTTAAGGGAGTCGCCAGCCTTCTTCAGGTGGCCCTTCTCCGGCTTGTTGAGCTTGCGCTCCTTGATGTCCTCGAAACCGAACTGAACCGCATTGTAGCCGTCCTTCTCTTCGGTCTTGAGCTGGGTGACAACGCAAGGACCTGCCTCGATAACGGTGCAGGGGATAACCTTGCCGTCAGCATTGAAGATCTGGGTCATGCCGACCTTCTTGCCGATGATTGCTTTCTGCAGCATAGTGTTTTTCCTCCTTAAAGGTTATTGGTTGACGGCATTTGGCCGCCAACATGACCTCGCCGCGCGTGTCGCGGCAGGGCTTCAAGCAGCCGGTCGGGTTAAGCCGTCTGCCTGTTGACAGAAATTAGAGCTTGACCTCGAACTCGACGCCTGCCGGCAGGTCGAGGGTGGTCAGCGCCTCGATGGTGGCCTGATTCGGGTTGATGATATCGATCAGGCGCTTGTGGGTACGGCGCTCGAACTGCTCGCGGGAATCCTTGTACTTGTGTACCGCGCGCAGGATGGTAACGATCTGCTTCTCGGTCGGCAGCGGGATCGGGCCGGAAACCTTCGCGCCGTTGCGCTTAGCGGTCTCGATGATCTTCTCCGCGGACTGGTCGATCAGCTCGTGGTCGTACGCCTTGAGGCGAATGCGAATCTTCTGTGCGTTTGCCATGGTGGTTTTTTCCTCCTCGTATGTGTGCCATACATTAAATAATGTTTTGACTCGCTACGGAGAGAAACTGCAACCCCGCCGTGTGTATCACATGCGGGCATGAAAATAACCGGGCACACTGATAGTGTAACGATCCGGTCACAATAAGAAACACAAGTGGTTCAGGCTATCGGCTTGGCGGCGCACGCGCCGCGAGTCCCGAATTTACGCACGAACATTGCGTTTTTGCCAGAAAGCGCAGCTTCCCGGCTGATAGCAGTTATCTCAACCGCCCGATTGTCGGACCTACTCCGCCGAAGTTACCTGCACGGGGCAGCAATCTCCGGCATCATCGCGTTTTCCTGCTTTTCGCAGGTGCCTTTATAGATTACTACAAGCATCCCCCAAAGTCAAGCGTTTACACAAATTTTCTGCAAAAATTTTGTGTGTTCTTCCAAACTTTCTTTGGGCAAAACGACAGCCCGGAAACCCACGGTCCCCGGGCCGCTCTGCTCGCTTTTATCAGACGCCGGTCGCCACAGCCAGCAGCCATGTTGTCGCCTTGCTGTCCAGAATCAGGCCAACCTCATCCAAAGTCGTCACGGTAAAGCCCGCGTTTTCGAGCGTCTGCAAGGTTTCCTGCAGGGTGGTCATGCTGTTTTCCAGCGAAAACCACGACACGCCGTCGCCCGTATACAACAGATCGCCGTTGATGTCAGGCATTTCCGCGCCGCCGGTCGCCAGATAGCTGTGCGCAACGTGGCTGCCGCGCAGCGCATCCGGAATCGTAATGGACGGCAATGCGTCTGCCAGCGTAGCTTCCGGGTGCGCATTCTGTCCGCTGTCCCCGGTTTCCGCCTGCGTGCCGGGCTGCAAGCCCGCCCACACCTTGCTTTGACCGTCAGCAGCCGATCCATCGGCCGCCGCATCCGTTGTCTCTCCGCCAGAGGCTTGCGTGCCGCCGGACTGCCCGGCCGTGCTGCCGTCCGACTCTTCCGGTGCGGTCACCCGGGGCTGAACCGCCCCATTCTCCGGCTGACCAGACTCTTCTGCGGCAGCAGCTTCTTCGCCGCCGCCAGCCAATCCTGCGTCCTCTGCCGCGCTGCGAATCATTTGTCCGGCGCCGTCCGAACCAGCGCCAGCATCCGCGGTAGCCGTATCCGCAGCGTTTGTGCTGCTGACCGTGCTGAACGCAGGCATCAGCCCGCCGCCGAGCACAACCAACACCACGACCGCGGCCGCAGCCACCATCGTCAGCACCGGCAGCCGGCGCACCGGTTTTTCCGGCTGCACCACGCGCAGCCGTTCCTCCTGCCGGACGCGCTGCATGATACTATCATGCAATCCAGCGGGCAGTTCAGCCTCAGCGGCAAATAATGCCCGCATCTGCTCGAGATCCTGTTTCAGCGCGGCGCACGAGGGGCACTCTGCCAGATGGGCGTCCAGCTTTTCGCGCTCAGACTCGGTCAGCGTACCATCCAGACTGCTCGAGACCAGCTGCTCAAAATATTCTTCATCACTCATGCGTCCCCGCCTCCTTTCAATTGGTTAGACGCGGCGGACAGCAAAAGGTTCCCTCTGCGCAGCAAAACCTTGCGCAGCGCGATGCGTGCGCGTGACAGGCGGGACTTGACCGTCCCCTCGCTGATCTCCAGAATCTCCGCGATTTCGGTATAGCTCAGGCCGGACACGTCGCGCAGCAGCACGATGCGGCGGTGTTCCTCGCTGATTTCTTCCAAAGCTGCCGCCAGCTCACGCCCCAGTTCGCGATTATCCAGATGCTCCTCCGGCGTGGGCGCGGTATCCCGTATCGGGCGCTCAGTCTCCTCCTCACCCACGACAATGGGCTGGGTCTGCGGCTGGGCATGCTTATGCCGTGCGTGATCCACGCACAGGTTCATAGTAATGCGGAACAGCCAAGTGGAAAAGCCGCTGTCCCCGCGGAAGGACTCGATCGACCGCCATGCGCGCAGAAAGACCTCCTGCACGATATCGGCTGCGTCCTCGGGGCAGCCGGAAGATCGCAGCGCGACCGCATAGACGCGCTTTTCGTACAACCGCACCAGTTCCTCGAACGCATCCACGTCGCCGCGGCGCGCCCGTGTCAGGATATGCTTTTCGTCCACCGTCTGTTCCCCCCTTTCGCTGTCGTTATCCGTTTTTCGCTGCACGCTTGAGTTCCTCGGCCAGCGGATACAGCTCCTCCAACCGCTCGAGCGCGCAGATACGCATTTTAAAGGCCTTCAGGCCGCTTTGTCCTTTGAGGTACCAGTTCACGTGGCGGCGCGCTTCCAGCATCGCCACGCGCTCGCCCTTTTGCTCTGCCGCCAGTTCGATCTGGCGCACCGCCGTATCAATGCGCTGCGCAAAAGGCGGCAGCGGCGGGCACACACCGGTCTCCAGCAGGGTGTTTGCGCGCTCGAAAATCCACGGGTCACCCAGTGCACCACGCCCCACCATGACCGCATCCGCACCGGTATGCTCCAAAATGCGCACTGCGTCCTCCGGGACGGCAACGTCGCCGTTGGCGATCACCGGAATAGACACCGCCTGCTTGACCGCGGCGATCGCATCCCAGTCCGCGTTGCCGCTGTACTGCTGCGCGCGTGTGCGTCCATGCACCGCGATCGCCGCCGCGCCGGCCTGCTCGGCCATGCGGGCAAAGTCGACACAGTTAACGCTTTTTTCGTCCCAGCCCTTGCGGAACTTGACGGTTACCGGCACATCGACCGCGCGGGCGACCGCCTCAATCACGCGTGCGGCAAGCGCAGGATCGCGCATGAGCGCGGAGCCGTCGCCGTTGCCCGCGATTTTGGGCGCAGGGCAGCCCATATTGATGTCGATAATATCGCAGCCGGATACCTCGCGCGCAATCTTCGCACCTTCGGCCATGGTTTCCGGCTCGTGTCCGAATATCTGCGCCGCGGCCGGATGCTCGTTTTCGGCCAGTGACAACAGCTTCGGCGTTTTCTTGTCGCCATACGTCAGCGCCTTGGCGGAGACCATTTCGGTCACGGTCAGCGCTGCGCCGTGTTCGCGGCAGATCTGCCGGAAAGCACGGTCGGTCACGCCGGCCATCGGCGCGAGCACCATACGTCCGGCAAGCGTTACGTTCCCGATTTGCATACTTCTCCCCCACTGCGCTCAATTTCATGCAGTATATTGTACCATAAGGCCCCACTGATTGCAACTTGCAAAGTGGTAACAGAACGGAAGCACCAGCCTTCTGCCAACAAAAAAGCTCCCCAAAGGGAGCTTTCACCACATAGCCAATAACTTTTCACTGAAAAAATAGCCGACCGAGATCAGCGCCGCATTCCAACCCGCGATACCGAGTGCCGACCAGCTGACAAACCACTTGACCGGCATGCGGATCAGGCCGGCCGGAATGGACACGATCGTGCGCAGCACCGGGATCAGGCGGCAGATTGCCAGCCCGCGCCCATGCTGGGCGTTGATATACTCATGCGCGCGCCGCACGAACGAGCGGAACTTTTCGCTTTTGCCGAACAGCTTCTCCATGATCGGCTCGCCGCCCCAGTAACACAGCCCGTAAATCACCAGACTGCCCAGCACGCCGAATACAACGCTCAACACGATCGTCAATCCGAGCGACAGCTGGCTCTGCGCGATCAGGACACCGATTGACGGCATAATGACGCCCGCCGGGAAGCCCGGCAGATTCATATATTCAAAAAAGATCACCGCACAGACCAAAATCAGCCCGTACTGGTGAAACAGGTCGAAAAACATCTCTGCGGTCAAATGATCTCACCCCTGCCATGTGCCGCGGTTATCTGCGGCTGACTGTATTTATAGTATACCAACCGCATACCGTCAAAACAAGGGCGCGGCTTCTCATTTTGCAATCTGTTCACAAAAAAGGCTGCCCGCAGGCAGCCTTTTCCTTTTTGCTCTTACGCCGGCTCGAATTCGTCCTTGCCTACTGCACACAGCGGGCAGACCCAATCCTCCGGTAGGTTCTCAAACGCCGTGCCCGGTGCTACGCCGTTATCCGGATCACCCTCAGCCGGATCGTAAATATAGCCACATACCTTGCAAACATACTTGCTCATTTGGTATCATCCTTTCTTGTTAATATCTGATATTAATATAAAATAATTTTCAATAAATGTCTACTGAAATACTATACAATAATGCATCGGCTTTTCCGCTGTTTTTCATAAAAGCAGCCAAAGCATCGTCCAAACACCGCTTGCCAGCAATGCGCCCGATGCAAATGCCGCCGCAAGATGCAGCCGTCTGGCACGACGGCGTGCTGCTTTGCCGTCCAGGTAGCCGCTCGCGATACGGCAGGCCTCGCGCACCGCGTCGCTGCGCGGCACGGCGCAGTCCCGCACGAGAAAAATTGCCTGTTCAAACGGGGCATGCCCATCCGGCCGCACGACGATCACCCGCTTCGAAATACCCTTGACCATGGAAAATCCCTCCCTTTGCAGCAAGTATTGCCCAAAAGGGAGGGATTTAACCCTTCCGCGTGTTCATCGTTTTTCCAGCCGCAGCACAAGCGCAGTGCGGTCATCATCGTGGCCGCGTCCAGCCGCGCCATTGACCAGCAGCATAGCGAGCTCCTTGGGGCTTTCGTTCGCGTGGGCGACCAGAAGTTCGCGCACCCAGCCGTCATCCATGCCATCCGAGATACCGTCGGACAGCAAAATGCACAGATCGCCATGTCCCAGCCGCAGCGGCACCGGCTCGCCGAGCGCGTCCTCGTCCGCCAGCCCGATGGGCAGCGCCTTGCCGGTCAGCACGCTCCACTGCCCGCCCATGCGCAGGTAGGACGGCGCCGCACCGCATTTCAGGCTCTCCGCCCGACCGGTAAACAGGTCGAGCGTCAGCGCGTCGAGCGTGGTAAACCGCGTGCCGTCCGCCCGCAGCCGCAGCGCAGGCGAAACCGCTTTGAGTGCATCCGCGATCGGGATACCCGCGCGCAAAAACCGCTCGAGCGAGGTGACCAGCGTACGGCTGTCCTGCGCGGCAGCCGCGCCTGTACCCATACCGTCAGCGAGCAGCAGACAGGCCACCCCCGCGTCGGTCAGGAAGTAACAGCCGCTGTCGCCCGAAACCGAAGTGCCCTCCTTCTGCTGCCGTCCAATACCGACGATCGCCCGGAATGGCGCGCGCTCACGCATCTCCAGATGCGCGCCGGTATCATCCTCCACCCGTTTGGGCACGGTCAGCGTCACGCCCAGCAGCGCACTGAGACCCGCAGAAAAGCCCTCGCCCTGCCGCAGCACATCCGCAATGCCCTCGCCCCACAGCTCGACCGCCAGCCGTCCCTGCGCGTCGCGCACCGCACAAACGCGGTCGATCCAGCCGAACGCCGCCGCGTACCGCTTGATCTGGCGCTCCATCATGGGCTGTGCGGTCACATCCTGCGTCGCCTCCGCGCCCAATTGACGAAGAATATCCGTAATGCCCGCATATTGGCGCGCAAGCAGGCTCTGGTTTTCTGCCTGCTGCCGCCGAAGGCTTTGGCGCTCGCGCAGCGCAAACAACGCGCTGTTGATCGCGCGCATCAGCTCGGGCAGATGTACGCAGCGCGAGGCGAAGTGGTAGGGGAAATCCGAAAGTTCGGCGCGCCCGCGCTGGAGCATCGGCTGCGTCACGTCGTTGAGCGCGGCGAGCGTCGTGATGTAATCGCGCTGCCAGCACTGCGAGCACAGCACGCAGTTTTTGCACACGCGGTCGCTCGCGCGGTCGAACACAACACGCACATTATCGTCGCCCGCGGCCTTGCCCTCGCTGATGCCGTTCAGCATCGCGAGATACAGCTCATAAAACGCCTGCGCGGCCTCGGTGGCACATTTGCCTGCGGCCTGCCGCACCGTCCGGT
The DNA here is from genome assembly GCA_019115615.1 of Candidatus Agathobaculum merdavium. GTDB lineage: Bacteria > Bacillota > Clostridia > Oscillospirales > Butyricicoccaceae > Agathobaculum > Agathobaculum merdavium. The sequence goes on along the minus strand of DXDE01000053.1, from coordinate 36,043 downwards.
GCGCGGCCTCGCCCAACAGCGTATCAGGCAACAGACTGTGCCGCACCGCATCCCACACGACCGTTGGCAGCGCCAGAAACGCCGCTGCCGCGCACACCAGCTCGAGCACCATCGGCACGAACAGCGGGTGGTCAACGCCCAGCATCGCGGCACATAGTCCTGCCCCCAGCGCGCACACCGCAAACCATATCCGCCCGCTGTCGCGGAACAGGCCGGCAACGAGCGCGCACAGGCCGTAGCAGCAGGTAAACAGCGCCCCCTGCCCGGCTGCTATATCCATCGCCGCGCCCAGCGCAACGCCCGCTGCCGCACCGGGCGCCGCACCGCCAAGGTAGGCGGCCGCGAGCGTCAGCAGCAGCGCGATCGCCCGCGCAGGCGAGAGCAGCCCGAGCGGGCACAGGTCGCTCAGCGACAACAGCACGGTCGCGATCAGGAACAGCAGCGTCACCGGACGCCGCCAGTCGTTTTCATCGCGCGGTGGGGCAAGCGCCGCGCCGTACACCCGGCAGGCGCCGAGCGTCAGCAGCTGCACGCCAATAAACGGCACCAGTGCCCCCATGTCCAGCGCCGCACCTACCGGCAGAAAGACAAAGGTGCAGGCCGTGCCCGCCAGCGCCGCAACCACAGGCGCAAACCATGCCTTGCTCACGATACGCAGCCCCGCGCACACGCTCATCACACACAGCACGAGCAGCACCGCCGCCATGTACACGCCGCTTTTCAGTCCGTCGTCCAGCAGCATCAGCCCGCAGACCACGCCGCCGACCGCACTCAACCCTGCGCCGCGCGCCATGAGCGCCGCTGCCATCGCCAGCCCGAATGGCGTATAACCGCCCAGTACCGTACCACGCGCGAGCACAGCGCAGAGTAAAAACCGCTGCACGCCGGTCGTCAGCGTGCGCAGATTTTCTTCCTTCCATAGCCGCGCCAGCAGGGCTGCAGCGCGGCCGACGAAAAGCGGCGCAGCCCGCCTTGTCTTTTGCTTGTCCATATTTGTCCGGCCTCCCTTGTTTTCCCAGTATATCCCAAAGAATTTGCGGGCTTTGCCGGAAAATAAGAGCGGGAATAGCCTTTTTGCATTTTTTCGCATGAAAAACGCCGGACCCTCCGCAGAGCCCGGCGCATGATTATTGTTTTTCGGTCACACCGCCTGCGCGGCACGACAGTGATCGACAAAGATATCGCCCACCGCAGCAAACTCGCCCAGTCCGCGCAGATGGGTTTCGACCGTGTAGCCCTCGCTTTCCAGACGGCTCTTCCAGCTGTCGTCCTGATCGCCCGCAAGGTCGTTGATCGCGTGGTCACCCGCCACCAGCATAAGCGGGGCGAGGTGCACGCGCGTGACCTCGTGTGCGTCCAGCCGCGCGAGCGCGTAGTCCAGATGCGGAAAGCCTTCGACCGTGCCGACATACACCCGCTCGGCGCGGTGATAGCGGAAGCAGTTCTCGACCAGCGCATAGGCGGCATTCGCCGGATGCTCGGTGCCGTGCCCCATGAACAGGAAGGCCTCGTCCTCGGCCAGCCGCGGCATCTCGGCCAGCAGCGCGCGCGTCAGACGCAGGTAGTCCGCCGTGTCCCACAAAAGTGGCTGGCCGACCAGCAGGCGCGCGAACCGGTCGCGGAAAGATGCGAGCTGTGCGAGCAGCTTTTCGTATTCCTGCCCGAAGATGATATGCAGGCTCTGGCAGCGTACCTCGTCATAGTCGTCGGCCGCAAGCTGCTCCAGCAGTTCCGCCGGTGCAGGGATGCGCACGCCCTCCTCGCGCTCGATCTTGCGCGCGACCATGCCGGAGGTAAACGCGCGGTAGAAATCGTGGTCGGGGAACGCCGCGCGCAGCTGCGCTTCGACCTGCTCGATCGCGCGCCGCGCCTGCGGAACAGAAGTGCCGAAGCTGACCACCATCAGCGCTTTTTTACCCATATCAGAACCCCTCCCGTTTGACCAGTTGATACAGCAGCGCGTTGACGATCGCAGCAGCGACATTCGAGCCGCCCTTGCGTCCACGCGCGATGATATACGGCGTATCCCCGCCGATAAACAATTCTTTCGCCTCGACCACATTGACAAACCCGACCGGCACACCAATGACGAGTGCGGGCTGCACTTCGCCCTCCCCGATCAGTTCATGCAGACGGATGAGCGCGGTCGGTGCGTTGCCGATCGCGAAAATCAGCGGCCCTTCAAGCTTCGCTGCGTGCTCCATCGACACCGTCGCGCGTGTCACGCCGCGCGCCTTGGCCTCGCGCGCAACATCCGCATCCGCCATCAGACAGACCGCCCGCCCGCCAAGCTGTGCAAGCGTTCCCTTGCTGATGCCGGACAGCGCCATATTGGTGTCGGTGACAATGGTCGCGCCCGCTTCGAGCGCAGCCTTTGCCCGCTCGACAGCGTTTTCCGAAAAGCACAGGTTTTCCGCGTAGTCAAAATCCGCCGTCGTATGGATGACGCGCTTGACTACCTCAGCCACGCCGGCCGGGAACGTGCGATCTCCAAGTTCGGCGGTGATAATCTCAAAGCTGCGCTTTTCAATCTCAGCCGGCGGCATTTTTCCATTTACCATTCGATTCCCTCCCGCGCGGCCACGCCTTTTTCATAAGGATGGCGGCGCTTGACCAGCTCCGTGATATAATCCGCGCGCGACTGAAGGGCCTCGGACGGGTCGCGGCCAGTCAGCACGACCTCGAGCGTGTCCGGGCGGCTGTCCAAAAAGTCCAGCAAAGCCTGTTCATCCAGAAAACCGCAGGAGATCGCGCCGCATGCTTCATCCAGAATCAGCAGCCCCGCACCCTCACGCACGGCAAAGTCTGTCGCGGCAGCAAAGGTGCGCTGTATTGCGTCCGCTGTTTGCGTTTTCTCTTCCTCGTTCATCTGGAAGGAAAATTTGCGCACCGGATTGGCTGCGAGCAGCGTGACGTTATCCAGTTTGCTCAGCGACCAGCACTCGCCCGAGGTGCCGTCCTTCAAAAACTGCGCGAACACGACCTGTCCGCCATGCCCGGCAAAGCGCACCGCCAAGCCAACCGCTGCGGTCGTTTTGCCCTTGCCGTCTCCGCAATACAGGTGTACACAAGCCTTGTTTTTCATGCCTTTCCCTCCAAAATCCGATAAATCAGTTCCATATCGAGTGACTGCCGAACGGTGTCCGCGAGGCGGTCATATTCCCGTTCTTTGATCTGCGCGGTGTCCAGTACCGCATCGTCCAACGTCATGCCTTTGCGCGCGGCAAGCGCCTGCTCAAGCCCCAGCGCGATGCCCGGCGCATCGAACACGCCGTGCAGATAGGTACCATAGGTGTTTTCCGCCTGACAGCCGTCCAAAACCTCTGTGCCGTCCGCGCGGATGAGCGTGCAAAATGGCTGCGCGTCTGCGGCGCGTGCGGTATCGCCCATGTGAATCTCGTATCCTTCCACCGCCGTGCCGGACAGCTTCGCAAACACGCCGGCCAGACTTCCCACCGTGCCGCGTGCCTGCGTGGTCATCTTCTTCGGGTGGAATACTGTATCCACAGGCAGCAGTCCAAGGCCGCGCAGGCTGCCGCCGCCCTCGGTGTTCTCCGGGTCGGACACCGTGCGCCCCAGCATCTGAAATCCACCGCAGATGCCAAACACGGGCGTACCCGCCGCGTGCTGTTTGAGAATTTTTGCCTCCATGCCGCTCTCGCGCAGCCATTTGAGATCGGCAAGCGTCGCCTTCGTACCGGGCACGATAATCATATCCGCCCCTTCCAGCTGGTCAGGCTTGTCCGCGTAAGCAACGCCGACGCCGGGCATTCTTTCGAGCGCCGCGAAATCCGTGAAGTTACTCAGCCGCGGCAGCCGCACGACTGCGATACGCACCACCGCACCGTGCGCGTCTGCATCCAGCCGCTCGGACAGGCTGTCCTCGTCGTCGATGTCGAAATGCCCGTATGGTACGACGCCCGCAACCGGCTTGCCGGTCAGTTCCTCGAGCTGCGCCAAACCGGGACGCAGAATCTCCACGTCGCCGCGGAACTTGTTGATAATAAGCGCCCGGATACGCGTCTGCTCGTCCTCGTCGAGCAGTTTGACCGTGCCGTACAGCGACGCAAATACGCCGCCCCGATCGATATCACCGACCAGCAGCACGGGTGCATCCACCAGCTTTGCCAGCCCCATATTGACGATATCGTCCTGTTTGAGGTTGATCTCCGCCGGACTGCCCGCGCCTTCGATCACGATGATATCATACTCGGCGGCAAGGCTGTCGTACGCGTCTTTTACAACCGGGATGAGCGCCTTTTTATCGCCCCAATAATCGCGGGCAGTGCGGTTGCCGCGCGCCTGCCCCATGACGATCACCTGCGAACCGATGTCGCTCGTCGGCTTGAGCAAAATCGGGTTCATCCGCACATCAGGCGCAATACCCGCCGCCTCGGCCTGCACGACCTGCGCGCGCCCCATCTCGCCGCCGTCCGCTGTGATATAAGAGTTCAGTGCCATGTTCTGCGCCTTAAACGGCGCCACACGCCAACCGTCCTGCCGGAAAATGCGGCACAGCGCCGCGCAAATCAAACTTTTGCCCGCGTTCGAGCAGGTGCCCTGCACCATAATGCACCGCGCCATCAGCTTTCCTCCTTTTGGATTTCATCGAGCGCTGCGAGCAGCGCATCGCTTTCTTTTCTCGTCTTGACTGCCGTGCGGTAATACCCGCGCGCAAGACCGCGATAATTCGCGCAGTCACGCACCAGAATACCGCGTCGCGCGAGTTTTTCAGCCAAATCCCCATCGTCCGTGCGGAACAGCAGGAAATTCGCTTCGCCCGGACAGACCCACAGCCCACGCGCGGTGAGCTGTTCCTGCAGATACGCCCGCTCGGCTGCAATACGCTGTGCGCTCTGCGCGGCGTACTCCCGCTCGCCTGCGCACGCGATCGCGCACGCCTGCGCAATGACCGACACGTTCCACGGCTGCCCTGCGCGGTACAATTCCTCGATCAGTGCCGTGTCCGCGGTCATGCACCAGCCAAAGCGCACCCCCGGCACGGCATACATTTTGGTATACGCCCGCAGCAGCACAAGCGACGGAAATTCGTCCAGCTGCGCCGCCATCGTCTCGCCACCCTGCACAAAGTCGAGAAAGCACTCGTCGAGCACCAGCCGCGCGCCGACCCCTGCGCACCGCACGGCAATCTGCCGCAGCAGCGCATGGTCGATCATGCGTCCGGTCGGGTTGTTGGGACTGCACAGGTAAACCACGTCCAAACCGGGTGTGATATCATCTAAAAACCGTTCGGTGACGGCAAAGCCCTCGTCCGCGCGTAGCATGTGAAAGCGCAAGTCCGCTCCCGCAAGCGTGCGCTCGTACTCCGCGAAGGTCGGCGCAAGCAGCAGAGCGGTTTTGGAGTGCAGCACGGCCACTAGCCTGTCGAGCACATCGGCCGCGCCGCTGCCGCAGTAGATGCGGTCAGGATCGACGCCCTCCGCCTGTGCAATCGCCGCACGCGCCGCGCGGCAGAACGGGTCAGGGTACTGCGTGCAGTCCTCAACCGCCGCGTGTATCGCCTGTTTGACGCGCGCCGGGATACCATAAGGGTTGATATTGGCCGACAGATCGACCGGCGGCGCGCCAAAGCGCGTTTGATAAGAATACACATCGCCGCCGTGTACATATTCGGGCATGGGGGTTCTCCTTTCCGTCAGCCGAGCGGCGGCCAAGTGAGGATCAGCCGCAGCATAGCGCACAGCACAAACGCGAGCATGCTCGCCATGCGCATCAGATCGCAGGTCTGTAAAATATCTGTACGCCGCACCACACGGTCTGGGTCGCCAAACGACGCCTTTTTCATGGTTTTTCCAAAATAGCTTGCATCCCCGCCGAGCCGGATATGCAGCGCACCCGCGCACACGGACTCGGTCTGACCGGCGTTCGGACTTTTGTGTCCGTTCCGGTCGCGCCGGAATACACGCAGCGCATTGCGGTTATCCAGTCCCAGCATGCCCGCCGCCACGATCAGGCAGACAGCAGACAGCCGTGCGGGAACAAAGTTGAACACATCGTCCATCCGCGCGGAAAACTTGCCGAAATACTCATATTTGTCGTTGTGGTAGCCGACCATCGAATCCAGCGTATTGACCGCCTTATATAAAAGCCCCAGCGGTGCGCCGCCAATCAGCAGAAAGATGAGCGGCGCAACCACACCGTCGGTCGTGTTTTCTGCGACTGTCTCGACCGCCGCTTTGATCACGCCCGGCTCGTCCAGCTCCGCCGTGTCGCGCCCGACGTACATGGCCACTGCCTTGCGCCCATCCGCAAGCGATTTTCCAATCGCCGCATGCACAGCCTTGCCTGCGTCGGCAAGGCTGCGGCAGGCCAGCACCAGCCAGCACAGCAGCGTTTCCGCCGCAAAACCCAGCCAGAAATTGCGTCCGTGCAGCCAGCGCAGCGCAAAAAACGGTACGGCAAAGCTGGCATCGCACACAATAAGCCACAGCAGCACACCCGCAACGGTCTCGCCGCCCTTGGTTTTGGGAAATACGCGCCGCAGGATTTTTTCGGCGAGCGACACGAGCCGCCCGATCAGGCACGCCGGATGCAAACCGGTATTGGGATCGCCAAACAGTGCATCAAGCACAAAACCGAGCAGTACGGCACATGTCAGGTACATGGGTTTTCTCCTTTGATGAATTGCGGGATACCCGCCGTTACACGGATGACCGCATCCGCTTCGGCGGCAATCGCGCAGCACAGCCGTCCAACCGCTTCTCGATAGGCTTCGTCCGCGCGGTCGATCGGGATGACCCCGCAGCCGACCTCGTCGCAGGTGATAGCGCAGCCGCGCATGGTATCCAGCAGCGCCATCGGATCGCGTCCGGCGGCGAGTTCCTCCCGCACGCGCGCATGCAGGTTTTCGGCAAGCGGCAGCGCGGGATACAACGCGCGCGCCAGCGCCGCCTTGCCCTGATGTGTCCCGCCGATGAATAATACCGTCATAGCACCAGCCCTCCAAATGCCGCGCAGGCAAGCGACAACACCTCGGAAACCGAAATGCAAAAGCCCGCAAGGTCGCCCGTGACCCCGCCGAACACGCGGCGGGTCAGCTTTTCGTGCACGCCGTACCACAGCAGCAGCGCGACCGCCCAAATCATGGCCGCTGTCAACCCATGCGGCACAGCATATACCAGCAGCCCGGCGACAGCCAGATAGATCGCCAGTTCCATCAGCAGCATAATGGCAACCGCTTTTTTATCGCTGTTATCCGCAAAGATACGGGCAAGGCCGCTGTCCTTGGCGCATGGCGTCAGCACAATCTTGCAGCCACCCATGCAGCGCGCAGCCGCAAACCCGCAGACCGCCAGCGGCAGCAGCGCGGGGTGCGCATAAACCTCAGCAAAACAGCCGATTTCCGCCAGCAGAAAGGCGATCAGCCACATCGGGCCGAAGGCGCCGACATGCGGGTCTTTCAAAATTGCGAGCCGCTTTTCGCGATCACCGTAGGAACAGAGCGCGTCGCAGGTGTCGCACAGGCCGTCCAGATGGATGCCGCCCGACACAAAAAGCGGAAGGAGCGCCGCGCCGACTGCGTAAAACAAGCCGTCCGCAGCAAAATGCGTGCAGAACGCAAACCACAGCCATTCGAGCGCGCCGACCAGCACGCCAACGAGCGGCAGAAAGCCGAGCGCCCAGCGCATCGTGCGCTTTTCCCACTGCACCTGCGGCACAGGCACCGCCGAATACAGCGAAAACGCGACCAGCAGGCCGCTCCACGCGCTTTTCATGCGTTTCCCTCCCCTTTCAGCGGCAGCAAAATACCGCAGACCGACTCATAAACCGCCTCTGCCCGCGCGGCAAGCGCGCGGTTGAGTGCCGCAAGATGCGCAATATACCTTGCGGTTTCGGGCGGGTAATCTAACCCATCGGAAAAGATCTCATCCGTCACCACGACCAGCGTTTCGCAGCAGTCTTGCAGATGCGCGATGCCTGCAAGAACGCTGCCGAACGCCGCGTCGCCCGCGCCCTCGGGCGCGAATATCTCATTTGCCAGCAAATTGCCCAAGTCCTCGAGCAGAATACCGTCATAATGCTGCGCGAGTGCCAGCCCCGCGAGGTTGGTCGGCCGCTCGACCGTCTCGAAGCCCTTGCCCTGCCGTAGCGCACGGTGCCGCGCAATGCGCGCCTGTGCCGCCGCACCGAAGGGCTGCATGGTCGCCAGATACAGCCGGGAGGACGGCGCACGATCGCACAGCAGCCGCTCCGCGTGCGCGGATTTGCCGCTTGCCGCGCCGCCTGTCACCAAAACCAGCATGTTCCGTCCCCCCTTCTCTTTGTTTACGTCAGCGGCTGGTAGGCCTCGACCCCGGCTTCGGCAAAGCTGGGCATACCGTTATAGGCCGCCATCACCAGATCAAGCAGGCTGACCGCCGCAACCGCACCTGTGCCCTCGCCCAGCCGCATGCCCGCCGAAATGAACGGATGCAGGCCGAGTTCGTCCAGCAGCAATTTGCCCGCAGGCTCCTCCGAGCGGTGCCCCGCCAGCAGATAGCCTCGCACCTCGGGACACAGCCGCACGGCGATGAGCGCCGCTGCGCAGGAAATCACGCCGTCCAGCACCACAGGCAGGCCGCAGGCCGCCGCGCCGAGATACAGTCCGGCCATCCCCGCAATATCCAGCCCGCCGACCTTGTGCAGCACGTCGATCGGGTCGTTCGGGTCGGGCTGATGGAGCGCGAGCGCGGTTTCGATCGCGCGCACCTTGCGCTGCAAGCCCTCGGTCGACAACCCTGCGCCGCGCCCGGTCACGGTTTCAACTGCCGCACCGGTCAGTGCGGCAGTGACAGCGGCGCTCGTCGTCGTGTTGCCGATGCCCATTTCACCGCCGCAGATCAGGTCATACCCCTCAGACGCGCACCATTCGGCAAGTGAAATACCAACCTCAATGGCGCGCACAGCTTCCTGACGCGCCATAGCGGGTTCTTTGGTCATATTCGCCGTGCCGTACCGGATTTTACGGCGTAAAATCCGCTCCCCCTGCACGTCGCGCGCCACGCCGATATCAACCGGAAAGCTGTCCATGCCGATGTGCTGCGCCATCAGGCAGACGGTCGATTTACCGCGCCCCATATTTTCGGTCACAGTCGCCGTGACCTCCTGCCCGCACTGGGTCACGCCTTGCGCCACCACGCCGTTATCCGCGCAGAACATCACGACCGCGCGCTTTTTGATCGACGGGCGCGGTGTGCGCCGGATGGCGGCAATCTGAGCCACCGCATCCTGCAGCAGCCCCAAGCTGCCCAGCGGGATGGCAATATCGGAAAACCGTTCGGCCGCCGCCGCGCGGCTTTGTTCGCACGGCGGACGCACCGCCGCGATCGTCTGCTGCAAATCCATGACCATCTATCCCTTCTGCGCCGAACGGCGCACAAAATTCTCGGCAAATGCCGGATTCGCCCGGAAATACAGGTGCGGAAAGCCTGCGTACAAGGTGTCATTCGCATGAATACACGCCCACGCGCGGCCATTGGGCTTGGCCGCATCGAAATCCGCGCCCTCGTCGGTTGAGACCGCATAATGGAACGCGTGCGCGCGAACCTGTTCCCCTGCGCGACACAGCAGGTTATCCCGCCGCGCAGTCAGCGTCACATAGCCAAAAGGCTGGAGCTTCTTTGTGAGCGTCGCGTCCGCATCGAGCACCCCCGCCATCTCTGCGCCGTCCAGCGTACGGTGCAGATAGAGAAAGCCACCGCACTCCGCGATCGTCGGCAGGCCGCCCTGTACCGCCGCACGGATGCTGTCCCGCATGATGTGATTGGCGGCAAGCTGCTCTTTGTGCACCTCGGGATATCCGCCGCCGAGGTACAGTCCATCAATATCTTTTGGTAACGTCGCATCGGTCAGCGGTGAAAACGGCACAAGTTCCGCGCCGAGCGCGCGCAGCACATCAAAATTATCCGCATAGTAGAAACAAAACGCCTTGTCCTGCGCGACCGCGATGCGCACCGGCTTGTCTGCCACCAACGCAAGCGGCGCGGTTTCGTCTGCGATGGGCGGCGCGGTGCGCGCAAGCGCCAGCAGGCCGTCCAGATCAAGCCCGGCTTCCGCTGCGTCGGCCAGTCGGTCAAGCTTGTCCGATAAATTCCCGATTTCCGCTGCGGTCACCAGACCCAAATGCCGATCGGGGATTTCGGCTTCCGGCACAGGCGGCAGGAAGCCATAGACCCGCAGCCCCGCTTTTTCTGCGATCGCGCGGTAATAAGGGTACATGCCTTCTGAAACGCCGTTCAAAATCACGCCCGCAAGCGTGTTGGGCGCAAAATCTCGAAAGCCCTTGATCTCCGCCGCGAGCGACAGCGACTGCCCACGCGGCCGTACGATGAGCACCGCAGGGGTATTGGTCGCGCGCGCGACATGCGCTGCCGAAGCCGTATCGGTCGTGCCGGACACGCCATCGTAAAAGCCCATCACGCCCTCGATGATGCCCACGCCGTCCGTCGGAACGTGGCGGGCAAGCTGCCCGCGCACCTCGGTTTCGTCCACAAAGAACAGGTCGAGGTTGCGGCTGGGTACACCGAGTACTTCGGTATGAAACATCGGGTCGATGTAGTCCGGCCCGCACTTGAAGGCCGCGAGCGGCACGCCGCGGCGCTGCAACGCGCGCAGCAGCGCGGTCGTAACCGTAGTTTTGCCACAGCCTGAGCCGGTGCCTGCGAGCAGCAAACGGGGTGCGTTATTCTGCATCTTGTCCGCCCCCCGACAGGATAAAAACCGGATTGAGCGCAGTCATCATGGTGTACGGCCCAACGGCTTTGCCGCGCGACGCAGCCAGCTGCGACACCTCGACATTTGCAAAACCAAGGTCAATGAGCGCATGCCGTGCTTCCTCCAACGTTTCCAACGCAATCGCGGTGACCACCACGCGCACGGCAGGATTTTTCTCCTTTGCCAGCGCCAAAATGCGACGCATCCCACCGCCGCTGCCGCCGACGAACACGCAGTCCGGTGCGGGCAGTATCTCCAGCGCTTCGGGTGCGCGCCCCGCAATGATCTGCACGTTGTACCCGCCCAGCTTGCGGCAGTTTTCTTCCAGCAGCGAAAGCGCTTCCTCGCTCCGCTCGACCGCATAGACAAGGCCGTCGCACGCGCGGCGCGCGAGTTCCAGCGTCATTGCGCCTGTCCCCGCGCCTACGTCCCAAACCGTGTCGCGCGGCTGCACAGCCAGCCGTCCGCACGCCGTCCAGCGCACTTCCTCCTTGGTCATGGGCATCTTCGCACGTGTGAACATGCTGTCGCGCAAGGGTTCTGCGGCGTTTGCCGCGTCCGGATGCTCGACCAGCAGCACCGCCAGATCACCGCAAGCCTGCTCCGCCAACTCCGCCGCCGTGCCGTGCGCGATGCGCTCGGTTTCCATCCCGAGGTTTTCGCCCAGATGAACAGTCAGACTGCCAAGCCCCGCATCCGCAAGCGCGCGGCACACGATTTGCGCGTTCTGCGCGCCGCCGGTCAGCACAAACACCTTTTTGTGATAGCTGACCGCGCCGAGAATGCTGCCCGCGCGCCCATGCAGGCTGCGCACGCAGGCATCATCATAAGAAACACCCAGCTTCGCGCAGAAATATTGCAAACTGGACAGGCCGCACACCAGCCGTGCCTCGCCGTGCGGGGCGAACTGCTCCCGCAGCCGCGCGGCGGCGCTGAAAAAGCCCACATCGCCTGAAACCAACACCGCAACTGTGTCGCCGTCGGCCTGCATCGCACGCGCGGCCAGTTCCCCGAAGGGACAGACAATCGCTTTCGCGTCCAGTGTGGCGAGCCGCGCGGTGGCAAGCACCGCGTCGGCCTCATCCAGCGCGCGATGTGCTTCACCGGTCAGTGTGTCCGGCGCGCCCATGCCTGCGCCGATGATATAAAATGTGCGAGCCATGTCCGTCCCTCCTTTTGGTATTTACAGTGCCGCAAGGCTCTCGTCCGCCGCCTGTACGGTGAACGCCAAGTCCTTCTGCGTGTGCGCGGACGAGACAAACATCGCCTCGAACTGGCTGGGCGCAAGATATACGCCTCGTAATAACATTTCATTAAAATACTTTGCGTATTTCTTTGTGTCGCTGGTCTTGGCTGCCGCGAAGCAATCCACCGGCGTGTCCGTAAAGTACGGGCACAGCAGCGAGCCGACCTGATTGACCTGCATCTTAACACCGTGCTTTTCCGCACTTGCGCGCAGGTGGTTGGCGATATACTGCGCCGAGGTCTCCATTACGGTATACACCTCGGGGTGATCGGTCAGGATTTGCAGCTGCGCCAGCCCTGCCGCCATCGCCACCGGGTTGCCCGACAGCGTGCCCGCCTGATAGACCGGGCCGCACGGCGCGACCTGTTCCATAAGCGCGCGGCTGCCCGCATACGCACCGACCGGCATACCGCCGCCGATGATCTTGCCGAAGGTCACGAGGTCGGCGCGCACGCCGAAATATTCCTGCGCGCCGCCTGCCGCCAGACGGAAACCGGTAATAACCTCGTCGAAAATCAGCAGCGCACCGTGCTTGTCGCACAGGTCGCGCAGCCCCTGCAAAAAGCCATTCTTCGGCGGCACAACGCCCATATTCGCCGCAACCGGCTCGACAATCACTGCCGCAACCTGCCCCAAGTTCGCGTCCAACAAGCGCTCAACGGAGGCAAGGTCGTTGTACTGCGCCATCAGCGTATCCTGCGCCGCGCCTTTCGTCACGCCCTTGGAGTCCGGCTCGCCCTGCGTCAGCGCGCCAGACCCAGCGCCGACCAGCATGGAATCCGAGTGGCCGTGATAACAGCCCTCAAATTTGATGATCTTATCGCGTCCAGTCGCGCCGCGCGCCAGCCGCAGCGCGCTCATCACGGCCTCGGTGCCAGAGTTTACCATGCGCACCATCTCGATGTTCGGCACCATCGAGATCATTTTTTCCGCCATCTCGATCTCGAGTGCAGTCGGTGCGCCGAAGGACAAGCCGTTCACCATGCGGTCGTACACGGCTTTTAAGATATCCGGATGGCTGTGTCCCAGCACCATTGGCCCCCACGAGCCGATGTAGTCGATGTATTCCAGCCCGTCCTCGTCGAGGATGTGGCTGCCCAGCCCCTTGACCACAAAGCGCGGACTGCCGCCCACCGCGCGGAACGCGCGCACCGGAGAATTGACGCCGCCCGGCAGCACCTTTTTGGCACGCTCGAACAGTTCTTCCGATCTGCTCATCAGCCGATATCCCCTTTCCGAATGGCGTCCGCAAGCTCACAGGCATAGTAAGTAATCAGAATATCTGCGCCCGCGCGGAAAATCGACACCGCGCTCTCGCACATCACGCCGTATTCGTCGATCAAGCCCGCTTTCGCCGCCGCCTTGACCATCGCGTACTCGCCCGAAACGGCATACGCCGCGACAGGCAGGTCAAAGCGCTGCTTGCACTGGTACACCAGATCGAGGTACGCGAGCGCAGGCTTAATCATCAGGATATCCGCACCCTCAGCCACATCGAGCGCGCACTCGCGCATCGCCTCACGGCCGTTGTGCGGGTCCATCTGATAAGAGCGGCGGTCGCCAAAGGACGGCGCAGAGCCCGCCGCATCGCGGAACGGGCCATAGAAGGTAGACGCGTACTTTGCGGCGTAGGACATGATCGGCACGTTGGTAAAGCCGTTCTGGTCGAGCGCGCCGCGGATGGCAGCCACGCGGCCGTCCATCATATCACTTGGCGCAACCATATCCGCGCCAGCCTGTGCGTGGCTGACTGCGATCTGCGCGAGCCGCGCGATCGTCTGGTCGTTATCGACATAGTGGCCACACAGGATGCCGCAGTGACCGTGGCTGGTGTATTCGCACATACATACGTCGGTAATGATGTACATTTCGGGGGCGAGTTCCTTGATCTTGCGGATGCCCTGCTGCACGATGCCGTCCTCCGCCCACGCGCCTGAGCCGATCTCGTCCTTTTCCTTCGGCAAACCGAACAGGATCACGCGGCTCACGCCATACGCGCGGGCGCGCTCGACCATGCGGTACAGCTGGTCGGGCGAGTAGTGGTATTGTCCGGGCAGCGAGGGAATCTCTTCGTAAATACCCTCGCCCTCCTCGACGAAAATCGGCCAGATCAGGCTTTCGGGCGAGATGCGCGTCTCGCGCACCATGCGGCGCAGGCTGTCCGACGTACGCAGGCGGCGCGGACGGATGGTTTCGTTAAACATCTTTATATCTCCTCCTCGATACAGGCGACCAAGTCGTCAATCGTTGCGCTTTTCGCGACTTTCACATTCGCAAAGTATTTCCGAGCGGCTTGCGCGGTTTGTTCTCCAATACAGCAGGCCATAACGCCCTTATATTCCACCGCGCCGACCGCCTCGACAAAACCCTCAACCGTGGACACGCTGGTAAACGTCACCGCGTCGATTTTTCCCTCGGCCAGCATCCCGCGCAGCGCGTCCGCCTTGTCACAGCGATGCACGGTGTCGTAAAGCGGCACATCGGTCACACGGATGCCCGCTCGGGCGAGTTTTTCGGGTAAAATCTGCCCGCCCTGTACTGCGCGCAGCAACAGAACCGAACCGCCCTGCGGCATCACGTCAACGAGCGCATCTGCGAGGTGTTCCCCGTCGTACTGTGTGGGAACAAGGTCGGCGGTCAGACCGTAAGCGGCCAGCGCCGCCGCCGTACCCTTGCCAATCGCTGCGATTTTCATTCCATACAGCGCGCGCAGGTCGCGGCCGAGTTTTCCCAGCGTATGCACCGCTGCGGGAATGCCCGCCGGACTGGTGAACACCGCCCAATCATGCGGCTGCTGAAAAGCATCTGCAATCGACCGCGTATCCTCCCTCTGAGCTGTTTCAATGCACGGCGCTTCGATCACATTCGCGCCCCGCCGCCGCAGCTTTTCTGCCAGCGTACCCGCCCGCGCTTTCGGACGGGTGACGACGATAGTCTTACCGTGCAGCGGCAGCAGCGTGAACCAGTCGAGCGTGTCGCTCAAAGCGCATACCCGCCCGACGATAATCAGCGCCGGACTTTGCAGCCCCTCCGCACGCACATTGGCAGAAAGGTCGGATAAGCCGCATACCACCTTGCGCTGTGTACCGCGCGCACCGTTTTCGATTACTGCAGCAGGCATATCCGACTGCATGCCCGCGCGCAGCAGGCCGTCTGTCACCTGCTCCAGCGCGGTCAGTCCCATCAGGAACACCAGCGTGACGTTTAAGCGCACGAGTGCGTCAAAGTCGATGGTCAGCGGCTTGCCCGCACGCGCGTGCGCCGTGATGATGTGCACCGACGAGGTAAAATCCCGATGCGTCACCGGGATGCCCGCAAACGCGGGTGCAGCCAGCGCGCTCGTCACACCCGGAATGACCCGAAACGGCACGCCGTTTTGCAGCAGATGCTCGCATTCCTCGCCACCGCGCCCGAACAGGAAGCAGTCCCCGCCCTTAAGCCGCACGACGTTCTTGCCCTCTCGCGCAAGCCGCACCAGAATGTCGTTAATTTCATGCTGCGGCACAGGATGGTGGTTGTTTTCCTTGCCGACCGGCACTTTTTCCGCGCGCGGCGGAATCAGATCAAGGATATCCTCGCCCACCAGCCGGTCGTATACCACCGCGTCCGCCTGCGCGATCGCCTGTGCGCCCGCTGTCGTCAGCAAGCCCTTGTCTCCCGGCCCCGCACCGACCAGCGTTACCGTTCCTGTCATACGTTTCCCTCCGCCTGATGCTTCAGTTGCAGTGCGAGCGTGCGCCCCAGAGACGCAGCTTCCGCCCGCCGTCCGGTCACCGCACCGCGCGCCATGTGCCGTTCATCTTCTGTCACATACAGCCCGCGCAGATGCAGCGTATCGCCCTGCGTTTCGGCATAAGCCGCGACCGGCGCGAAGCACCCGCCGCCAAGCGTTTTGATAAACGACCGCTCGGCCGCCGCGCAGTCGCGCGCGTCGGTATCGTCCACCAGCCGCGCCGCGTCCTCGAATTCGCCTGCGCGGCCCTGCACCGCCAGAATACCCTGTCCCGCCGCGGGAATGATCTCATCCGGCGAAAAATACCGGCTGATGCGGTCTTGCAGTCCTAAGCGGTGCAATCCCGCCGCGGCCAGCACCAGCGCACCATATGCGCCGCTCTCAAGCTTTGCGAGCCGCGTCTGCACGTTGCCGCGCACGGGCTGCACGTCGATATCAGGGAACAGCACTTTGAGCTGCACCCGCCGTCTGGCGGATGCACAGCCGATAGGCTTGGTTTTGTCCCACGCGCCGCTCTCCGGCAGCACCAGCGCGTCGCGCGCATCCGCGCGCTTGGTGAACGCCACAAGCGGCAGACCGTCCGGCTGCTCCATCGGCACATCTTTTAAACTGTGCACCGTCAGGTCAACGCGATGATCGGCCAGCGCGCGGTCAAGTTCCTTGACGAACAAGCCCTTGCCGCCGACCTTGTCAAGCGTTTTATCCAGCACCATGTCGCCCGTGGTTTTCATCGTGATGAGTTCACAGTCGCCCAGCGCGTGGCAGACCTCCTCGGCCTGCACAACCGCGAGACGGCTGTCCCTGCTGCCCACTCGAATCATGTCATTTCCTCCAATACCGCGCGGATGCGCTTTGCCGCCGCCGCCGTTTTGCCGTGCGCCGTTCCATCCGACACCACGCCAGCAATCAGTCCCCCGCCCTCGCATATCGCGGGAAAGAAAAAGGTGGATTCCGCCGCGCAGTCGGCTACGCTGCACGGAATGTGCATTTCTTCGCAGTCCAATGCGATGCGGTGATTAACCGCGCGGTCATTTGTCGCCGCGACTGCCAGAAAAGCCCCCGAAAGATCGCTTTTCTCATAGCCGCGAACCTGATCGACCGCAATACCCGCCGGGCTTTCCAGTGCAACCACCGTCACCGCCGCACCGAAGTGCCGCAAAACGGAAACGCGCCGCGCAGCGATATTGCCCGCGCCGAACACAACGCATTTTTTGCCCGCAAGCGAAACAAAGAGCGGAAATCGCGGCATCGTTCCGGGCTGTTTCGCCGTGGGTATCTCCCAGCCGAAACGCGCCGCCAAAAAGTCCTGCATTTCAGAAAGCGTTTTGCCCTGCTCCTCACGCGGACGGGCGATCACCAGAACGGTCGCGCCCACTTCGCGCGCCGCAGACAGCTTTTCCGCAAAGCCGCCCGCTTTGCCGGTGTCCTTCGTAACCAGAATGTCCGCGCCCGTCTGGCGCAGCATCGCAGTATTCAGCTCATGCGAAAACGGCCCCTGCATCGCGATCATCTGCGCACCGGCAAAGCCGAACGACGCACACTGTTCCAAAACGGAAACGCTTGGCAGCACCCGTGCGACCAGTCGTTCACGCCAACCACGCACACCGGTATAAACCAGCAGCTCCTTGCTGCCGACCGTCAGCAGCGCGCGGCCGGGGTGTGCGTTGAGCCAGCGCACCGCAGCAGCGGTATCGGGTACAGTAACCACACCCTTGCTGTCCAGCTGGGGCCGCAGCAGGCGTTCGTACTGCGCGCCGGTCTGTGTGCAGGCCGCGCGCAGGTTATCCGACACCACCGCCGCATACGGGTGGGTCGCGTCCACCAGCAGGGTGTCCGCGTCCAGCACCGCTGCCATCGCGTCCGCGTCCAGCCGTCCCTCATGCACCGTGATGCCGTGCATGGGTTCCATCACCGCTGCGCCGTAATCGGTAGCGACATACACATTCGCGTTTCCGCCGCAGGCCGACACAAACCGGCACAGCGCATGTCCCTCGCTCGTGCCCGAGAAAATCACAAGCTTCATACGCCGCGATACCCCCGCGGCGTGACCATGCGGCCGTTTATCACGCGCGTGCGGCTGTTGCCGACAAAGACGGTCGTCAGCATATCGACCTGCATATCCCGCAGCGCGCCGAGCGTTGTCAAAGTATATGTTTCTCCGTCGCGGCCGATGTTGCGTACCGTGCCGCACACAGTGTCAGCTGGCAGCGTTTCCAACAGGATATCGCACGCACGCTGCAAATGATCGACGCGTTTTTTGCTCGCAGGGTTATAAATTGCGATGCAGAAATCGCCCTGCGCCGCGCCGCGCAGACGCTGTTCAATGACCTCCCACGGCGTTAGCAGGTCAGAGAGCGAGACGCAGGCAAAGTCGTTCGTCAGCGGCGCACCCAAAACCGCCCCGCCTGACAATGCGGCCGTCACGCCCGGAATGACCTCGATTTCGAGTTCCGGGTCATTCGCGCAAACCTCCAGCAGCAGTCCGGCCATACCGTACACGCCCGCATCGCCCGACGAGACAACCGCGACCGTATGACCTTCCTTCGCCGCATCGCGCGCCGCCGTGCAACGGTCGACCTCGCGCGTCATGCCGGTCTGGATGCGCGTTTTTCCCTCAATCAGCTCCTCAATCAAATCGAGATACAGACCATATCCGGCCACGCAATCGCATTGCTCGAGCGCGCGCACCGCGCGCAGCGTCATCTGCTCCGCGCCGCCCGGCCCGATGCCGATACAATACAGCTTCATCTGCCGCTCCCCTTTCTCATGTGGGCGAGGCAAGCCGCCAGCCTGTCTGCATCCACCCATTCCTTCATGCCGCCCAGCAGCAGGTCGACTGTTTTGCCGACCGCCAGTTCGAGCAGCCCGTCCATATCGCCATCCCGGTACAAATCATCATAAGCATGGTCAAAATGCAGCCGATCCAGCGCCGTGTCCTTCACTTCCGCGATCACCGGCAGCGCCTGCCGGTAACGGTACCACTTGTCAAACTCGGCATGTTCCTCATCGAGGATACGCCCTGCCGTCTGTTTTGCCGCTGCGCTGCGTGAATCGTCCAAATCGCCCAGATCGTCCAGATTATACAGCGTCACGCGCGCATCCTCACCCGCCGCCGGCTCGATGTCGCGCGGCATCGCGAGGTCGAGCAGCAGCCGCGGCGGCTGATGTAATGCAGCAATCTGCTGCGCGGTGAGTGTAAAATGCGGGCTGGTCGTCGCGCTGACCGCGAGATCCGCGCCTTCCAGTACCTCACACCGCCGGTCATACGGGAAGGTATCACATCCGGCGGGCACAATCGTTTCACCGTGATGATAGCTGCGCAGCGTAACCGTCACTGCGCAGCCTGCTTTGCGCAGCGTGGAAGCAGCAAGCCGCCCCATCGCGCCATTGCCGATCACGACCGCGCGCTTGCCCTCGAGTAACCCAAAAAAGTCCTGCGCGCGACGCACCCCCACCTCGGCCGCCGACGCGGACACACCGGTCAGCCTGACCTCGGTGCGCACACGCTTGCCCGCCGTCACCGCGCGACGGAACAGCGTATCCAGCACACTGTCGATCGTCTGCGCTTCGCGCGCGAGCGCGGCTGCCTCGCGTACCTGCGTCAAAATCTGATCATCTCCGAAAATCTGCGATTCTAACCCCGCCGAGACTGCCATCAAATGCTGCACACATTCTGTATCTGCACAGGTAACGCTGAGCGGGCGAAATTCGTCTGCCGGAAAGCCTGCCGCACGGGCGAGCATGGCAAGCGGGTCGGGCGACGTGCCTTCCGCGCCGTGCACATACAGCTCGGTGCGGTTGCAGGTCGCGAGCAGCACACAGCCCGAAACACCCGGCATTTGAGCCAGACGCGGCAAAAGCGCCTGCACCTGCCCGCGCACGAACGACACGCGTTCGCGCTGCGCCATCGGCGCATGGGCAAAGTCAATGCCCGTCATCGTCAGATTCACAGCGTTTGATCCTCCCTGTTTTGTTCTTCCATACATGCGCGCCATTTCTCCGCCGCGAGTGCGACGGTTACACCGTCCCGCGCAGTCTTGCGGCAGAGCAGTGTACCACCCGACGCCGCGCACACCGCCGCCCGCTCGCACACGTTATCCACGCCGACCGTGCGCGCAACAAAGTCGGACGGCGTAAAGTCGCCTTGCACCGCTTGCAGCGCCTCCGCCGAAAACACAGTCAGCGGCAGACCGTAATTTTCGCAAAAATGCAGCAATCCCGGCTCGTTTTGTTTTACGTCAATGCTTGCAATGCCGCGCACCGCTTCCCACGGTACGCCCGCAGCATCCAGCGCCGCCTGCGCGGCTTGTTCGATCGTCTGCGCATCCGTTCCCTTGCGGCAGCCGATGCCGAGGTGCACCACACGCGGCACCAGATGCAGCGTGTGCGCGAACGGCGCAGCTTTGATGTCAAACCCGATCACAAAACCGCTGTCCGGCACGCCATCCAGCGTCACTTGTGCGGGCAGGCGGCCGTCGACCGGAAAATCCGACCGCAAACCAACCTGCTCGCCGCGCAGCAGCGCTCCGGAAACATGTTTGATATTTTGCGGGTCGGCTACCACGCATCCATGCGCTACCGCCCATGTATCGACCGCGAACGCCGCGCGGCCGTCGGTCGCGGTCGTGATGACCGCTTGCGCGCCCAGTCCGTCCGCCAAGCGTTCAGCGAGCGTGTTCGCGCCGCCGATGTGTCCGGACAAAATCGGAATCACGAACCGCCCCGCCTCGTCGATCACAACAACCGCCGGGTCGAACGCCTTGCCCGCGAGGTACGGCGCGACCGCGCGCACCGCGATCCCCGCCGCACCGACAAACACAATGAGGTCGCAGTCCACCATCGCCTGCTGCGCAAAACGCGAAAGCTGTGTGCCCGCAAGCGAGGGGTCCACCGTGCGGGCGTACCGCTCGATCAGGAAGTCGGGCAGCAATGCTGCGGCTTTTTTTGCCGTCTGCGCGCCGACTTCGGTAAAGGAAACGAATTTCGCGTGCTTCATCGGCTGGCCTCGCGGAAGCCTGTGGTAAACGACGGGTCGTAGAGCTTCGACCGCTCATATTCGTCGCCCAGAAAACCGCCGACCGTAATCAGCGCGGTTTTGGTCACGCCTTCGCGCGCCGCGGCTTCGGCAAGGCCGCTGACCGTCGTGCGGATGACCTTTTCATCCGGCCACGTCGCCTTATAGACGATGGCAGCAGGCGTTTCGGGCGCATAGCCGCCCGCAATCAGCCGCGCGGACAGCTTTTCCATCTGCCCCGCCGACAGGAAAATCACCATCGTTGCGCCGTGCGCGGCAAGAGCCTCAATCTGCTCCTTTTCCGGCACGGGCGTACGTCCCTCCATGCGGGTCAAAATGACCGTCTGGCTGACGTTCGGCAGCGTGTATTCGGCTTTGAGCGCCGCCGCCGCACCGCAGAACGAGGAAACGCCCGGGCAAACCTCGTATGCCAGTCCCAGCCGGTCAAGTGCATCCATCTGCTCGCGGTGCGCGCCGTAGACGCACGGGTCGCCTGTGTGCAAGCGCACAACCGTCTTGCCCGCCTGTGCTGCGGGCGCCATGACCGCAATGACCTCTTCGAGCGTCATCTTGGCGCTGTCATAGACTTCGCAGCCGTCCTTCTTATATTCCAGCAGGGCGGGATTGACCAGCGAACCCGCGTACACGATCACGTCAGCTTCGCCCAACAGTTTTGCACCGCGCACGGTAATCAGGTCGGGCGCGCCCGAGCCTGCGCCGACAAAATAGATCATGCCTGCCCCTCCTTCACCAGAATGATGGAAAAATACCCGGTCGGGTCGTCAAGCGCCGCCAAATCAGTGACGATACGCTCGCCCTCCATACCGCAGCGCTCGACAAGTGCAGCGTGTTCCAACTCCCCGCGCGCCGCCAGCGTGTCGCGCACCTCAAGGATGGACTTGCCCGCCTTCATCAGCACGCGGCTGCCGGGCAAGTCGAGCGCTTCGTCCAGCCCGCCGTGCGAGGCGGGGATGATATGCAGCATTTCGCCGTCCTCGCACAGCGCGCGGCCGAGCGCCGCCGCTGCCGCGCAGAAAGACGGTACGCCGGGAATAATCTGCGTCTCGTAGCCGCGCGCCTGCACGCGCCGCAGCACATACCAGCAGGTCGAATACACGGTCGGGTCGCCAAGCGTCAGGAACGCAACCGATTTGCCCGCGTCCAGTTGTGCGCAGATCTCGTCCGCCGCGCGGTCGTGACACGCATCGCGCAACGCCTTGTCACGCGTCATTGGCATGTCACAGTGCAGCAGCGGCTTGTCCCCGATATACTGCGCCGCAATCGCAAGCGCGGTCTGCTCGCCCGCGCCCGACTGCGGCACGGCGATGAGATCACTCTCCGAAATCACGCGGATGGCCTTTGCCGTCAGCAGTTCCGGGTCGCCCGGCCCCACGCCTACGCCGTACAATGTTCCTTTGCTCATACTGTCTCCTTTAACCGCTCACACAGCGCCCGTGCACCGGACGACTGCGCCAGAATACCATATTTCCCTGTAAACATCATAAATTCCACGCGCGCCTTGCCATGCAGCCGCAGCGCAAGGCGCTGTTCGACCGCTTTGCCGATGCGCGTCATCACCGCGTCCCGCAAACCTTCGCGATCGAGCCATTCAATGCACGCATCCACCGAAACCGCATCCATCAAGCCTTCGAGTGTCGCACGGGAAGCGCCCGCGAGCGCGGCGTGCGCGGTAAAAATCTCCTGCCGCCCGTCCGCGACCGAGGAATGGGTGTTCATCACGCCAGCGGCGAGCTTGACCAGCTTGCCCGCGTGGCCGATCAGCAGAATGTCCACAAAGCCGCGGAACGCCGCGTGATCGAGCGCCTCCCCGATGTAGTTCGAGCACTTGACCGCACGTTCCAAGTCCAGCCCCAGCGTATCGCGCGCAAAATCCGCGCCGTAGTTGCCGGGACACAGAAACGCGATGCGCTGCCCGGCAGCATACAGGCTGTCCAGTTCCAGCCGGATGGTATCCACAAGCGCCTTTTCGCTCATCGGTTCGACCACACCGCTCGTGCCGAGAATAGAGATGCCGCCCATCACGCCCAGATGCTCGTTATAGGTCTGTTTGGCAATCTCCGCCCCGTTTTCTGCCGAAACAACGACCGAAAAGCCGCCCGTATAGCCTGTCAGCCGTGCAGCGCGCTCCAAGGCCGCCGTGATCTGCGCGCGCGGACCGGGGTTGATTGCCGCCTCTCCGACCGCTACCGACAAACCCGGTTTAGTCACGCGCCCAACGCCCGCGCCGCCCGTGATCGAAACGCCGCTTTCCGCGCGGCGCACCGCCGCCGAGATACGCACGCCGTTCGTCACGTCCGGGTCGTCGCCCGCGTCCTTGCGCACCGTGCAAGCAGCCGCGCCGTCCTCCCAGCGCGGCTGCTCGACCGGCAGATGGAAAGTCAATCCAGCGGGCGTGTGCAGCGCAATCTCAGAAGGTGCCGCGCCGGTCAGCAGCAATACCGCCGCCGCCTGCGCAGCCGCTGCCGCGCACGAGCCTGTTGTCCAGCCGCGGCGCAGCGCCTGACCGCCCTGTATGGTCAGATAGTCCATGCACACGCCCCTTTTCGTTTTATTTTACGACCGTTTTTCCGTGTCCCGCGCTTCCTGCCATTTTTTCCGCTCGACAAAGCGGCCGAGGAAAAACGCGATTACGCCTACGCCCACGCCAGTCTGCACACAGAACAGCAGGCTTTCCAGTTCACCGGGGATTTCACCGCCGAGCATTTGTTCAAACAACGGCGTTGCCCACGGCTCGTATTCCTCGCCCGTAATCTCGGACACCTTTTCGCTGCCCGCGTCATCCGATCCGCCGAATTCTGCGCCGCGCAGCGCGATCACAGGCGAAATGACCAACACAAGGCAAAGCGCCAGCAGCGCGATCAAAAGCGCGCGATCCCGTTTTTTCATGCGTCTGCCTCCTCAAATCCAACGGCGCGCAACTCGGGCTGCGCATAAGCTTCGAGCGCGACCATGACCATCACCGTCAAGACGCCCTCCAAAATGGCAAGCGGCAGTTGGGTCGGTGCAAACACACCGGCAAATTCCAGCAGCGAGCCTGCAAATCCGCCTGTCTCGGACGGATAGGCAAGCGCCAGCTGCACACTTGTGACGCAGTACGTTGCAAGATCCCCCAGCGCCGCTGCAAGGAACACAGCCAGCCGCCGGTGCACCCGGCACCGCAGGCACAAATGATAAATGCCGAACGATACAAACGGCCCCACGACCGCCATAGAGAACACATTCGCGCCAAGCGTCGTCAGCCCGCCGTGCGCGAGCAGCAACGCCTGAAACAGCAGTACGATCACGCCAAGGACGGACACGACCGTAGGCCCAAACAGGATCGCACCCAGCCCGGTACCGGTCATGTGCGAGCATGAGCCGGTGACAGACGGGATTTTAAGCGAAGAGATTACAAACAGGAACGCCCCTGCCATCGCGATGAGCGTGACCGCATGCCGGTCGCGCGCAGCCGTGCGCTTCAGTGAAAAATACCCTGCCAGCACAAACGGCAGCGCGATCACACCCCATACGACACACATTCCCGGCGGCAGAAAGCCCTCCATGATGTGCATTGCACCCGCCGTCGGCAGCGTTCCGACGAGGATTGCGGCAGCCGCCACGCGGGCGACCCACTTTTTTTGTTTGATTGTCATAGTTTTCTCCTTTCCCGTAAACTGTTACGGATACAAAAATACGCCGTGCACTGATGCTTCCCACGCATCAGGCCGGCGCGAAGCGCCCGCCTCTCCCCTTGCCGGAGAGCCGGGCTGACGCACAACCGGCCATCGCTCGTAGCCGTATGCGCTTCCATCCCAAAAGGCAGGTATTCTGGCTCAGGCGTCCTCACGTGCAGCCGGTCTTCCCGGGGCATGCCCCAGTGACGTATTCGGCGGCGCGCTCTTCCTTTACAGCGGCGGGACCGCAGGGGATTTGCACCCCTTTCCCTATTCTCCTGCCGGAGAAAATGGCAGGCACCTTTTGGTCTCCGGGTGAATCTCACCCGGAAGAAGCACTTTCATTATAACACAGCGCAGGATACTGTCAACATGACCAATCCATACCAGATAAAATCATCCTAAAAAGCGCAAAATACTGCGAGCACACGGTATCGTCCGCGCTATTGCAAAATACCCCCGGACACGACAAAGGGCGCCGCCGCAGCGACGCCCTCTGCCGTGCGCCCCGTGGAGCGACGCAGATGTATAAGAGAGAGAAAAGAAGAGATAGGTTCTGAATCAGAAGGGGAAGTCCACGCCGTACTTCTCGGACAGCTCATGGAACTCCTTGAGGACAGGCTCGGACAGCTCGATGCCTTCCTCGCGGTTTTTCTGGGTGGCCTCGTATTCGATCTCGCCCGGGATCAGCACACCGTTCGAGCCTTCCGCCGGCGGGCATGCCTTGATGCTCTCGAACAGCGCGTCTACGCTCTGCTCAAAGTCCTCGAGCGGCAGGAACTTGCGGATGTCGATGACACACATGACATAGCCGATGTTGGACGGCTCTTCAAGGTTCTCGAATACGCGCGGGATATGCTGGCTATCGTTCGCGCCGGCCAGGCTGTGGCACAGCACGTCGATAATCAGCGCAAGCGCATAACCCTTCGGGCCGCCGAACGGCAGCAGAACGCCGGTGTTCGCCGCAACCGGATCAGTGGTCTTGCGGCCCTCGGAATCGAGCGCCCAGGTATCCGGGATCGGACGGCCTTCCTTCATCGCCAGCGCAATCTTGCCCTTGGCGACAACACTGGTCGCCATGTCGCACACCAGCATCGGGCGCTTGCCCGCAGGTACTGCAATGGACATCGGGTTGGTGCCCAGCAGCGGCTTTGCGCCGCCGAACGGCGCGACCAGCTTGGGCGAGTTGCAGGCCTCGAAGGCGATCATGCCCTGCTCAGCCGCGTGCATGACGTAATAGCCGCCGAAGCCGTGGTGGGACGCGTTCTTGATGGTCGCAAACGCAACGCCGTTTTCGCGCGCGGTCTCGATGCAGGCCTCCATGGCCTTCCAAGCGACCGTCGTACCCATGCCGTTGTTGCCGTCGACCGCCAGCGTAGCCGGGGCCGTCTTGACGATGGTCGGCTCTGCCTTGATGTCGGACACGCCGTGCTCGACGCGGGACAGGTAGCCGCGGAACTTGGTGATGCCGTGCGAGCGCACGTTGCGCAGGTCGGCGTTGATCATGTTATCAATAAAAATCTTCGCGTTCTCGGGCGACATACCGGCCTTGACCGATACCGCCTCGCCGAACGCGCGAATGGTTTCAACTGGGAATTTCATAGGAAAGCTCTCCTTATCGTTGTCGTTTCCGCTGGGCAGCGACCGGAATACCGAGCGATTCGCGGTATTTGGCCACCGTGCGGCGCGCCAGCTTGATGCCCTGTCGGCTCAGCCGCTCGGCCAGTGCCTGATCGCTGAGCGGACAGGTCTTATCCTCACGCGCAATCAGATCGCGCAGCAGCTCCTGCGCCTGCGCCTGACTGACCTGTTCGTCGCCATCCAGCGAAGTGGTGAACAACTCGCGCAGCGGCATGGTCGCGCGCGGGGTTTGAAGATATTTGTCTTTTACGCCGCGGCTGACGGTGGATTCATGCACACCCATCTCCTCGGCCAACTGCCGGAAGGTGAGCGGGTGAAGCGAACCGCCGCGCAGCAGGTAATCCGCCTGACAGCTGACCACACGCTGCGCAATATCCAGCAGGGTATTGCGGCGTTTTTCAATGCAGGTGAGCACAAAGCGCGCCCGCGCCAGCCGCTCGATATAATACGCCTGCACCGCAGGGCTTTTGTCCGCGCGCAATATGCGGTCATACATGGCCGAAATACCGACCGAGCCCATCCAGCGGTCGTTGATCTGCACGCTCCATTCTCCATCCACATAATCGCACACCAAGTCGGGTACGACATACGTCACGGTATCCTCGCTGAACGCCGCAGCCGGATGAGGGTCGAGCGTGCGGATGGCCTCCAGACAGGCCTGCTGCACCAGACGCGGGATACCGGTCTCCTTGGTGACCTTCTGGAACCGGCCTGCCGCCAAATCTTCCAGATAGTCATGCAGCAACGTATCAAATGCCGCGTTGCTCTGCCCGGCATGCCGCAGCTGCAGCGCCAAGCAGTCGCCCAGATCGCGCGCGCCCACGCCGGGCGGGTCAAGCGTGCGAAGCCGTTCCACGCAGCGCGTCGCCACATCCATCGGAACGCCCAGCAGGCTGGCAACCTCCTGCGCACTGGTATCCAGAAAACCCTGCCCGTCGAGCGAGTCGATCAGGAAGCGCAGGCAGCGCACCTCATCCGCATCCATGGTGCGCGCATCCAGCTGGCTGCGCAAATGGTCGCGCAGGCTGGTCCGCTCGGGCGCGGGGATATCGCGGTAGGCCGCCTCATCCTCGCCAGAGGAACGGGACAAAGAAACCCGGCAGCCGCCCGTCTGCGATACAGGCGCGGCCGTCAGGTCGGGCTGCTCGAGCAGCGGATTATCCTCGACCTCGCGCTGGACAAACTGCTCCAGCTCGTCACCCGTCATTGCCAGAACAGTAAGGGACTGCACCTGCGCCTGCGACAGAGTCTGCTTTTGTGCAAGCTCCTGTTTCGCGTTCAGCTTCAATGCCCGTCCCCCCTGTTCTGTCAGATTGTGTTATTTCCTTGCAATCGCCCGGCGCGCCGCCTCACAAAGGGCGTCCACGCCAAGACCATATTTTTCAATCAGCTCTTCCGGCTTGCCGGATTCACCAAAGCTATCCCGCACACCGATGCGTTCAACCGGTACGCACACGCTCTCGGCGAGCGTTTCGCATACCGCGCCGCCCAGGCCGCCCGCGACCTGATGTTCCTCGCAGGTGACGACCGCGCCGGTCTCGGACGCATGGCGGATAATGTCCTCCCGATCAAGCGGTTTGACCGTGTGAACATCCACTACGCGGGCCGAAATGCCTTCTTTTTCCAACTTTTCCGCCGCGCGCATCGCCTGATGTACAAGATATCCGTTTGCAAAGTATACCACATCCGACCCGTCACTTACCAGTCGATTTTTTCCAAGTTCGAAAGGCGTGTCGTCATCGGTCACAACCGGTACGGCTTCACGGCCAAACCGGATATAGCAGGGGCCCGGCGTATCATACAACGCCATGGTTGCTTTGTAGGTTTCGATCGCGTCGCACGGCACGACCACGGTCATACCGGGCAGCGTGCGCATGAGGGCAACGTCCTCGAGCGCCTGATGGGTCGCGCCGTCCGGACCGACCGAAATGCCGCCGTGCGCACCCGCAAGCTTAACGTTCAAATGGTTGTAGCAAACCGTGTTGCGCACCTGATCCCACGCGCGCCCCGCAAGGAACACGCCGTAGGTGGAAACGAACGGGGTCAGACCGGCCAGCGCCATGCCGGACGCGGTGCCGACCATATCCTGTTCGGAAATGCCGCAGTCGAGAAAATGCGACGGGTTTTGCTGTTTGACCCACTCGGAGCGGGTGGACTTGGCCACGTCCGCGTCGAGCACCATCACATCCTCATGCGTCTGGCTCAGCTCGACGATCGCCTTGCCGTAGCCATCGCGCATTGGGGTATCCTTCATGCCTGCACCTCCAGTTCTGCCATTGCCTGTGCGTACTCCTCGTCGTTCGGCGCGGTGCCGTGCCACTTGGCGCTGTTTTCCATATAGGAAACGCCCTTGCCCTTGACACAGCGCGCCAGAATCACCGAAGGCTTGCCCTTGCAGGCACGTGCCGCCTCATAGGCCGCATAGATTGCGCCAACGTCGTGGCCGTCTACCTCGATGACGTTCCAGCGGAACGCCTCCCATTTTTCGCGCAGCGGATAGACGTCCTTGATCTCGTCGACCTTGCCGTCAAGCTGCACGTTGTTGTAGTCAACGATCGCACATACATTGTCCAGACCATGCTGAGGTGCGAACATCGCCGCCTCCCAGACCTGACCTTCCTGCAACTCGCCGTCGCCCATCAGGCAGTAGACGCGCGCATCCGAGCCGCGGCGGCGCAGCGCATACGCGATGCCGTTTGCCACGGACAGACCCTGTCCGAGCGAACCGGACGAGCAGTCCAGACCGGGTGTTGCGCCACGCTTCGGGTGACCCTGCAGCCGCGAACCGAGCTGACGCAGCGTTGTCAGCTCCTCGGGCGGGAAGAACCCACGCCGCGCGAGCACGCTGTACATAACCGGTGCGGTATGCCCCTTGGACAGGATGAAGCGGTCGCGTTCATCCCAGTCCGGATTGGCCGGATCGCAGCGGAACTGATCGGTAAAATACAGCGCCGCGAGCAGGTCGGCTGCGGAGAGCGAGCCGCCCGGATGTCCCGAGCCGGCCGCATGTGTCATGGTCACGATATCCCGGCGGATCTGCCGGGCGATATCCTGAATCTTACGTTCCTCGATCATGTCCCCCTCCTTACTTGCCGATCGCCGCGCGGCGTCGGGTCATCTCCGCACGCCATTCCATGACCTGATCGGCAGTGACGCGGCGGCCTTCCTCGAGTGCCTTGCGGCAGGGCAGCAGCAGCGCCTCCTCGGCGTCGACCGCCTGCCGGCAGGCAGCGGCCAGACGCGGCGCAACCTCATGCGGGATCACGATCGCGCCATGGCAGTCGGCGTGGATCAGGTCGCCGGGCTGCACGGTCATACCGCACACCTCGACCGTACCGCCAGCCTCAACCATGTGGATGTACGCATGGGAAATCAGTACTTCCTTGGAAAACAGATAAAATCCTACCTTTTCGACCTCAGCCACGTCACGCACGCCGCCCGAGGTGACCGTACCGATGCAGCCGAGCGCACGGTGCACGGTTGCCTGCACGTCGCCCCAGAACGAACCGATCGGCTGGGGGTCGAGATCCTGAATGACCGCGACCTGCGGCAGGTCAAAGCCCTCATACTGCCGGTAATACGCGCGCATTACCTCGTTATGCTCCGGCTTTGCCGGAAAACGGGCAGAGATGATGCCGGTGCGGGCATAGCCAACCATGGGCTTGTCCTCCATACCGACCCGCAGCCGCAGGCTGGGGTCGGTATAGCCGGTGGTTTTGGCGCGCACGCCAAAACCCTCGATGGCGTTGCAGATGGTCGGGGTGTCAAATTCACGCAGCGCTTCAATCTGCGCCGCCGTCAGCAATTCCATATTGCAGCAATGCCTCCTTTGCAAATCGCGGGTGGAACACTCAATACGCCTGACCGAGTGCGTCGAGCGTCTCGTGCGTACCCTTGAGGACGGCCTTGCCGCCGTTGACGATGTAGTTGAAATCGAAGTTCATGCACAGCCAGTTCGCACCGCGGCCGAGCCAATCCTTGACGAACTGCTCGCTGTATGCACCGGATACGCCGAAGGGCTTGCCGGTCTTGCGCAGGATCTCACCGATCTTGTCAAACTCCGCCTTGGCCTCGGGGGAAGCCGCAGTGTAGCGGTGCTCCTGCGTGTTCATGCTCATCGCATAGTCGTTCGGGCCGATGACGAAGCCGGAGATGCCGGGCAGCGCCGCGATCGCTTCGAGATCCTTGACCACATCGACATGCTCGATCTGTACGATCGTCCAGATGTGCTTGTCTTCGTTTGCGGTGTACTCCGCCTTGTCCCACATCGAGTAGTTGACTGCACGGCGCGTACCCATACCACGTACGCCGTTCGGAGGATAGTGGGTCGCCGCAGCAGCCGTCTTGGCCTCTTCCAGCGAGCGCACCATCGGTACGATGATGCCATCCGCGCCCATGTCGAGCACGCTCTTGATGAACACATGGTCGTTCCACGGTACACGAACGATACCGGCCACACCCGCTGCGCGGCAGGCGAGCAGATGGTTCTGGATGTCCTTCTTGTCGATCGCGGAGTGCTCCGCGTCGATCCAGATGAAGTCGAAGCCGCAGCCTGCGAGCGCTTCGGTCAGGAACGGGCTGTCAAAGCCAACATGAGAGCCAACCGGGATCTTGCCCGCAGCGATCTTATCCGTAATTTTTTGCAGATTAAACATTCAAAAAACCTCTTTCCAAAGTATATTGCGTAATGGTTTTATCCGCCGACAAGGGACGGCAGGAAGGTGATCAGGCTCGGGATATAGGCGCAAAGGATACAGACAATGAAGCAGCAGGCGATCATAGGCGCCGCGCCCTTGGTTGCCTGTTCAAATGTAACGCCCGATGTAGACGAGATGGTGAACAGGTTCAGGCCGAACGGCGGGGTGATCAGACCGCAGATCATGACGATGCACATCAAAACGCCCAGATGCAGTTCGCTCAGGCCGAACTCGACGCCGATCGGCACCAGAATCGGAGCCAGGATCAGCAGCGCCGGTGCGGTATCCATCAGCGCGCCCGCAATGATGAAGATGATGATAACAACAGCGAGGTAAATATACGCGTTGCCCAGCATCGGAACGACAGCCTCGGTCAGCTTGGACGGGATGCGCTCCTTGGTCAGCAGGAACGAGAACGCGTTGGACAGCGCAACGATCAGCATGATGACGCCCGTGGTGCCCGCGGTGCGCTTCATAACGCCCAGATAGCGCTTGAAGGTGAAACGGCCATACGCGATCATCAGCGCGGTGGTGTAGGCAATTGCTACGGCAGCCGCCTCGGTCGGGGTGAACAGACCGGAGTAGATACCGCCAAGGATGATAACCGGCAGCATCAGTACGCCAAGGCTGTGCCAGGTTGCCTTGAGGATATCGCTCAGCGAATACTTGGTGGTGCTGCGCGGCAGCTTATGACGAACGGCATACCAGGTGTTGTAAACCAGGAAGGTGCCAGCCATCAGCACGCCCGGGATAACGCCGCCGAGGAACATGTCGGAAATCGACACGCCCATCGCCGAGCCATAGATAATCATTGGGATACTCGGCGGGATAACCGGGCCGAGAACCGCGCCGGAAGCGATGATACCAGCCGACGCTTCCTTGCTGTACTGCGCTTTGATCATCAGCGGATACATGATCGCGCCGACTGCCGCGGTGGTTGCCGCACCGGAACCGGTCAGCGCCGCGAAGATCGCGCAGGTGATGATTGCAACCGCGCCCATGCTGCCGGGCAGACGGCCGAATACCTTGTTAACCCAGTCAACCAGACGTTCGGTGATATTGCCGGCCTCCATTAGGTAGCCCGCAAAGGTGAACATCGGAACCGCCAGGAAAATGAACGAGTCATTACCGGTAATCATTTTAGCGGGAATGACGGAAAGGTCGCAGGTTCCTGTGAAGAATGCCAGACCACAGCATGCCAGGCCGATCGCATAACCAACCGGTACGCACAGTGCAAGCAACAGGAACAGCAAACCAAACAAGATCAATGCAGATGTCATTTGTTTTCTCCTCCTTTTGCTTCCGCTTCGGCCTGCTGTGCAGCAACGATCTGCACTTCTTCAATCTCGGTGCTGCGCTTATCGTCGCCGCACACGATCAGCTGGATCAAATTGTTAATGGTATTGCCGGTGATGAAAATGCCGCCCAGAACTGCCGAGAAATAAATAATCGGCATCGGAATGCGCCACGAGGTAGAGATCAGCTTGCTTACGCCCATCGCAGCCTGATAGCCGCAGATGATAAAGATCAGACCAAAGGTCAGGATCATCAAATAAACGGTGATATCCAGAACAAACCGGCCCTTTTTCGGCAGCGCATCACGCAGCAGCGTCAGGCCCGGATGCGCGTTGGTACCCGCTCCTGCACCGGCTGCGAAAAAGGTAAGGAAAATAAAGGCATAGCGTGCGATCTCCTCCAGACCGGTCAGCGTAAAGTTCGGAATAAAACGTGTCAGCACCATCAGGACACAGGCGATGACCAGTATGCCGAGAAACACACAGGCCAGAAACATCAGCACTGCATTGATTTTCTGCACGCCGCGATCCAGACTTTTTGCCCACTGCATAAATGTTCAGCTCCTTTCATGGATTTAAGAGGGAGACTGCCCGGCACTGCGGTCAGCATGCGCCGGGCAGTCATGCAGTTTAGTTACCTGCGCGGTAGCCTTCAACCAGCTCAACGCACATATCGTAGAAGTCCTCGCCGATCTCGGGCTTGAACTGATCGCGGACGCCCGCGGTCGCTTCCTTGAACGGGGTCAGGTCGGGCTCAAAGAACTCGATGCCAGCCTCTTCTTCCATCTCGGTGAACTCAACTTCCATCTCGCGCTGGTGGCTGCGCTGCGCCATTGCCGCATCATAGCCCGCCTGGGTGATCCAGCCCTGCTCCTCTTCGGTCAGGGAGTTCCAGACGTCCATATTGATCATCGGCCAGCACAGAATCGGGAACGGGTTAACGCGGGTGCAGTAATCGGCTACTTCATAGAAGCCCATGGTCGCTGCGATCGGAACACCAACGTCCAGACCGTCGATAACGCCCTGCTGGAATGCGGTGTAGCATTCGTTCCAAGCGATAACAGAGGGGATGGTGCCCAGTGCCTTGTAAGCAGCCTCATGGACACGGTTGGTGGTAACGCGAACCTTCAGGTCCTTCATGTCTTCAAAGCTCTTGACAGCCTTGCCCTTGGTGAACAGGGTACGCCAGGAAGCGTCGAGTACCGGCGCGAACTGGTGCATGTTCCAGGTCTCCTCATAGATCGGGGTAATGACTTCAAGGAAGTCCTCGTTGTCTACCAGGAACTGATACTCATCTTCACTGTCGAAGAAGTAGGGCAGGTCGAGCACCTGCAGCTGCGGGATACTGCCGGATACGATGTTGTTGGAAATGCAGACCGCGTCGAGCGAGCCTTCGCTTACTGCCTGGAACATCTCAGTCTCGGTGCCGTACTGGCTATCCGAGAAGATCTCAAACTGGATCGCACCGTCGCAGATCTCCTGCAGGTTTCTGTTGAGCTCTTCGCAGAAGTAATGGTACTGGTCGTCCGGGTCAGCCGGGTTGGAGTGGCCGATGGAGAAAACCTTCGCTTCCGTATTGGTGGAAGCTTCATCCCCGCCGTCATCCTTGCTTTCAACGGTCGTGTTCGGCGCACATGCTGCAACCGAAAGCAGCAGGCTGGAAGCCAGGAACAATGCACAGATCTTTCTCAGTTTCATTTTCATTCTCCTTTTCTTCTGTTATGCGAATTTGTGATATCTATCATCGAGCTGATCGAACAGGATCTCACCCTTGCAGATGGTCATCTTGTTTTCAATCAGCCGTTCGCCGTGAACCAGATTGCCGTAGTGATCCCAGAAGGTGACCGGACGTTCCGCGATCTGCAGGATCGCCAGGTCCGCCGCCTCGCCGACGGCAAGGAAGGGAGTGGTTCTGCCCGAGATCAGCTTGGCCGGATTCTCAGTGCAGCACCGGAGGACTTCTGTAAAGGACATGCCGAGATTGAGATACTCGGAAAGCATCATGGTGAAAGGATAACGTGCGGACATCGAGATCTTGGTGTAGTCCGAACTGATGATGTCCGGCGTAAAGCCCTGCTCAATTGCTTTTCTGGCACATTCGAGCGAGAAGTTATTGGTCTTGCCGTGCGCCGCGTCAAACAGCACGCCGCGCTCCCGCGCGCGCCGCACGCTCTCACGCACCTTGCCGTTTTCATCGAGGATGCCTTCGCCCGTTTCATGGTACATGTGGCAGAAGATATCGCCCGGACGGAAAATTTCGATGAACTCGTCAACCGGTACAACCGGGTCGGTCGCATGTGCGGATACGCGTAAACCGGTTTCTTCGCCCAGCCGGACCGCTTCCCGCAGCGGCTCGATGCCGAACTGCGCCAGATGGTCTTTGTCGATCTTGAGCTTGATACCGACGATATCCTGCGGATACTGCTCGCACAGCTCCACGATGCCGTCGCGGTTAATATGTGCAGGGTTTTCATCTTCCACACAGCCAAGGCCAACCTGACCGCCCGTGCCGACGAAGATGTAAGCCTTCACATTGACCAGACTGCGCTTGGCCACACCGTTCCAGAACAGCGGGAAGCCGCCGCAGCCTGCCGAACCCGCATCAACCAGCGTGGTCACGCCGTTGGGCAGCGCATACGCTTCCGCGGAACAGCTTGCCCAGTCGCCGCCGTGGAACACGTGGCAGTGATAATCGATCAAACCGGCGGATACGTAGCAGCCCTCCGCGTCGACCGTCATCTTTGCGTCGTCCGCGCTCAGCGTGCCGATCGCGGTGATCTTACCGGCGGTTACGCCGATGTCCTCTTTGCGTTCAAACCCGCCGATCGTATCGATCAGAGTACCGTTTTTGATAACGATGTCGTACTTTTTGTTTCTAAGCTGATACATCATGTCCTCCTTTCGGAATTCCTGTTATCTTGGATTCTTAGGCGTTACGCACGGCCATGTCGGCGTGCCTCCGGAGAGAACCTCGTCGATGCCCTGCGCCGCGTGCAGGCCCATGCGATCGGTGGTCTCATAAGTCAGGGACGCGTTGTGCGGCGTCACCGTGATGTTCGGCAGGGTGAAGAGCGGGTTGTCCGCTGCGGGCGGCTCCTGTGCGTAAACGTCAAGGCCCGCGCCGGCGATGCGGCCGCTGCGAAGCGCTTCGTAAAGGTCAGCCTCATTGACGATTGTGCCGCGCGCCGCATTGAGCAGGTAAGCCGTCGGCTTCATCAGCGAGAGCAGGTCCTTGTTCACAAAGCCCGCGTTATCCTTGGTGGCCGGCACATGCAGCGAAACAAAGTCTGCACGGCGGAACACCTCTTCCATTGTGTCAACGTACTCGATCTCGGGCAGACGCGCTTCAACCGGTACGAACGGGTCGTAGCCGACAGCCTTCATATCGAAGCCGTGCACGCACTTCTTGGCGACCATCGAACCGATCTTGCCGCAGCCGATGATGCCGACCGTCTTGCCCTCAACGTCCATGCCCTTCATGGTGTTGCGGATGTTGTAATCACCCGAGCGGATCGCCAGATCAAAGCGGACCAGCTTTTTCGCACAGGCCAGCAGAAGCATCATCGTGTGCTCGGCAACCGCGATCGCGTTGGAGAGCGGTCCGTTGGTGACCCAGATGTTCTGCTCAGCTGCCGCTTCCAGATCGATCTTGTCCAGACCGACGCCGTGCTTGCTGATGACCTTAACCGTCGGGATGTTTTCCATAATGCGGCGGGTGATCGGCTCGTTTCGTACCAGCATGGCCTCGCAATCCTGTGCGTCAGCGATAATGGTATCTTCATCCAAGCCCCGGCCCATTTTTACTTCATAGCCACGGTCGCGCAGATACTGCTTGCCCGCCTCCGAGATATCGGAAGGGATCAGGACCTTTCTTTTCATAATCACTTCTCCTTTTTGTATCATGCGCTTGTGCGGCGCACTTACTCGATTTTTATTCCAGCGTTTGTTCATCGCTCTCACCCAGTTAAAAAGCATGAACCGTGCCAACCATGCCACTCGACAGAAAAATTTCTTCTCCGACAAAGAAAAA
>DXDE01000052.1 GCA_019115615.1 Candidatus Agathobaculum merdavium | reverse complement strand
TGAACTCGAAACAACGGAGGTACCAGACGAAATACAGGCGGACTATATCAACGCGGGATATCAATTAGAAGATGATGGACAACCGAATATTGTATGGATTCGCAAACGACAAACCAATAAAAGTTATCAGGTGTCGTGGGACATCATTCGCCAGTTAAATCAAGAAATATGTAATTATGCTGAGTTTCTTACAGAAAAAGTACTTTCTCAAGCAGAAGAAATCGAACGACCGATCACATGGTATCCTGTTGATTTTTCTGAATAACGCGAGGTGATCACATGGCCACAATCACGAAACGCGGCAACAGCTACCGCATCACGGTATCCTGTGGATATGACTTGAATGGCAAGCAGCTCCGGCGCACTATGACATGGACACCTGAACCGGGCATGACCCGCCGCCAGACCGAAAAGGAGCTTGATCGGCAGGCCGTACTATTCGAGGAACGATGCCGTACCGGCCAAGTGCTGGACGGCAATATCAAGTTCGCCGACTTTGCCGAGCAATGGTTCAAGGACTATGCCGAAAAGCAGCTCCGGCCGACCACGGTTGCCCGTTATCATGTGCTGATGCCGCGCATAAATGCCGCCATTGGTCATATCCGGCTTGATAAGCTGCAGCCGCATCACCTCATGCAGTTCTACAATAACCTTGCGGAAACCGGTGTACGAGAAGATACGCGATACCAAAGCACCGTAGATTTCAAAGCACTGCTAAAAAGCCGTGGCATGACCAAGCGGGAATTTTCCAAGCAGGCCAATCTTTCTGTTTATGTGCTGGACAGTATGACCCGCGGCGACAAGGTCAGTGCCACCAGTGCTCACAAGATCGCCAGCACCTTGAAGCTCCCGCTCGACAAGGTATTCCGCCCAGCAGAGGGCAAAGACACGCTCGCGGTCAGCACCATTCTGCACCACCACAGACTTATTTCCTCCATGCTGTCCACTGCAGTTAAATGGCAACTTATATTTTCCAATCCGTGTAGCCGTGTTGTGCTGCCAAAAAACAAACGGAAAGAAGCAGTCTATCTGGACGAAGATCAAGCGGCACAGCTGCTGCAAGCCTTGGAGGGTGAAAGCCTGCAGCATCAGGTCATTGTTAAGATGCTGCTTTATACCGGAATGCGGCGCGGTGAGCTGTGCGGGCTGGAATGGAAGGACATTGACTTCGAGCGGGCTGTTATTTCCGTGCGGCGTTCGTCCTTGTACCTATCCGGCAAAGGTGTATTCGAGGACGAAACCAAAAACGAGACTTCAGAGCGCTGCATGAAAGTTTCCGATGATGTGATAGCTATGCTGCGCATCTGGCGTGCGGAACAAGCAAAAGAGCGGCTGCGGCTGGGTGATCAGTGGCAGGACAACGACCGCCTGTTTACCGCGTGGAATGGCGCACCCATTCGCCCGGATGTTATCACAGCATGGTTTCACAAATTCGTTACAAAGAACGGTTTGCCGCCTATTCACGTTCACTCACTGCGGCATACTAACGCAACACTGCTTATTGCAGCAGGAACAAATTTGACAACGGTTGCCGCTCGGCTGGGTCACGCCAACACAACCACCACCAGCAAAATCTATGCGCACGCGATCAAATCAGCCGATCAAGCCGCCGCCGAAGCCTTACAGGACATTCTTCACCCTGTCAGAAAGCAGGCATAAAAAAAGGGCGTTCCCATCACCGGGAACGCCTGATTTTTAGTCCTATAAACACCAAATAAACACCAAAGTGATTTATCCCAAAAATAAAATGTGTAGAAAAGTTGCAAAAAGGCCGCCTATTCTTACGAACAAGCGGCTTTTATGGTACGCCCGATGCGATTCGAACGCACGGCCTTTGGAGTCGGAGTCCAACGCTCTATCCAGCTGAGCTACGGGCGCGGGTACAAAAGGCATTATACCATTTATTGTCCCGTTTGTAAAGCGCTCTCCTCTGTCTTTTTCTTTTTGGAGCGTTTTTTGTACCGATCCTCTTCGGAAAAGATGCAGCCGCAGTATTTCTGCATGTACAGTCCTAACTCACGCGCCTCATCCTGTCCTTCTCGGAAGCGCGGCGAAAAGTCGCGATGCAGATACTGAACACCATACTTCTCCGCCGCCCGCTCGGCCACCTCGCGCATCAACGCGTGGTTCTGATATGGGCTGACAAATAGCGTGGACGTAAACTGATCGAACCCGTGCTCGGCCGCATAGCGCGCGGTTTCCTCAAAGCGCAGCGTATAACAAAACGCGCAGCGATGGTCAAAATCCGGATACACGCCCTCGATGAACCGGCGCAGGCCGTATTCATTCTCGATTTCCAGCTTAAGATCAATACTCTTGGCATATTCTATCAACGTGTTCTTGCGCATCTTATATTCCGTAAACGGATGGATATTCGGGTTATACCAGAAGCCCACCGGCTCGATGCCCTCCTGCCGCAAGGTATCGATGCAAGCGATTGAACACGGTGCGCAGCAGATATGCAGCAGCGTTTTCATCAAAAATCACTCTCCTGTTTTGTCTATTCTATCATATTTTACGCCCCTTGCAAAGCCTCTCTGAAACCGCTATACTGAAGTTATACTACATCAACAAGGGGGAACCCGCTTTATGAGGGATATTGCCTATTATAACGGTGTGATCGGCCCCATCGATGAGGTCAAAGCACCGATCACCGACCGCGGTTTTTATTTTGGCGACGGCGTATACGATGCCGCCATGGTTCGCAACAAGAAGATTTTTGCGCTTGACGACCATCTGGATCGTTTTTACAACAGCCTCACCCTGCTGCGCATCGACCCACCGATGCCGCGCGAGGAACTCGCAGCTGTGCTGTGCGATCTGGTCAGTCAACTGGACTCAGATGAGCCGCACATGTTGTATTGGCAATCGACCCGCGCGGTCGCGCATCGCATGCACGCTTTCCCGAAAAACGCCAAAGCCAGCCTGATGGCGTTTTCCGAACCTTGCGGACTCGACCGACACGACAAGCCCTACAAGCTCATCACGGTCGAAGACACCCGCTTTTTGCACTGCAATATCAAAACCCTGAATCTCATCCCCAACTGTATGGCGATGCAGCGCGCAGTTGAAGCTGGCTGCGATGAAGTTGTGTTCCACCGCGGCGACCGCGTGACCGAAGGCGCACACTCCGGCCTTGCGATCCTCAAGGACGGCGTATTCTTCACACCCCCGGCGGATGAGCTCATCCTGCCCAGCATCACACGCAAGCATTTCCTTACACTGTGCGACAAGCTCGGTGTACCGACGCGCATCGCGCCGTTTACGGTCGATGAACTGATGCACGCAGACGAAATCATGATCCTCTCCACCGGCTCGCATTGCATCTCGGTCAGCCATGTGGATGATAAGCCGGTGGGCGGCAAGGATACCGCACTGCTGGGCAAACTGCAAACAGCCTACCAGAACTGGTTCATGCAGGACACCGAGAAATAACGAAAGGAAAACACCCCTATGCCATCCATCCTCATTGTCGGCGGCGGCCCGGCCGGGCTGAGCGCCGCAATCTATGCCGCGCGCGCCAATGTACAGACCACTGTGCTGTACAAAGACGGCGGCGCGCTGGAAAAAACCGATAAAATCGAAAACTACTTTGGCTTTACCGATGTAATCTCGGGTCCCGACCTGCTCGCACGCGGGCGCGCACAGGCTGCGCGTCTGGGGGCACAGCTTGTCCAGACAGAGGTGACCGGCATCGAATACGCCGAAAAGGGCTTCTCGGTCAAAACCACGGCCGGCGCCTATGCCGCGGATGCGATCATCCTTGCGACCGGCGCGCCGCGTGCCACGCCTCCTATCGCAGGCGTGCGCGAGTTTGAAGGCCGCGGTGTGAGTTACTGCGCAATCTGTGACGCGTTTTTCTACCGTGGCAAAGCAGTTGCAGTGCTCGGTGAAGGCGAATATGCGCTCGAGGAAGCGCGCACCTTGCTGCCTGTGGCTGCGTCGGTCACGCTGCTGACAAACGGTGCGTCTGCTCCCGCAAACCTGCCGGACGGCCTGCTGGTCGACACGCGCAAGGTCGCCGCTGTCGAAGGCGACGACAAGGTCGCACGCGTACTGTTCGCGGACGGC
Organism: Candidatus Agathobaculum merdavium; assembly: GCA_019115615.1. Taxonomy (GTDB): domain Bacteria; phylum Bacillota; class Clostridia; order Oscillospirales; family Butyricicoccaceae; genus Agathobaculum; species Agathobaculum merdavium. The sequence goes on along the minus strand of DXDE01000052.1, from coordinate 3,623 downwards.
GAGCCGATCGCAGTTGACGGTGTGTTTATCGCCTATGGCACGGCGGGCAGCGGCGACTTTGCCCGCAAACTGGGTGCACAGGTCGAGGGCAACAAAATCCAGGTCAGTGCAGACCTGTCTACTGCCGTGCCCGGACTGTTTGCCGCGGGAGACTGCACCGGCGGACTGTTACAAGTAGCGAAAGCTGTCTCAGACGGCGCGCAGGCCGCGATGAACGCTATTAAATTTGTGCGTCAGGCATAACAAAATAAAAAAAACGGAAGCGGAAACCGCTTCCGTTTTTCTTTGCATCAGAGCAGCGCGAGGATTTCCTCCTTGGGCATTGCGCCGACGGCCTTGTTCGCGATCTGGCCGTTTTTCATTACAACCAGCGTCGGGATGCTCATTACGCCAAACTGCTGCGCCAATTCGCCCTGTTCATCAACATTGATCTTGCCGACCTTGATATCGTCCCGCTCCTCCGCAATCTCATCGACGATAGGCGAAACCATCCGACAAGGGCCGCACCAGACTGCCCAGAAATCGAGCAGCACCGGCTTATCCGACTGCAAAACCTCTGCCTCAAAATTCTCCTTGGTGATCGTTAAAACTGCCATATTGCAACACTCCTTTGTACTATTGTTATCCTTTCCCGGTACCAATGCGCAAAAATATTCACCGGGTCGTTCTTATTATTACAGTTTTCCCGCAGGGGAAAACATTTATTTCGCACCCTGCATCGCTTCGTGCTCCGCAGCCAACTCATTATACAGCTGATGGAATAGCCAGCCGAGATTGGTTTCGGTTACGATCGCCTTGTACGGCACGGAAACGCCGTTTTTCTTCATCTCGCGCAGCAGAATCTCCAACCGTTTGTCGGTAAAGCCGTCCATGACCAGCATCGGTTCTGCCAAGGCGGGCGCTTCCGGGTTTTCACGCGCATCAAATCCCTTGCGGCCAAGCAAAAAGCCAACAGTCTGCCCGACAGCGTCCGGCCCGACATTTTTGATACGCACACCCATACGGACCAATATGGATTTCAGCTGGGCGCCCTGTGCTCCGTCTCCCGACTGATAATACAATACTGTTTCCCGCGATGTCGCCAAATCAATCACCTTCCTGTTCTATCCATTCGCGCATCAGCAGGCGGTAATATTTTTTCTTATCCGCATACATCTGCTGATCCGCTTCCTCCAGCTGCTTCAAAATACTGCAATTCTCTTCCCGCCATGAAACGCCTACCGAACAGCTGACATTATTGTCCCGCATCCCTCGCTGTACAGACCGAATCGCATCATAGAACTCAGTCTCCGTCAACATGTGCTCCACTACCACGAACTCATCGCCGCCCACGCGGAACGCCCTGCCGCCGAATACCCGCAATAATGGCCCTGCCGCCCGACGAAGCAAGTCATCTCCGGCAAGGTGACCAAGCTGATCGTTCACCCGCTTCAATCCATTGATATCAAAACAGGCAACGCCCAGCCGCGTTCGAAGCGCAAAGGCATCATTATCGACCAATTCATTAAACTTATGCCGATTATATAATCCGGTCAGTGCATCTTCATAACTCATTCGCTCGAGCATCTTAGTCTGAGCATAAATCTGTTTTTTCTGCGCCGCAACCTGCTCCTGCAAATATTCATAGGATTGCTGCGCCATTTTGAGGGGAAATCCCACATCGTCTTCCACCATTTCTCCGTACGGATTGGAAATGTGAATATGGCAGCACCGAAGCATTCCTTCTTTCATGCGGAAAATCAGCGACACGCGCTGATGCACCCGCAGACTAATCCGAGTCGAAGGGTCGGTCTCGATCCAAACACGGCCGGCGCAAAGATATACACCGGGCGCCAATTCCAGCGCCTGATAGTCCCCATTCGACAGATTGCACTTCGGCACCATGCCGGCGAACTGTCTGAAGATACCGGAAACGATTTCCACACCCGATGCGTATTCCTGCTCTCCCGCGCCTAGCCACACGATATCTTCATCAAATCGTGAAATAAGCGCCTCCACATCGTTCCTGCAATAATAGGCGTATAGCATCTCATGGGTCAATTCGACAACCTGCTGTTTAACGTTTTCCTGTTCCTGTGCGCACATATTTTCACCCCCATTCGACAGATTGTTCCGTCCCCTATTTTTCATCCTTCCCGTACAGCAGTTCCATCGGTCAGACAGGCGACCGTTTCTACATGGCTTGTTCGCGGGAAGAGATCAAACGCCTGCGCATGCTCAAGCACATATCCCGCGCCGGACAACTCGCGCACATCGCGCGCCAGCGTTGCCGGATCGCACGAAACATATACCACACGCGGCGGACGCATTTTCAAAATCGCGTCACGTGTCTGCTCAGCCATGCCCTTGCGCGGCGGGTCTACCACCAGCACATCGGGGCTGACGCCGCGCGCAGCCAGCTGCTGCGCGGCCTGTCCCGCGTCCGCGCACATAAATTCCACATTCCCCATACCGTTGCGCTCTGCATTCCGGTGCGCGTTTTCCACTGCCTCCGGTACAATCTCCACGCCGATTACATGTTTTGCGTGTTCTGCCAGCGCCAGTGTGATCGTGCCGGCGCCGCAATATAGGTCGATCACGGTTTCCTTCCCGGTCAATCCCGCAAACCGCACCGCACATTCATACAGCCGCTCCGCCTGCGCATGGTTGACCTGATAAAACGCCTCAGGCGAAAGCAAAAACGAATGGCCGCACAGACGATCCTCCAGCATCGGCTCTCCCCAAAGCACATCGGTGCGGTCACCGAGGATCACATTATCGCCCCGCTGGTTGTGGTTGATCAAAATACCGGTCAACGAGGGTTCTGCCTGACGCAGGCGCTGCACCAGTTCATCCATCTTCGGCATCTTGCGCGTCGCTGCAATCAATGTTAGCTGGCTTTCGCCGCTCTTTTCTCCAACACGGACATAAATATGCCGCACCGCGCCGCGCTTTGCGGCATAATCATACGGCGGCACGTCAAATTCCTGCATCCACTGCCGCACGACAGCGGCAATGTGATCGGCCGTCTCGGATTGGATCATGCACCGCTCCACCGGCACGATATCATGGCTGCGCGGCCGGTAAAACCCGGTCACGACCTTGCCGTCTGCATCCCGCCCAACCGGATACTGCGCTTTATTGCGGTAATGCTCGGTCGTGGATGCGCCCGTGATGCCCTGAAGCACCGCGCCGTTTTGCCCACCGATACGCACCAACGCATCGCGCACCTTTTTCTCTTTGGCGCGCAGCTCTTCCTCATAAGTAATATGCTGATAACAGCAGCCACCGCACTTATCCGCGACCGGACAGGCCGGGCGGATACGCGCCGCCGATGGCACGACCAGCTTTTCCAGCCGTCCAAACGCAACGCTCTTCGTGATCTTGACAATACGCACATCGCACTGGTCGCCCACCGCTGTGCGGGGCACAAATACCGCGCGGCCGTCGATCTTGGCAAGGCCGGTGCCGTCCGCCGTATAATCCACAATCTGGCAGCGATAAATTTTATTCTTGACAAGCTCCATCTCACGGCACCCCTTTCCGAGTTAATTATATCTGTTAAGTATATTATATCATCCCGTATCGCATCCCGCAATCCCAAAGCTATTGCTGAACTGTCTCTCCTCAAAAAAGCAAGAAAA
>DXDE01000051.1 GCA_019115615.1 Candidatus Agathobaculum merdavium | reverse complement strand
CGTAATACTGGATGATGACGTTGCCGACCGAGACAAAGCTTTGCTGCGCGATCGAGGGGACTGCGTAGTTGGTCAGGCGGCGCAGCATTTCCGGGGCAAAGAGCAGGAAATGGCCGCCCGTGTCGAACGAGCGCACGCGGCGCATGAGCAGAAGAAAGGCGAGCACGCCAGAGCCGCCCTGCGCGATAAAGGTTGCCCATGCAACGCCCGCGACGCCCCACTGGAAGCCCGCGACAAACACAAGGTCGAGCACGACGTTGGTCACCGAGGAAATAATCAGCAGGATAAGCGGCGTGCGGCTGTCGCCCATGGCGTTGAAAATACCGGTGCAGACATTATACAGGAACAGGAACAGCAGGCCGAATACGTAAACGCGCAGGTAGAGCGCGCCGTCGGCAAAGATGTTGTCCGGCGTTTGCAGCGCGCGCATGATGCCGGTCGTGCCCAGCGCACCGATGAGCGTCAGCACAAGGGCGATGGTCGTCGTGGTCAAAAGCGCGGTCGAGATCGCGGTTTTCATGCGCAGGTAACGCTTGGCGCCGAACAGCTGGGATACGAGCACGCTCGTACCGATGTTGACGCCGGTCGCGACCGCGACGAACAGCTGAGTGATCGGGTAGCTCGCGCCGACGGCGGCGAGCGCCAGCTCGCCCGCGGCCGGGGTTGCGGCGAAGCGGCCGACGATCATGGAGTCCGCCATCTGGTAGAGCTGCTGGAAGGCGACGCTCAGCAGCAGCGGCAGCGAAAACCAGAACAGTTTTTTGGAGGGTTTGCCTTCGGTCAGGTCGGTGGTCAACGGGGGTCTTCCTTTCTTTTGGTGCGTTTTGGTTTGGTTTTGCGTGGGTTGGGTGTATTTAGCGGGATTTAGGGCAGAGAACAGGCTCCCCCGGTTCGGGGGAGCCATGTGTACATCAGGTTGTCAAAGTGTGGTCATGCCTTTTTGTGGCGCGCCATAATGCCAAGCGCCAGAAGCACCAGCAGCACAACGCCGACAAGGAGCGCGACGATGCCGCTGCCGACCAGACCGCCTACGAGGAAGCCGATGAAGCTGATCGCGGCGATCAGCAGCGCGTACGGCATCTGGGTCGAAACGTGGTCAATATGGTTGCACTGTGCGCCGGCGGATGCAAGGATAGTCGTATCCGAGATCGGCGAGATGTGGTCGCCGCAGACCGCGCCGGACAGGCAGGCCGCAACGGTCATAACCAGCATGGTGCTCGGCGCGTCGCCGAATACCGCGACGGCAATCGGGATCAGGATGCCGAAGGTGCCCCAGGAGGTGCCGGTCGCAAAGGCAAGGCCGAGCGCGATCAGGAAGAAGATCGCAGGCATGATCATGGAAACCATCGCGTTGCCGTCGACGACAGAGGAAACATAGCCGCCGATATTGAGGTATTCCTCCGAGCACACGCCGGACAGCGTCCACGCGAGCGTCAGGATCAGGATGGCGGGCACCATGGACTTAAAGCCTTCGGTGAACGCTTCGCAGAACTGGCCGAAGGAAAGCACCTTGCGCGGGATATACAGCAGGAAGGTGAACACCAGCGTAAAGAACGAGCCAAGAACCAGCGAGGTCGAGGAGTCGCAGTTGGCGAACGCGTCGACAACACCCACGCCCTCCAGAATACCGCCGGTGTACAGCATACCGGCAATGCACAGCACGATCAGCACACAGATCGGCAGGATCAGGTCATATACCTTGCCGGCGCCGCCGACAACGTAGTTCTCTTCCTTGTGGGACAGGTCTTCGCCCTTGTGGGCGGTTTCATACTTGGCCATCGGGCCGAAATCGAAATCGACCGCCATCAGCCAGATCAGGAACAGGATGGTGAGCAGCGCGTACAGGTTCATCGGGATCGTCTGCAAAAACAGCGAGAAGCCGTCCATAGAGCTGGACTCAGGCAGCGACGAGCCGACGGCGGCCGCCCAGCTCGAGATCGGCGCGATGATGCAGATCGGCGCTGCGGTCGCGTCAATGATATAGGCGAGCTTTGCGCGGGTGATGCCGTACTTGTCGGTTACCGGGCGCATGACCGTGCCGACGGTCAGGCAGTTGAAATAGTCATCAACAAAGATGAACATGCCGAGGAACGAGGTCGCAAACGACGCGCCGCGGCGGGTGCGGATCGTCTTGACCGCCCAGTCGCCATAAGCGCGCGACGCGCCCGATTTGGTGACGAGCGACACCAAAATGCCGAGCAGCACCAAGAAGATACAAATGTTTATGTTGTCACCCAACTTGCCGCCCATGACGGTGAAGGTCGTTTCGACCGCGTGCAGCGGGTTGAAGCCTGTGAACAGCAGCGCGCCTGCCAGAATACCGATCAGCAGCGAGGAATATACCTCCTTGGTGATCAGCGCCAGCGCGATCGCGATGATCGGCGGCAGGAGCGTCCACACGGTTGCCGTGAAATCCATTCCGTTTTTCCCCCTTTAGTTTTGCAGGATTGTTATCCGCGTCCTGCAATTCCCTTTTATTCTATCCGCAAACGGCATGCTTGACAAGGCCAAAACCGATTTTTTGGGCGAAAAGGTGTAATTTTGTGCAATGTGCGGGGGAAGGGGGTAGGGAAATGGCGGGAATTGTCAAATATGATTTGCGCGGGCGTAGCGCCGCCACTCGGCCAGCACGTCGCGCCGCAGCGCGAGCACGCCTACAAGGTTGGGCAGCGCCATCAGGGCGTTAAAGGTGTCGGACAGCGCCCATGCAAGCTCGAGCCGCATGGTGCAGCCCGCGCAGGCTGCCGCGACGAACAGCACCTGGTACACCGGAACGGCGCGTTCTCACAGCAGGCCGCGCACCGCGCCCTGCCCGTAGTACGACCAGCCGAGCAGGGTCGAGAAGGCGAACAGCGCAAGCGATACCGCCACGAACGCCCCGCCCGCCGGGCCGAACACGGCGGAAAACGACTGCGCGGTGAGCGCCGCGCCGGTTGGCAGCGCGTCAAAAAGCGGCGTGCCCACCGCGCGCGCATATTGCGCGGGGTCATACACCCCCGCGGTCAGCACGACGAGCGCGGTCACGGTGCACATGACGATCGTGTCGAAAAACACCTCAAACACTGCGAGCATGCCCTGTGCGCATGGCTCTTTGGCGTCGGCTGCGGTGTGCACCATGACCGACGAGCCAAGCCCCGCCTCATTGGAGAACACCCCACGCGACACGCCGACGCGCATGGCCTGCATCAGTCCGAAGCCTGCCGCGCCGCCGCCCGCCGCCCGCAGGCCGAACGCGCCGGATAGGATCTGTCCACAGGCCTGTGGAATATACTCGCGGCGGCACCAGAGGACGATGAGCGCCCCGCCCATGTAGAACAGCGCCATCGCGGGTACGAGCAGCGAAGTCACGCGGGACAGGCGCTTCAGTCCGCCCAGCAGCACCGCGCCCAGCAGCGCGGCGGTCGCAAGGCCGGTTGCGAGCGGCCGCACGCCGAACACGCCGGAAAGCCCGCCTGCGATCGAGTTGCACTGGCTCATGTTGCCGATGCCGAACGAGGCGAGGGCGCAGCACAGCGAAAACGCCGCCGCGAGACCGGGGGCATGCAGCCCATCCTTTAAATAGTACATCGCCCCGCCGTGCCATGCGCCGTCCGCGTCCCGGCGGCGGTACAGCATGCCGAGCGTGTTTTCCGCGAACGCGGTCATCATGCCGAAAAATGCCGCAACCCACATCCAGAATACCGCACCCGGCCCGCCGATGGCGAGCGCCGCCGCCACGCCTGCAATGTTGCCCGTGCCGACCGTCGCGGCGAGCGCGGTACACATCGCGGCAAAGGGCGAGATCGCCTGCCCGCCTTTGTCCGTTTTGCGGCGGGGCAGACAGGCGCGCAGCGCGCCGCCCAGCCACAGCCGGATGTGCCGCAGCTGGAACACGCCGGTGCAGCAGGTGAAGTACAGTCCGGTGCCGAGCAGCAGAATGAGCAGCGGCGGTCCCCAGAGCACGCCGCGCACGGCGTCGTTGAGTTGCGCGATGGTGTCCAGCATGCGTATCCCTCCAATCGGGACAGTATATGCTTGACAATCGGGCAAAATCCGTTATAATGGAAAAGCAATTCCATAACAGACAGTTCGGAACCATCCTGTCTTTAAACAAAACTACGGAAACGACTTCGATCGAAACCACGCTTTCGATCGAGGGGGCTGTGCCGCGCTGCGCGTGGACAAAGCCCGGGCGAAACTTTTTCGCTCTTGTATCAAAACCGCGGCAGAGCTGCGGTTTTGATGACCATTGCAGGGCAATGGTCTGTTTGATGCACGCCTTGCGGCGTGTTGGATGGTGTACCGGTTTGCGGTACGCCTTATTTTTTTGCAAACGGAGGGAAAACCGGTGGAGCTGACGCGCTATTCAGTTATTGAGGACAAAAATCCGCGCGAGATCGTGCTGCTGCGCGGCCGGGGCTGCGCGTGGAAGCGCTGCCGCTTCTGCGACTACCATCTGGACGCGTCCCGAAACGAGCAGGAAAACCTTTCGATCAACCGTGCGGCGCTCGCGCAGGTGACCGGACGCTTTGGCCGCTTGGAGGCGATCAACTCCGGCTCGTTTGCCGAGCTGGAGGAGTCGACCATCACGGAAATCGAGCGCGTGTGTCAGGACAAGGGCATCCGCGACCTGCACATCGAAAGCCACTGGATTTTCCGCAAAACGCTCGCCGCGCTGCGCGCGCGGTTTGCGGCGCAGGGCGTGACGCTGCATGTCAAGATCGGCGTCGAGACCTTCGACGCGGATTACCGCGAGCGGGTGCTCGACAAGGGCATCGATGAAACCGACCCCGCGAAGATCGCCGCGGACTTTGACGACTGCTGCCTGTTGTTCGGCCTTGCCGGGCAGACGGCGGACAGCATGAAGCACGACATCGAGACTGGGCTGCGGTATTTCGACCGCGTCTGCGTCAACATCATGGTTCCGAACACCACACCCATCCTGCCGGACGACGCTGCGCGCGCGGCTTTTGTGCGCGACGTGTATCCGCTCTACCGGGACAACCCGCGTGTGGATATCCTGTTGGAAAATACAGATTTTGGCGTAGGAGAAGTAAAATGACAAACGAATTATTGTTGATCGGCACGCTGATCGTGCTGTACGGCGCGGTGCTGCTGTGGTTTTACCTGTTCGGCACGGGCGGCCTTATGGCGTTTACCGTGTTCGCGACCATTGCGGCAAACATCGAAGTGATGATTCTGGTCGACGCCTACGGCATGGAGATGACGCTGGGCAATATCCTGTTTGCGACCACCTTCCTTGTGACCGACATCCTCAGCGAGGTCGCGGGCAAGCAGGCCGCGCAGCGCGCAGTCTGGGCGGGCATTGCGGCGAATGTGCTGTTTATCGTGGTGTCGCAGTCGTGGCTGCTGTACATCCCGTCGGCAAACGACTGGGTCAGCCCGTCGATCGCGGCGGTGTTCTCCAACACGCCGCGCATGATGCTCTCGTCGCTCGCCGTTTACGCGGTCGCGCAGGTGTTCGACGTATGGCTCTATCATAAATGGTGGGCGCTGACTGAGAAAAAGACCGGTGACCACCGCGCCTACCTCTGGCTGCGCAACAACGGTTCCACGCTGGTGTCCCAGCTGGTCAACACCGTGTTGTTCACCACGTTCGCATTCTGGGGGACGTACAATGTGCCGACGCTCATTTCGGTCGCGCTGTCGAGCTATGTGATCTTTATTTTTACGTCCTTACTCGACACACCCGTGGTGTATGCTGCGCGCCGCCTGCATGACAAAAAGGCGGGCCACACGGTAGAATAAATTGAAGCAGAACAGCGCCGCAGGCGCTCATGTAATTAGCCGCTCTGCGGGCGGCATCAAAAAAGGAGAAGCTGGATAGCTTCTCCTTTTTTGCCGTCAGCCCAGCATGTGGCCGACGTTGTTTGCCGCCTTGTGCATCGCGTGTTCAGTCTTGTTCGCCGCGTGCTGCACGCTGCGCCGCACCGAGGGATTCATCATCGCGCCCGCCGCCATCATGGAGACGACCGCGCCCGCAACTGCACCGGTCGCAATGCCGGAAACGAAGGGAGTGACTCGCATATTCTGTCCGCCGCCTTTCAAAAAAATAGTGAGTTGGATACCGCTGCACATAGTATGTCCGGTTGCTGCACAGACTTGCGCTGTGCGGGCAGAACAAATTTTGTATAAAAAAACAGAATTGTTTTGTTGGCTCGGCTGTTTACAAATCGCGCCGTTTACGATATAATAAACGAAACAATCCGCCTTTAAGGCGCGGCCCGTGAGCCGCCAAGGCAGAAAACAGTGCATACGCCGTCAGCCGGAGAATGGGGGACAGGTGTAATTTTTGGTACGGCTTTCTGTATTTGGCGCAGGAGGCTGTTTTTTTGCAAATTTTTGAGGTTTGGAGGTGGCAGGATGGCCGAACAAAAGGCCGTAATCATGGACGCGGACGGCGTGCGCCGCGCGCTGACCCGCATCGCGTTTGAAATCATCGAAAAGAACAAAGGCGCGGAAAACCTGCTGCTGGCAGGCGTCAAGACGCGCGGCGTTTTTCTGGCCCAGCGCATCGCGAAAAAGCTCGGCGAGGTCGAGGGGCGCACGCCCCCGGTGATCGAACTCGATGTTACCCCGTGGCGGGATGACAAGCCCCGCGAGGGCGCGCCCAAGCCGCCGCCCGATCCCCGCATCGAGGGCGCGACGGTCGTGCTGGTCGATGATGTGCTCTACACCGGGCGCACGGTGCGCGCCGCGATCGAGGCTGTGTCCCATCAGGGGCGCGCGGGCCGCATCCAGCTGGCCGTGCTGATCGACCGGGGCCACCGCGAAGTGCCCATCCGACCGGACTACATCGGCAAAAACCTGCCGACCTCGCGCGACGAGCGTGTGTGCGTGCGTCTGACCGAGGTCGACGATGCGGATAATGTGGTTATTTTAAGCAGTGACGCATAGGGATAGTCGCGTACAGCGAAGAAAGGAAGAACATCTATGTCGATTCAAACACTGGTAGAAAAGATCAAGGAAAAGGGCAATCCGACCGTCGCAGGTCTGGACGCGCGGCTCGAGTACATCCCGCAGCACATTTCCGGCCGCAATATGATGCTGCACGGCGAAACGCTGCGCGCCGCGGCGGAGAGCATGGTCGCCTTCAACTGCGGCCTGATCGACGCGCTGTGCGATATCGTGCCCGCGGTCAAGCCGCAGGCAGCGTATTACGAGCTGCTTGGCTCGTACGGCGCGATGGCGCTCAAGGAGACCATCGACTACGCGCATGCCAAGGGCATGTACGTCATCTGCGACATCAAGCGCAACGATATCGGCGCGACTGCAACGGCTTACGCCGAAGCCTACCTCGGCAAGACCCGCGTGGGCGACACCGAGATCGCGCCTTACGGCTGCGACAGCGCGACCGTCAACGGCTACCTCGGCACGGACGGCATCGAGCCGTTCCTGAAGGAGTGCCGTAACCGCGATAAGAGCCTGTTTGTGCTCGTCAAGACCTCCAACCCGTCGTCCGGTGAGCTGCAGAACCGCGATATGGAGGGCAAGCCGCTCTACGCGCGCATGGCTGAAATGGTAGCAAAGTGGGGCGACGGTCTGGACACCGCCTGCGGCTACAACCAGATCGGCGCGGTCGTCGGCGCAACCTACCCGGAGGAGCAGAAGATCGTGCGTGAGCTGTTGCCGAAGAGTTATTTCCTCGTGCCGGGCTACGGTGCGCAGGGCGCGACGGCAAAGGATATCGCCAATGCCTTTAACGACGACGGCCTCGGCGCGATCGTCAATTCCTCCCGCGGCATCATGTGCGCGTGGAAGAAGACCGGCCATAACGGCGAGGATTATAAGGAAGCCGCGCGCGCGGAAGCGATCCGCATGCGCGATGAGATCGTCGCGGCGATTCGATAAAATCTTATAGGGGGTATTCAATCCCTCTAACACGATGCGTTTCGCGCCGTTAGGCGCGTATCAAATAGAAAATGGCAGTTGACTGCCATTTTCATAAAAATTCGCGACATGCGCGTGGATTTTTATACAGGAGCGGAGCAAAGTTTCGCTTGTCGGAACTTTGCGAAGATATGGACGCATCCGTGCTTTGCGCGGTGCGTCCCCTCGATCGGAAGCGTGGTTCCGATCGAAGTAATAAGGAGCGTGGAGATACAAGAATGAAGAAAGCGTATTTACTGCTCGCGGACGGCACCCGGTTTGAGGGCTACGCCGTCGGCTACGAAGGGCAGAGCATCGGCGAGGTCGTGTTCAACACGGGCATGGCCGGCTATCAGGAGGTTCTGACCGACCCGTCCTACTACGGACAGATCGTCACCATGACCTATCCGCTGATCGGCAACTATGGCATCAACTTTGAGGACTACGAGTCCCGCAAGAGCTGGGTCTCGGGCTTTATCATGCGCGAGATCGCGGAGCACCCGTCCAACTGGCGCTGCCGCATGACGCTCGACGCGTACCTCAAGGAGCAGAAGGTCATCGGCCTTGCGGGCATCGACACCCGCGCGCTGACCCGCAAGCTGAGAAACGCGGGCGTTATGAACGGCATCATCTACACCGAGGGCTGCGAGCCGGACGAAAAGGCGATCGAAGCCATGCACGCCTATGTTGTCAAGGACGCTGTTAAGGCTGTCACCTGCGAGGAAAGCCGCGTTTACCCGCCCGAGGGCGAGCAGAAATACCGCATTGCGCTGTATGACTACGGCGTCAAGTACAACATCGAGCGCGAGCTGCAGCGCCGCGGCTGCGAGGTCGTCACCATCCCGGCGCTCACCCCGGCGGAGGACGTGATCGGCAAGTATGACGGCGTTATGCTGTCCAACGGCCCCGGCGACCCGGCGGAGAACGTCGAGGTGGTCGAGATCCTGAAAAAGCTGCTCGAAAGCAATATCCCGATTTTCGGCATCTGCCTCGGCCACCAGCTGCTGAGCCTTGCCATCGGTGCCGAGACCACCAAGCTGAAGTACGGCCACCGCGGCGTCAACCACCCGGTCAAGGATCTGGACACCGACCGCACCTATATTACCAGCCAGAACCATGGCTACGCGGTCGTCGGCGAATCGGTCGACCCGAAGATCGCCCGCGTGCGCTATGTCAATCTGAACGACGGCACCGTCGAGGGCGTCGAGCACATCGGTCGCCCGGTGTTCACCGTGCAGTACCACCCCGAGGTCTGCCCCGGCCCGATGGACACGTCGTACCTGTTTGATAAATTTATGGACAACATTGCAAAATCCAAGGGAGGTGCCCAGTAATGCCGCTGCGCAAGGATATTCATAAGGTTATGGTACTGGGCTCCGGCCCGATCGTTATCGGCCAGGCGGCCGAGTTCGACTACGCGGGCACGCAGGCCTGCCGCGCGCTGCGCGAGGAAGGTCTGGAGGTCGTGCTCGTCAACTCCAACCCCGCGACCATCATGACCGATAAGGCCATGGCCGACAAGGTCTATATCGA
>DXDE01000050.1 GCA_019115615.1 Candidatus Agathobaculum merdavium | reverse complement strand
AGGTGTGGTTGCGAACAAGGAGTGGGATCGGCATATGCCGATCCCACTCCTTGTTCGCAACCACACCTAAACCACATTTTCCGGCGCAAGGCTTTGAGACTGCCCAGCTTATCCTGCCGAACAAACTCCATAAACCCAAGACTAAAGATACGCGCCCCCAAAAGACTTGCGTTGAAACCCTGTGCAGTATTCTTCCAGCAGACGCTTGGCAACTTTGGCTGATGCCGTCAACTTCTTTGGAACGGTGGCCAGAAGATCTGCTTCGAAGCCTTGCACGTATGTGGCAAAGAGAGGGGCTATCCGGCGCCGCCGGCAGTAACGGTCGTTCTGCGGAGGGCGACCCATGAGCAATTCCGCTTTTTTGTATTTCTGTTATATCGACATGGGAGAGAGCAGCGGCAGCAGCAGACGGTATTCCGTGAAGTCGCCGCAGGTGTACACCTGCTTGAGCTTGAAGCCGAAATGCAGGTACATCGGCACATTTTCACGCGACAGCGTTTCGAGTACGACGGCAGGATACCCCTGCGAAGCGGCGTGCTCGATTGCACCCTCGAGCAGATCACGGGCGATGCCTGTGCCACGGTAGGGTTTATCCACCGCAAACTGTGCAATATAATAGGGACGGCCGCAATAGCGCCGGTACCATTTGGTGCTGTGCACCTGCAAAACCGGGCGGCTGTTGCGCATGATCTGGGTCAGCAGCGGGCGGGGGATGTCGCGCAGCTCTTTACCATGCCGCAGCGCATAAAGGAATTGCCCGACCGGGCCGAAATGCGACAAGCGGCGTGGGTCGGCGCCGACAAGCGCGCCTGCAAGCGCGCCGTCCGGTGCATCGCACACAAATACATCACCGCAGGAAAAGAAATAGCCCTGCCCCATGCCGAGCACAGTCGGGCCAATTCGACGGGCAGTCTCCGGGTCGATGCCGGAAAACTGCTGCTGTAATTCTTCTTTTTCGTAAAACTGGTCGAACATCAGCGCGGCCAGCGCCGCGCGATCTTCGGGTCTTGCCTTGCGCATATCGGTCCCCTCCAACCTGATTGATACCCTGATGATAGCACGTGTGCCGCCCGCCCGTCAAGCAATGCGCTTGGGGCGCGTCAAAAACGTGCGTCCGCTTGGACAATTCTTTGTTTATTGTTACAATGTGCGCGTAAAACGGGGCGGTTTTGCTTGAAAAAAGCCGGATAGAGTGTTAAACTAAAGGAAATTGTATGAATGTCTGCCAAGGTGCCTTGGCCGCAAGAAAAAGACAGAGTTGAAAGGACGACTGACATGAACAACGTGTACGAAAGCCCGCTGTCCTCGCGTTACGCTTCGGCGGAGATGCTGTATACCTTCTCTGCGGATATGAAGTTTTCGACCTGGCGGCGCCTGTGGCTGTCGCTGGCCAAGGCCGAAATGGCGCTTGGCCTGCCGATCACGCAGGAGCAAGTCGACGAGATGGCTGCGCATCTGACCGATATCGATTATGATGTCGCGCGCGCCCGCGAGAAGGAAGTCCGCCATGACGTTATGGCGCATGTGTACACCTTCGGCAAGGCAGCCCCCAAGGCGGCCGGTATCATCCACCTCGGCGCAACCAGCGCGTACGTCGGCGACAACACCGACATCATCCAGATCCGTGAGGGCTTGCTGCTGGTGCGCAAAAAGCTCGCGGTCGTGCTGGACAAGCTGGCGCGCTTCGCGGAAGACCATAAGGCGCAGCCGACGCTCGGCTTTACGCACTTCCAGCCCGCGCAGCTGACCACCGTCGGCAAGCGCGCAACGCTCTGGATGAACGAGCTGCTGATGGATCTGTCCGAGGTCGAGTTCCGCATCGAGAACCTGCGCATGCTGGGTTCCAAGGGCACGACCGGCACGCAGGCGTCCTTTATGGAGCTGTTCGACGGCGATGAGAGCAAGGTCAAGGAGCTGGAAAAGCGCATCGCGGACGATTTCGGCTTTGCGGGCGTCGTTCCGGTGTCCGGCCAGACCTACTCGCGCAAGATCGACGCGCAGACGCTCGCGACCCTCGCCGGTATCGCGGAGTCCGCGTCCAAGTTCGCCACCGACCTGCGTCTGCTCCAGCACCTCAAGGAGATCGAGGAGCCGTTCGAGAAGCACCAGATCGGCTCGTCTGCAATGCCGTACAAGCGCAATCCGATGCGTTCCGAGCGTATCTGCGCGCTGGCGCGCTATGTCATCTGCGACAGCCTGAACCCGGCCTTCACCTCTGCGACCCAGTGGTTCGAGCGCACGCTGGACGACTCGGCCAACAAGCGTATCTCTGTACCGGAGGCGTTCCTCGCAGTCGACGCGATCCTGAACATTATGATCAACGTCGTTTCCGGCCTTGTGGTTTACCCCAAGGTGATCGAGGCGCGTGTGATGAACGAGCTGCCCTTCATGGCGACCGAGAACATCATGATGGATGCGGTCAAGCGCGGCGGCAACCGTCAGGAGCTGCATGAGCGCATCCGTGAGCACTCGATGGCGGCCGGCAAGCGCATCAAGGAGGAAGGTCTGGATAACGACCTGATCGACCGCATCGCTGCCGACCCGATGTTCGGCATGACGCGCGAGCAGATCCTCGAGCACCTCGACCCCAAGGCTTATATCGGCCGCTGTCCGTCGCAGGTGGACGAGTTTATCAGCCAGTGTGTCCGTCCGGCGATCGCACCGTACCTGACCGAGGAAGAGGTTACGGTCGAGATCAACCTGTAAGGCAGTTTTGGGACGAAAAAAGCTCCCCCTGACGCCGGGGGAGCTTTTCTGCGGTTGACTTTTGCAGGCATCCGCAGTATACTGACTAAGTTGTAAAAAGGAATAAGGAGGCTGCAAACATTGAAGAAAAGTGTGATTTCCTTCATTGCCGTCCTGCTCGTGATTGTTTTCTTGGGCGTGACGGCGGTGACGGGTGTGTATATTCCGGGGGGCTGGACGATGCCGTTCCGGGACACCGCGGTCAGTGACACCGCGGATACCACGGACACGACGGACACGACCGGCGACACTTCCACGACCGGCGAGACAACGGATACGCCGACGGACGAAACCACACCGACGGATGAAACGGCAAGCACTGACGAGACTGCACCGGAAACCGGCAGCGACGTTGATGTAAACACCGTTGACACCACGGAGGAAACCGCCGAGGAGACGACTGCCGAGACCACGGCGGCTGACCTCAAGGCGATCATCCCGAGCGTTATGGATACCGAAAACGGCATCCGCCTCGGCCTTGATCTGGTCGGCGGCTCACGCATCGTTTACGAGGCGCAGATTCCGGAAGGCTACGACATGGCCAATCTGGCCGACGATATGAACTCGGTGCAGAAGGTCATCCGTCAGCGTTTGACGGACAAGGGCTTCACCGAAGCGACCGTCAGCCTGACCGGTGATAACCGCGTCACGGTTGAGATCCCGCAGATCACCAACCCGGAAGAAGCCGTGCAGACGCTTGGCACCACCGCCCAGCTTGTATTTATGGACGCGGACGGTAAAGAGTGGCTGACCGGCGAGGACATTTCCAAGGCTTCTTACGGCTACGGTCAGCCGACCGGCACTGAGGTCACCGACATCCACTATGTACAGGTGCAGTTCACCAGCGAAGGCCGTCAGAAGTTTGCAGAAGCAACCGCTGCTGTGTCTGCGCGTACGGATGGCACCAACCAGCTGTACATTGTCATGGACGATCAGATCATCTCCTATCCTTCCGTCAGCCAGACGATCGATAGCGACAGCTGTGTTATTTCCGGCAGCTTCACCCGTGAGAGTGCGCAGGAGTTGGCTGATCTGATCAACGCAGGCCAGATTCCGTTCTCGCTGACGCAGGTTGAGCTGCGTTCGGTTGGCCCGCAGCTGGGCGCAGACGCAATGCGCACCTCGCTGATCGCGGGCGCGATCGGCGTGCTGCTGGTATGCCTGTTCATGCTGATCGTTTACCGCATCCCGGGTCTGGTTGCCTGCATGGCACTGGGCTTCTATATTGTTATTGAGGCGCTGATCTTCAGCCTGATCCGTGTCAACCTGTCCCTGCCGGGCATCGCGGGTATCATCTTGTCAATCGGTATGGCGGTCGACGCCAACGTCGTTATCTTCGAGCGCATCAAGGAAGAGCTGCGCGCGGGCAAGACGGTCAAGAGCGCGATCGATTCTGGCTTTAAGCGCGCATTTACCGCGATCCTGGACTCCAACGTCACCACCCTGATCGCGGCGGCAGTACTGTTCTTCCTCGGCACCGGCACGATCGTCGGCTTTGCGACCACGCTGGGCATCGGCGTTATCGTTTCGATGTTCACCGCGCTGACCGTGACCCACTTCCTGCTCAACCGCATGGTGGATTTCCGCATCCGCAGCCCGAAGGCGTATGGCCTGAACGACCATGCCCTGCGTCCGCGTTTTGCGGTTATCAAGAAGTTCAAGATTTTTGGCGGCATTTCGATCCTGCTGGTTGCAACCGGTCTGGTATCGCTCATCCTGCTGCCCTTCGGTCAGAACTTCTTCAACCTGAGCATTGACTTTGCCGGCGGCACCGAGATGGAGTTCGCGATGCACCAGAAGGTCGATCAGAACCTCCAGACCGAGATTTCCGACCTGTTTGAAGAGGTCACCGGCGTGGAGCCTTCCTCTGTTACCTCTTCGGGCGACGCCAACGAGAACGTGCTGATCCGCTCGACCTCGATCGATTCGGAAAAGCGTGAGGCTGTCATCGAGAAGATGACCGAGACCTACGGTCTGGCCGACACCGATATCTATAACAACAATGACGTTTCCGCGTCGGTTGGTTCCGACCTGCAGCGTGCGGCGTTCCTGTGCGCGATCGTTGCAATCGTGCTGATGCTGATCTATATCACCATCCGCTTTGAGCTGACCAGCGGTCTGGCGGCAGTCGTTTGCCTCGTGCAAGACCTGCTGATCATGCTGTCGGTTTATGTCTGGCTGCAGATTCCGCTGGACACCAACTTTATCGCCGCGGCACTGACCATCTTCGGTTATTCGATCAACGCGTCGATCATCGTATTCGACCGCGTGCGTGAGAACCTGCGTACCGCGCGCAAGGAGCCGTTTGAGGAAGTCGCTGAGCGCAGCGTATGGCAGACGATGGGCCGTACCATCAACACCTCGCTGACCACGTTGTTCACGGTCGGCATGATCTTCATTCTGGGTGTGCCGTCCCTCAAGCAGTTCACGCTGCCGCTGATCGTCGGTATCCTCGCGGGCGCTTGGTCGTCCATCATGCTGTCCTCCAGCCTGTGGGCGTTCTTCCGCAAAAAGTTCCGCAAAAAGCGCATCTAATGGAGTACAATACAAAGGCCGGGCTTGCTGCCCGGCCTTTGCCGCACCTGTTATCAGAAAGGAGAAAGCACCATGCGCATCGGCATGTCGACCGCATGCTTTTATCCCCAGCCGCTCGAAGAGATTCTGCCGATTATCGCGAGGCTGGGTGTGCACGCGGTCGAGATCTTTTTCAACACCGAAAGCGAGTTCGAGCCGCGCTTTTATGAAACGCTGGGTGCGCAGGCGCGCAGCCTCGGGCTGGATATCGTGTCTGTGCATCCTTATTCCTCGCTGATGGAGGGCATGCTGCTGTTTTCCGACTATGCCCGCCGCACGGAGGACGGCATGATGCAGTATCAGCGGTATTTTGAGTGCGCTGCCGCGCTAGGTGCGCGCTATCTGACCTTCCACGGCGAGCGCGACATGGGACGCACAGACGATCCTGCGCGTTGGGAGCGCAAATGCGCGGCCTACCGCCGCTTATGCACGCTGGCGGCGGCCTGCGGCGTGACGCTCGCGCAGGAAAACGTCGCGTGGTGCCGCTCGCGTGATCCGGCCTTTCTCCGTGCGCTGTACCGCGATGTGCCTGAATTACGGTATACGCTGGATATCAAGCAAGCCTATCGGTCGGGGCAGAGCTGGAAAGAGGTGCTGGATGTGATGGGGGATCGGTTGGTCAACGTGCACATCAATGACTTTTCTGCCGAGCAAAGTTGTCTCGTCCCCGGCGCAGGCACGATGGATTATGCGGACTTTTTCTCTCGGCTGCGCACCACCGGTTACGACGGGCATACGATTATCGAGGTTTACCGCTCCAATTTCCATGATCCGGAAGAACTGGGCAGCGCCGTGCACATGCTTGGGCGTTTCGCACCCATATAAATGCAAAAAGCGGCACAGTATTTTGGTGCGTTGATTGACTTTGCGCCACAAGCGGTGGTATAATACAGATGAATATGGAGAAAACTTCCGGTATGTTAGGGGGAAACGCTATGAAATGTCCGTTTTGCGGCTTTGATGACAGCAAGGTCGTCGATTCCAGGCCGACTGATGAGGGTACCAGCATTCGTCGCCGCAGAGAGTGTTTAAAATGTTTAAAGCGTTTCACCACATACGAGACTGTTGAGCGCATGCCGTTGATGCTGGTCAAGCGTGACGGCACGCGGCAGGCCTATGACCGGCAGAAGCTGCTTGGCGGTTTGATCAAGGCCTGTGAAAAGCGTCCGGTATCGCTGCCTCAGCTGGAGCAGATCGTGGACACGGTCGAACAGCGTGTGTTCGGCTCGCTCGAGAGCGAGGTGTCCAGCAAGGTCATTGGTGAGCTGGTCATGGAGCAGTTGCGGCAGATTGATGAGGTCGCCTACGTGCGCTTTGCGTCGGTTTACCGCCAGTTCAAGGACATTAACACATTTATGGAGGAACTGAATACCCTGCTGAAGGACAAGGGGAATTGATTTCCTCCCCACCAAAACCGGCGAAAAATCCCCCTAAAAATCGCAGGTAAAAATAGA
>DXDE01000049.1 GCA_019115615.1 Candidatus Agathobaculum merdavium | reverse complement strand
GGAAAGCCCTCTCTTACACCACCTCCCCCAGCCTGAAAAGTGTCCAGTCCATCCTGAAATCCGGGCAGGACAAGCTATTGGATGAGGATGCTCCGGCCAAGCCGGAAGAGCCAAAGGCCCATAAGTTTACCAGGGGCGCCGGCTACTACAAGAGGGGGGAATGACCATGCTGAGCAATGAAACGGTACGGAAATTACACGAAATGCGCCTGGGTGTCATGGCGGAGGCCTTCTCCACACAACTGGAGGATGCGCAGTTCCTGGCGGTGTCCTTTGAGGACCGCTTTGCCATGCTGGTAGACGCGGAGTGGAGTGCCCGGAAAAGCAACCGCCTGACCCGGCTCATCCGCAACGCTGGCTATGCGGACCCCGCCGCCTGTGTCGAGAATATTGAGTACCACCCGGAACGAAGGCTGGACCGGGAGCAGATCCTGCGTCTGGTATCCTGTGCCTACCTCCAGGAAGCACACAATGTCATCATCCTGGGAGCCACTGGGGCCGGAAAAACCTACCTGGCCTGTGCTCTTGGCATGGCAGCTAGCCGCAGCTTTTATTCCGTGCGCTATATCCGTCTGCCGGATCTGCTGGTGGAGATCTCTGTGGCCCGGGCTAACGGAACCTACCGGGACTACATGAAAAAACTCAAGAAGGACAAGTTGCTCATCCTGGATGAGTGGCTACTCTATCCACTCAAAGAAGCGGAGGCACGGGATGTGTTGGAACTGGTAGAGGCAAGGAACAAGGTGGCCTCCACCATCTTCTGCTCCCAGTATGATACCAGTGAGTGGCACGAGAACCTGTACGATCCTACCCTGGCCGACGCTATCTGTGACCGGATTATCTACAACGCCTATACCATCCAGATTGAGGGCGAGTCCATGCGCAAGCGCAAGGGCATCCCCGAGTGATTCCCCGCATGGCGGCCCTGTGCACCACGCCTGCGGCCGCCATGCACCATTTTGGCGGAATGAGTGAACCATGGAGCCGGTGTCGGACCAGCGGCGAGGGTGTCTGATTTACGCGGTCAGGGTGTAGGACTACAAACGGTCAAGGTGTCGTTTTGGCCCGGCGTACGCACTTTTTCATTCGGATCATACATACAGATATTCCGCCATCACAGGCTGCAAGCCATGCGCCTCGATGGCCTGATAGACCTCATCCACCGAACGACCGTCCGAAATCTCGAACTGCTCGTCGCCCTTGTCCTCGCCCGAGTGACCACCGATGCCGACGTCCACACCCGCGGAGATCTTGGTCGCGGCGATGCCGATGATGTTGTCGCGGAAGCCCGCACGCTCGCGCGTCGAAATCGTGATTGACGCAAACGGCATGAAAATGCGGTACGCGCACACGACCTGCAGCAGCTGCGGCTCGTGCACGTCCTTGGGGTTGATCTTGTCGTTGTTGATGATCGGCCGCAGACGCGGGCAGGAGAACGCAATCTCCGCATGCGGATACTTACGCTGCATGAGATACGCGTGCATGCCGGTCGCAAAGGCGTCCTTGCGGAAGTCGGACAGCCCCAAAAGCGCCGCAAAGCCCACGCCGCGCATGCCGCCCATCAGGGCGCGCTCCTGCGCATTGATGCGGTACGGGAAAATGCGCTTGTGGCCGCCAAGATGCAGCGTTTTATACTTGTCCGCGTCGTAGGTTTCCTGAAACACCGTGACATAATCCACGCCACATTCATGCAGATAGGCATACTCGTCAACATTGAGCGGATAGATCTCGATACCAATGACGCGGAAGTATTGGCGCGCGAGCTTGACCGCCTCACCGATGTACTCGACCGGCGACATCGTGCGGCTCTCGCCGGTCAGCAGCAGGATTTCCTGTAGGCCGGTCGCGGCGATGGCTTTGAGTTCCTGCTCGATTTCGTCTATGTCGAGCTTGGCACGGCGAATCTTGTTATGGCAATTAAAACCGCAGTAAATGCAGTAGTTTTCACAGTAGTTTGCAATATACAGCGGGGTGAACATCTGCACCGAATTGCCGAAGTGCTTGCGCGTCTCCATCTGTGCGCGCTGCGCCATCTGCTCAAGAAACGGCAGGGCTGCGGGCGACAGGAGCGCCGCGAAGTCCTCGGGCTGCAATACGTCGCGGTTCAGGGCGCGCTGTACGTCAGCAGCGGTGTAGCTGTCCGCGTCATACGCGTTCATGCGGGCGATAACCTCGTCCTGTATTTCCGAGCCGATGTTGTCCATGCCGGGCTGATAGGCCATATGGTCGGTCTCGGCGGTGATATATTTTGCGGAGATAACCTCCGATTTTGGTTCGTTCATCATGCAAACAACCTTTCTGTTAGTCTCTCAAAAAGCCGGTCAGCGGCGAGGACGCGGACGCGCTCTCACGCACACGGCCCAGTCCGGACAGGTATGCCGTGCGGCCGGCCTCGATAGCCTTTTTGAACGCCTCCGCCATCGCAGGAATGTCGCCTGCGGTGGCAATCGCGGTGTTTGCCATGACGGCGGCCGCGCCCATCTCCATCGCCTCGCACGCCTGCGACGGGCGGCCGATGCCCGCGTCCACGATAATCGGCAGGTCGATCTCGTCGATCAGGATTTTGATAAACTCGCGCGTCGCCAATCCCTTATTCGTACCGATCGGTGCGCCGAGCGGCATGACGCAGGCCGCGCCCGCATTCACCAGATCGCGCGCAACGTTCAGGTCGGGGTACATATACGGCATGACGACAAAGCCCTCTTTGGCAAGGATTTCGGTCGCGCGGATGGTTTCCTGATTGTCAGGCAGCAGATATTTCGAGTCGCGCATGATCTCGATCTTGACGAAGTCGCCGCAGCCGACCTCGCGCGACAAGCGTGCGATACGCACCGCCTCGTCCGCGTTGCGCGCGCCCGAAGTGTTGGGCAGCAGGGTCACGCCCTTCGGGATATAATCGAGGATATTCGCCATGCCGCCCTCGTTGGCGCGGCGCAGCGCGAGTGTGACGATCTGCGCACCCGCGTTATGTACAGCAGCGTTGATCAGGTCGAGCGAATACTTGCCCGAACCAAGGATAAAGCGGGAGGTAAATTCATGCCCACCCAGAATCAGCTTATCTTGCATCGTTTGTCTCTCCTTTGTTGTCCCTCTGTGTAATCATGGTGCAGTTTCGCCCAGCAGCAGCCGCAACACCATGGTCGCCTGCTGTGCGGCACAAACCGCGACACGCGGCGCCATCAGGCCGACACCGTCCGCAATGTCGCTCGTGCCGTCGCCGCAGACATACAGCCGCCCAAAGCAGCGCTCCGTGCGGATTGCATTGGCCGAGCCGTATCCCGCCATGCCACTGCCCGACACGACCACCGTATCCGGCAGGCGTTCCAGCAGCGTTTCGATCAGCATGGCTTTCTGGTCGGCGCGGTCGAACGCCTCGCAGACCACGTCGCAGCCTGCAAACATGCGCTCTACGTTCGCCGGAATGACGCGCTCGGTATATGGCTCGTATTGCAGATAGGGGTTGATCTCCTCCAGCTGCTCGAGCAGCGCCAGCGTTTTGGGCACGCCGATGTCCTTCATCGTATAGTGCTGCCGGTTGAGGTTGGTCACATCGACCGTGTCAAAATCCACCAGCACCAGCCGTCCAACGCCCAGCCGCGCCAGATGCACGGCGATGTTGGAGCCAAGCCCGCCCAGTCCCGCAATGCCGACCGAGGCGCGATCGAGCTTTTGATGGATATCTGCGCCATGCCGCTCGACGAGCGCGGCGTGCAGTTCTTCCTGTGTCAGACGCATGGCATCAGCCCCCGCCGACGAACTGCACGATCTCGATCACATCGTCCTCATGCAGCATTTCTTCCGCGAACCGGGCGCGCGGCACGATCTGTCCGTTTTTCTCCACTGCGACGCGCTGCGGGTCGTGCCCGCGCTTTTCCAAAAGCGACTGCACGGTCATTTCCGCCTCACAGGTGCAGATTTCCCCATTGACCTTCATTCTTTCCCCTCTTTTCGGCAACAAAAATACCCCGGCTTCACCATGCGGTAAAACCGGGGCATTGAAAAAACGTGATGCGACAGCTTCCCTACGATGGTGCTAACCAACAGGTTCAAAAGGTTAGGCTCATGCCCTCTCAGCCGCTCATCGCGGCACCCTTGCTTGCAAGCACAGTATAGACCCGCTCCGGGTCGCTTGTCAAGACGCAATTTTTCTGCTACAATTTAAGAAACAAATGTTCGATGGGAGGGATACGCCGTGGAGCGCACGATTCTGCACTGTGACTGCAATTCGTTTTACGCCTCGGTCGAGACGCTGCTCGACCCGACGCTGGCCGAAGGCCCGGCTGCGGTCTGCGGCGACCCGGAAAGCCGCCACGGCATCATTCTGGCGAAAAACGAAAAGGCCAAGGCGTTCGGCGTGCAGACCGCCGAGACCATCTGGCAGGCCAAGCGCAAATGCCCCGACCTGCGGCTGGTCGCACCGCACCGCGCGGAATACGTCAAGTATTCGCGCCGCTGCAACGAGCTGTACCTGCAATACACCGACTTGGTCGACCCGTTCGGCATCGACGAATCCTTCCTCGACGTGACCGGCTCAATGCACCTGTTCGGCACAGGCGAGCAGATCGCGGACGAGCTGCGCCGCCGCATGCGTGAGGAGATCGGGCTGACGATCTCAGTCGGCGTGTCGTTCAACCGCGCGTTTGCCAAGCTGGGCAGCGACTACAAGAAGCCGGATGCCACGACCGTCTTTTCCCGCGGGAATTTCCGTGAGCGCGTCTGGCCGCTGCCCGCGAACACGCTACTGTACGTCGGCAAGCGCGCTGCCGCGCGGCTGGATGGGCTGGGCGTGCACACGATCGGCGATCTGGCCGCATGCGATCCTGCGTTCCTGCACCGCGTATTCGGCAAGCTGGGCGACACGCTGCTGCGCTACGCCCGCGGCGAGGATGACGAGCCAGTGCGCTCGTTTTACGCCGAGCGCGAGGTCAAGAGCGTGGGCAACGGCATGACCTTTGCGCACAACCTGCTCGGCGAGGAGGAATGCCGCATGGGGCTGACCGCTCTGTGCGACAACGTCGGCCGCCGCCTGCGGGCGCGCGGACTGGTCTGCCAGACCGTGCAGCTGACCATCCGCGACCCGGAATTCCACAACCGCTCACGCCAAGTGACGCTCACTCAGCCGACAAACTCGACCCGCGCACTGTTCGAGACGACGCTTGCGCTGCTTCGCGCGCACTGGCCAATGAACAAGCCGGTGCGCCTGCTGACGGTCACGGCGGCGAACCTGCTGCCCGAAAACCAGTCCTGCGAGCAGCTGTCCCTGTTCGACAGCGCCGCCGACGTGCAGTCCCGCCAGAAGCAGCGTGACCTTGACCGCGCGGTGGACGCACTACGGCAGAAGTTTGGGAACCAATCGGTCATTTTTGCAAATTCGGTTCGTAAACCAAAGGAAACTGAGAAAAAAGGCGAAAAAGAGACCTGACTTTGTCAGGTCTCTTTTTTTGTCCATGCCTGCCGCAGCAGCGCACAAGCCGCATCGATCTGGGCTTCGGTCAAGCCAGCGTAGCCCAAAACCAGCGTTGCCTTGGGCGGCGTGACCGGCGGCGTGTAGTACGCCGACAGGCCGTACACCCGCACGCCCACAGCGGCTGCGCGCTCGATCAGCTCGCGCTCACGCATGCCGTTTCGCATGTGCAGCAGTAAGTGCAGACCCGCTTCCGAACGAGAGACCTCGTGCGGCAAGTCGGCAAGCTCGCGCGCGAGCGCGGCCAACAGCGCGTCGCGCCGCGCCTGATACACCTTGCGGCTGCGGCTGATATGCCGCTCAAACGCGCCCGTGCGCAGGAATGCCGCAAGCGTATGCTGCTCGAAGCTGGGCACGGTCGACGAGTAGAGCGAGAACCGCTCGCGGTAGCGCGCCATCAGCGCGTCCGGCAACACCAGATAACCGATGCGCAAGCCGGGCGCAAGGCTCTTGGCAAAAGTATTGACGTACACCACCCGTCCCGCGCGGTCGAGTTCGCCCAGCGCCGGGATCGGGCGCGAAGCATAGCGGAACTCGCTGTCGTAGTCGTCCTCGATGATATAACGGTCGGGCGCGGCGGACGCCCAGCGCAGGATCTCCAGCCTGCGCTGGACAGGCATGACCGTGCCGAGCGGAAAGTGGTGCGATGGCGTCAGATAAACGACCGATGCGTCACTTTTTGCAAGTTCGTCCGCACGAAGGCCGTTTTTGTCGAGTGGAAGCGGTTTTACCGCCGTTCCGGTTGCAGCAAAAATCTGGTACAGCTTGCGGTAGCCCGGGTTTTCCAAGCCGTAAACACGGTCGCGGCCCAGCAGCTGAATGACCAGCTGCATCAGATATTCCGATCCCGCACCGACCAGAATGTTGTCCGGCGAGATATTGATGCCGCGAAAGTCGCGCAGATAACGCGCGATCTGCTCACGCAGTTCAGCCGCGCCGCAAGGGTCGGTTGCGCGCAGCAGCCGGTCGGAATATTCGCTGAGTACGCTGCGGCTGAGCCGCGCCCACGTGGAAAACGGAAAGCAGCCGTTGTCGACGATATTAGTGCGGAAGTCGTACAGACAGCCGGTATCGGGCGGAGGCGCAGGCTGAGCCGATGGTGCAGCCTGCGCTGCCTTGATCGGGCTTGGCACGGCCAGCTGCGCCTGCACAAAGTAGCCGCGCCGGGGTTCAGACGCGATATAGCCCTCAGCCAGCAACTGGCCATAAGCCGTTTCGACCGTGATCTGGCTGACGCGCAGGTTGGCCGCCAGCTGCCGCTTGCTGGGCAGTCGTTCACCGCCTGCAAGCGCCCCCGACATGATGTCCGCGCGCACCGCGCGATACAGCTGCTCATAAAGCGGCTGATCGCTGTGCGGGTCAAGATGATAGGTCAGCATATCCCCGCCCCCTCACTTGACAGCCGCAAACGCCGCGGCCTCTTTGACCCAGCCGAGCAGTTCCCCGTCGAGCTGGCTTTCGTCCGACACCAGCACATGGTGCGTCCAGCGGTTGGGGTACGGCTCGACCGCCTGCCAGATGCGCGGCGAGACCAGACGATAGGACAAGCCAAAGGTCACAACGATCGTCGGCTCCTTCACCTTGCGGCGCGGCAGCGATACGAACGCAAAACCGTGCCGATTTTCAAGCGTCACTTGCGTTTTCTGTACACGGATATGCGTGTCTGGGCAAGCGTCCAACACCTGCCGCACAAATGCCTGACAGAGCGCAAGCTCGCGCGGACGACGGTCGAAAAACTGCATGAGATCGGCAAAAGTAAAATCGGGCATAAAAAATCCCTCCAAACTGGCATTGTCACTTTTACAATACCAGCATGAAGGGATAAAGGCAATACCACATAATTCGCCAAGAGTGATTTGCGTGTAAATTTTGTATCCAGATGCGGCGCTATTTTGCAGCAATACTTTGTGTATTGCAAAGAATCGCAACAAAATCTGGGGGCAAAATTTCCGCAAAGCATCGCAGGCCGGATTGTGTGGTATTGCCTTAAATCAAACCCGCGGTGCGCAGGATAAACAGCGTGACGGTCAGCGTCACGGCACTGAGCGCCGTACTCAGTACGACAATGGACGCGGCCAGCACATGGTCGCCGCCCATGTTTTTCGCCATCACATAGCCGGACACCGTGCTCGGCGCGCCGCACAGGATGACCAGCGCGACCATTGCCTGATCGCGGAAGCCCATCCAAGCGGCGATCGGCAAAAAGATAACCGGCAGCAAAATGAGCTTGATGAAGGTTGCAGCGCAGGTCGGCGCAAGCTTTTTGATCGCCTTTGCGCCCTCGAAGCCCGCGCCGATGCTGATGAGCGCCACCGGTGTAGCACAAGAAGCCAGCATGTCCAACCCTTTGGAAAACATAGGTGGGAAATCGACCTGCAAGAGCGAGAACGGCAGACCGGCCAGAATACCCAAAATGATCGGATTGGTCAGGATGCCGCCCAGCGTGCGCGCAACAATGCCGTGATGCTGTGCGGTTTTGGCGCCCGGTGCAGTAACGGTCAGCACCAGCACCGAGAAGATATTGTACAGCGGCACGCTCGCCACGATCATCAGCGGCACCAGCCCGGCGTCGCCGTACAGGTTCTGCACAAACGCCACACCCAGAATGGCCTGCGAGCCGCGGAACGCACCCTGCGTGAACGCGCCAACCATGCTTTTGTCCGGCAGCAGCTTTGCCGCGCCGAACCAGATTGCAAAAAAGTATACGACCGTCACACCCGCGCAGAACAGGAAGAATTTCAGGTCGAACTGCTCGGTGATGCGCCCTGCCGCGATATCGCGGAACAGCAGCACCGGCAGCAGCACCTTGAACGACAGCCGGTCAAGGTCGGCAAGCGTCTGCGGCGAAAAGAAATGCCGGGCGCGCAGCACGCGGCCCAGCAGAATGATCGCAAAGATCGGGATGGTCGCATTCAGACAGAAAATCAGGTTATCCGTGTGCTTCCCCTCCCATCGCGGCTTCTTCCTGACGGAAGAAATCCTGTAGTTTTTCCAGGCTCTGCGCGAGCACGGCTGCCTGCTCAGGCGAAAGCGAATCGAGCACAGACGCGATCATGCGCGCGTGGAACGCCTTGTGATATTCGTACGCCGCGCGCCCCTTGTCCGTCAGCGTGATATGCACAACACGGCGGTCGCTTTGGCTGCGCGACCGGCAAACCAACGTCTTGGCCTCCAGCCGGTCACAGGCAACGGTGAGCGTCGCAAGGGTCACGCCGAGCGACTTTGCCAGATCGCCCATGCGCACCGGTTCCATCCCGCCGATTTTCTCAATGATATGCACCTCGGTAATCGAGATCGCGCTGCCGAAGCCTTCCGCCATTGCGCGTTCCTCGATCTTATTGATGCGGCCGAAGATATCGACCAGAAAGGAATTAAACTGCTCTGCGCCGAACACCGCCGCACCACCTTTCCCAGCAAAGTAAGCTAATCTAAATATTAGCATATCAAACCGAAAAAAGCAAGCAAAGCCGGACGCAATCGCGTCCGGCTTTTTCTTTCCGTTCAAATCTGCCACAGGGCAGCAAATGCCACACGCAGCAGCGCACCCGCCGCCGCGAGCAGCAGGCACATCACAAACGGCGCACGGCAGGCGCGCAAGGAGTACCGCCCGGCGGCTTCCCCGCTCTGCCACACCATTGCGCAGGCTGCAAGCAGCGCAGGCACGCTGACCGCCGCGGGCAGCGCTGCCGCCCCAAAGGACAGCAGCAGCCCCTCCTGCTGCCCCAAGCCGACTGCAAGCGTGAGCGCAAGCACAAAGCCGCGTGCCGCGACTACGGCGGACAAAAACAGCGGCGCAGGGCGCAGCAGCGCGCACAGCGGTGCAAGTACGATCCACAGCAACGCGCACAGCACGCTCCTAAACGCCTGCTCAGGCAGTGCGCCCAGAAGCGTTGCCAGTTCGACCGCCCCGTCCCCCTCCACGGCGCGCAGGCCGGTCAGGCTGCCCGCCACTGCACCGCATAAAAACACCGCGCACAGGAACAGGAATGCGGGCGTGCGCACCAAGTCATCAAAAAAGCCGAGAATATGCTGTCTGTTCATGCGTCTCCCCCTTATGGAAGCTCCTATAAACAGCATATTCCCGGCTCGCATCCGTTAGAACTCAGCCTGCCTCATTGATCGCATCGCACATGGCATTGACAAGATCACGGCACGGCTGATGCAGGAACAGACGCGCCTTCTGGCTGATCTCATACGTCGCGTACAGCTTACCGTTCTCATCACGGTGCAGCACAGCAGCGATCAGCTCGGTCGCGGCGGCGATACGCTCGGACAGATAAGCCAGATCGACCTTATCGCTGTCGCACACGGTCACAACCACACGCTTCTGTGAGCTGCTCGAGATCTGCGCCAGCTGGGTCGGCATCTCACGTTTGGAAGCCGTCACAAGCACAATCTCGCTCTTGATGACCGCGGAGAGATCATCGTCACAAATGCGCACATCATATCCCTCAGCTGCCTGACAGGCTACATGGTTTTTACCCGACAGGAACAGGTTGCGCGGCGGGATGACCTCTTTTTCCAGAATGGCACGCACCAACCGGGGGAGATATTCACCCTCACCCAGCACGGACACCAGAACATTCTGCGGCATATCTTCATCTCCTTTGCCCACAGGGGGCATTGCAAATACAGTAGTCATTATACGGCAGGCCGCGCACCTTCCGCAACGCCTTTTACGTTTTCTTTACTCTTTTTGGCGTCTTGACTAATCTGCACAGATTTTTTCCATAGCTTTTAGATAAATCGCGCATTCCAGACGCTTACGCTCCATCTCACAGCCGAGGTCATAGGAGTCGTTCATGTCGTGGTTCATATTGTAGTTCGCTGCCGAGCAGCCGCCGGAGCAATAGAACTTCGCCCAGCATTTCTGGCACTTCGGACGGGTGTAGATGTTCATGCCCGCGAACTTGGTCGCGATCTCCATATCGAACGACTGGTCGAGCACGCTGCCCTGCTTGAACTCCTCCTTGCCGACGAACTGGTGGCAGGGATAGATATCGCCGTCCGGCGTAACCGCAACATACTCATAGCCCGCGCCGCAGCCGCGCAGGCGCTTGACCACGCACGGGCCCTGATCCAGATCGACCATGAAATGGAAGAACGAGAACGGCTTGCCCGCCTTTCTGCGCTCGAGCATGATCTCTGTCAGGCGGTCGTACTCGGCCTCGATTTTGGGCAGGTCGGCTTCGGTCAGGTCGTAGCCGCAGCCGGGGTCGGCCGTGACCGGTTCGACCGACAGGCGGTCAAAGCCCGCGTCCGCAATGTGCACAACGTCATCGGCAAAGTCGAGGTTGTGCGAGGTGAAGGTGCCGCGCGCATAGTAATCCTTCTCGGGGTCGCGCGCATCGACCAGCGCCTTGAACTTGGGCACGATCACATCGTAGCTGCCCGCGCCGGATACCGTCTTGCGGAATTCGTCGTTGACCTCCGGGCGGCCGTCGAGCGACAGCACGACGTTGTCCATATTTTCGTTGATATAGGCACGCTTGTCCTCGTCGAGCAGCAGGCCGTTGGTTGTAATCGTGAAGCGGAACTTCTTGCCGTGCTGCTCCTCGATGCTGCGGGCATAGTCAACCGTCTGCACGACCGTGTCCCACGCCATCAGCGGCTCGCCGCCGAAGAAGTCGACCTCGATGTTGCGGCGCTTGCCCGAGCGCGCGATGACAAAGTCGATCGCCTTTTTCGCGACCTCGGGCGGCATGATCTTGCGGCCCTGTCCGAAGTCACCGGTGGATGCAAAACAGTATTTGCAGCGCAGGTTGCAGTCATGCGCGACGTGCAGGCACAGCGCCTTGACCGGCGCACCGACCGGGATGTACTTGCTGACGTCGATGTAATCGTCCTCGGCAAACAGCTGACCCGCCTTTTTCAGCTCGTACAGCTCGCCGTATGCCTCGCGCACCTCGGCAGCCTCATACTGCGGCAGTGCGTCAACCACGCTCTGCGGGCAATTTTCGCCCATCGACTCGTCGACCAGCCCGGACACGGCGTAGCAGATGTCGTCGAGCACATGCACCGCGCCCGAATTGACGTCCAGCACGAAATTCAGGCCGTTTTTCTGATAACGATGAATCATTTTTGTGTTATTCCTCCGATACGCAACAAACAAGGCGCGCCGCTTCCGGCACGCCTTGCATTTGACTTCGTGAAACCCGCGCTTACTTCGCGTGCTCGCACTTCTGGTTTGCCACGGTGCAAGAAGTCTTGCACGCGGACTGGCAGGAAGTCTGGCACTCGCCGCAGCCGCCGTGTGCCGCGGTCTGCTTCAGGGTCGCAGAGGTCAGCGTCGATACATGCTTCATGGATAGTCCCTCCTACTTTTTTAGATGACGGTATTTTTTATGTTTCCGCATATTGGCGCCGGCAAAGCCGCCGAGCGCCGAGGCCGCCAGCGTGCAAAGCAGGCTGACCGCCATACGCACCAGTTGCACCGGCTGGGAAAGCGCAAACACGCCCACCAGCAGCAGCACCAGAAAAACCAGAACGCCCGCGCCCATCGCCCAGAGGAATTTGCCCCCGGGGGCGCGTTTTGCGGAAAGAAATGCCGCCGCCGCGCATCCCAGCGCAAGGAACAGCAGCGCGCACGGCGCGATCGCCTGTTCCGGCAACACCTGGCGGTGCACCAGAATAGCGCCCACCAGCATCAGCAGCAGCGTCGCTCCCAGCCCGGCCGCCCCTGCGGGGAGCAGCACGCCCACTGGCGAGAGCCCTTCATTGGTTTTTCTCATCACTACGCATCCTCCCGCCGAATGTTTTTGCTCTATCCTATTCGGCAAGAAACCGGTTTATTACTTGGCGTTCTTATCCGCTTCCTTGGGCGCCTCGACCGTCTCGGTCGCTGGAGCCTCCTTACCGCGGATCGCCCAACGGTAGATCTTGAGCTTGGTACGGTCGCTCGAGGACTCGATAACCAGCACGTCGTCCTTGATGTTGACCACGCGGCCGATAAAACCGCCGATTGTCGAAATCTCATCACCGACTTCGATCGAGTTGCGCATGTCGCGTTCTGCCTTATCACGCTTGCGCTGCGGACGGATCAGCAGGAAATAGAACAGCACGATCAGTACCACAAGCGGCGCAAACTGCGCAATTACCTGCAGATATTGCTCACCACTCGGCATTGCTTACACCTCCTTGTGCACTTTCGCCGTTTATACCTGTCTATTATACTGGATAGACGCGCAAAATACAACCCTTTTTTTACTCCCGTCATAGGACAGCCGCCATCTCGCATAAGGTAGCGGTATCCTGACAAAAGCGAGGTGCATCCTTATGCTGTTTCCCGCCCTGTTGGCGCTGGGCGGCGCGTGTTTTTTTCTGGTTCTGCGGGTGCAGGGGGCGGACGGTTCCTTCCCCAAACCGCTCTCCCCCGATGAGGAGGCTGAGCTGCTGCGCAAAATGCAGCAGGAGGGGGATGAGCAGGCGCGTGCCAAGCTGATTGAGCACAATCTGCGGCTGGTAGCACACATCGTCAAAAAATACTACGCTGCAAGCGCTGAGCAGGATGACCTGATCTCGATCGGCACGATCGGGCTGATCAAAGCGGTCAGCACGTTCCGCGCAGATAAAAGCATCCGGCTTGCGACTTACGCCTCCAAGTGCATCCAGAACGAGCTGCTCATGCACTTCCGGCACAAGCGCAAATCGGCGGGCGAGCTATCGCTGTCCGATGCGCTCGAAACCGACGGCGACGGCAACGCCCTCGCCCTGCAGGACGTTATCTGCTGCGAGGACGAACGTCTGGGCGCGGTCGAGGACAGCGACCGCTACCGCGCCATGCACCGCGCGCTCACCGTCTCGCTGTCACCGCGCGAGCGCGAAATCATCCGCCTGCGCTATGGACTGGGCATCGCCGCACCGCTGCCCCAACGGGAGATCGCCAAACGCTTCGGTATCTCAAGGAGCTATGTATCCCGCATCGAAAAACGCGCGCTTGACAAGCTGCGCGACGCGCTGCGCGACGAAGTCTGAGCCGCCACGCAGAAAAACGCCGCGTGAAACACGCGGCGTTTTTCATCGAAGTTTCCTCTTTGTGTCGATCACCCGACCTGCTGGTTTTCCTCCGCTTTCGAACGGGTAAACCGCACCAGTCCGGTACGGTCAAGCGCAAACATGACTGCCGGAATAAACACCAGCTGCAAAATGATGCCCGGAATCGCGGTCAGCAGCGCGCCGGACAAGAACAGCTGCCAGGTGAACGGTTCGCCGGCTACACCGGTCATCAGCACGCGCACGATACCCCAAACCACGCGTCCGCCAACCATCGCGATCAGCAGCGAGCGGTACAGCGCGATAATGCACTTCCAGCGCGAGCGGTTATACAGCCAGCCGGACAGCAGGCCGTAGGTCATCAGTTCAAACGCCATGGCGATCGCGGTCAGCAGCGGCGGCATGCCAAACAGAGCATAACGGAACAGCGGCAGCACAAAACCGACCACAGCGCCGTACTGCCAGCCGCAGATCAGTCCGCACAAAAACACCGGCAGGTGCATCGGCAGCAGCATCGAGCCGATCTGCGGGATCTGTCCGGTGAAAAACGGCAGCACCAGACCAAGTGCCAGAAACAGCGCCGCCATTACAAGAGTTTTCACGTTTTTGGTCATTGGTTTTCTCCTTCAAGAGTGTCTTTTGTATTTCTGCATATATAAGGAAAGACCGGGCATCCTTTCGCCCGCCGCTATTGCTGGAAAAAGCCGGGCGACGGTAACAGCAAACCACCCGTGTCGAACTGCACCGTATCTTCCGGCACACCGCATAACCGATGGTACAGCCGCTCCAGCGGCATCCAAATTGCCTCAAAGTCGGCGTAATGCGCCGCCTCGCGGGCACGCAGACGCCGTTCCTGTTCGTCAGACGGGCAAGTGAGGAATATTTTCCGGTCATACACGCCAGCCAGCGACGGGTGCAGCGCATAGCTGCCTTCCACCAATGTAATCGGCGCGAACGGCACGGTCTGCGGCGCACGCAGGCTTTGGCTGCGGCAGTCAAACGCACGGAACGTGATATCTGCGCCCTGCCGCGCCGGTTCGAGCACCTCGCACCGCAAACGGTCAAGATCCATATTGCCCGCCGGAACAGACTGCCAGTCCACCGTACGGCGCGCGGCAGGCAAATAAAAATCGTCGGTATGGAACACACGGCAGGGAAACACCTCAGCAAGCAGCGCCGCCAGCCGCGTCTTTCCGCTGCCGCAGCAGCCGTCAATCGCAATCAGGACAGGCTTTCCCGCGTCTGCCGCCCGCTGCAGCACTAGCAGCAGCGTAAAATAATAGGCATAATCTCTGCGCAGCACGCGATAGTGCGGCTGATACGCCGCACGGTATGCCTCGCTGTGCCCCACAAGCGGACAGCCTTTTTTTCGATATTCTGCAATCCACGCCGCTATGCCCGGCTCCGGCAGTGCGGCAATCTGCTCCAGCATCGCCGCAAACGCGTCCGGGTCAGCGGCATGCGCCTGCGCGGTTGCATGCAGCAGACGCGCCAACAGACGCACCGCTTCCGGTGTCCCCTGCCCCGCATGCAACGGAAAACGTACCAACTCCCCGCCAACTGGCTCACAGTCGGGCGGCGTGCTACCCAGTGGGACGGCCTGCCACTCTTCCGTCAGCTGGGCCTGTATCTCGTCCTCCCCTATCTGCAGCAAATGTGCAGGACCGAAAGCGGCCTGCCAAGCCAGTTTGACATAGTCCTGCGGCTGCAAAAGAGGATACCGTGCGTGATGCGCCGCCAACAAGGCTGCAAAAGTCTCGCTCATATATTCCTCCATATAGTAATTGCATCCATAGGACACGGTATCACCGCACTGCGACAAATGCGCACATATGGCTGCATTACCCCAATCCTCCATAAAATAAAAGTCCCCTACCCAGGACACCCCATTCCACTTTTTTGTTATCATACCACATTCGTGGTAAAATGCCAACCGTCTCCGCAGGGTCCTGGCCGGCGATATAAAAAATCAAAAATTTCGAAAAAAAGTGCTTGACACCATCCGTATTCCGTTGTATACTAAACAAGTCGCAAGGCAAACGACAAGAAAATACAGCCGAATTGTGTAATGGTAGCACGACAGACTCTGACTCTGTTTGTGAGGGTTCGAATCCTTCTTCGGCTGCCACCTGAAAAGCAGCTTTTCTGATGAAAAGCTGCTTTTTTCATAACTTTTTGCAGCCTTTAGAATTTCCAGATTTTTCACATCTGTCAAACATCTGTCAAACGG
>DXDE01000048.1 GCA_019115615.1 Candidatus Agathobaculum merdavium | reverse complement strand
ACGCGTTCCGGCTAATTTGGCCGTGTACACAAAGAAAGAGGGAGCGCAGTGGTTACATATCGGATGCCTGTATTGGCGGTGCGAAATATAGAGGTCTCCAAACAGTTTTATCATGATCTGTTTGACCAGGAGGTTGTGCTCGATCTGGGACGCAATGTGACGCTTTCGGGCGGCTTTTCCCTGCAGGAGGATTTTGACAAGCTGGTCGATATCCCGAAGTGTACAATTCTGCATCAGTCGAACAACATGGAGCTGTATTTTGAAACAGACGATTTTGATGGTTTTGTAGATCGACTGCATGGAATTTTAGATATTGAACTGGTGCACCCTCCGAAAATGCATGAATGGCAGCAGCGCGTCGTACGGCTGTACGACCCCGACTGGCATATCATTGAGGTTGGTGAACCAATGGACAAGGTGGCGCAGCGCTTGCTGCGGGAGGGATATGATGTGGCGGAGGTTTCCCGTCTGACCCAGATGCCGGAAGCATTCGTCGAGCAATGCAGGAAAGGTATGGAATAGATTATGTTTGATTTTCAGCCGGCGTTTGCCGACTGCGGCGACGCCAAAATTGCATATTACGATGCCGGACGCGGTAAGCCGCTCGTGTTGCTGCATGGCAACGGGGAGGACAGTTCCTACTGGAAGGCGCAGATCCCGGAGTTTACCCGGTTTTTCCGCGTGATCGCGGTTGATAGCCGTGGACATGGTGCGTCTGAAAGCGGCGAACAGGGCTTGTCCTTTGAACTGATGGCGCGCGACCTGAAAACCGTGCTGGATACGCTGGGCATCAAAAAGGCGCACATCCTCGGTTTTTCGGACGGCGGCAATCTGGCAATCAAGTTTGCGCTGATGTTCCCGGAATATGTCGACCGTCTGGTTTTGAACGGCGCCAATGTCGAGATGTTTGCGGGCATGAAGCCGCATTTCCAGCTGCCGGTTTATGCAGCCTATGGCGCGCTGCGTGTGTTGGGCAAGGTCAGTCAGCGCGCGGCGCGCAAGCGCGATGTGTTCGGTCTGATGGTCTATCCGTATGGGGTCGTGATGGACGACTTGAAGCAGCTTGCCATGCCGACACTGATCATCGTCGGTGAGCACGACATCGTGCGCGACAGCCAGACGCGGGAAATGGCCGCGCGCATCCCGCGCTGCCGCGTGGAGATATTCCGCGACGGCGACCACTTCGTTGCGGCCAAACAGCCGTCCCGTTTTAACCGGACGGTTGTGGAATTTTTGTTGGGGAGATAATCAAAATGCAGTTTATCAAAGCGGGGGAAACCGCGGAAAGCAATATTTTTAACCGGCTCGACGAGCGCAAGCGTGCGCTGATTGCGGGCGGGGCGGACGTGATCAACCTGTCGATCGGTACGCCGGATTTCCAGCCGGACGCACATGTCATGCAGGCGGTCAGTCAGGCGGCGCTCGACCCGGATCAGTATAAGTATTCGCTGACCGAAACGCCCGCGCTGCTGGCGGCGGTGCAGGACTGGTATCAGCGCCGCTATGGCGTAGCGCTCGCAGATGACGAGATTATGGCGGTATGCGGCTCGCAGGAGGGCATTGCGCACGTCGGCTTTGCGTTTGCTGGGGTGAACGATCTGATCCTTGCGCCCGACCCGGGCTATCCGATCTTCTCGTTCGGGCCGATGATGACCGGCGCGACGATCGGCCTGTATCCGCTTAAAGCGGAAAATAATTGGCAGCTCGACTTTGCCGATATTCCGGACGACGTGGCCGACCGTGCCAAGGCGATCGTCGTGTCCTATCCGAATAACCCAACGACCGCGGTGGCTGACCGTGCGTTTTATGAAAAGCTGGTGGCTTATGCGCGTGCGCATGACCTGATTGTCATCCACGATAACGCCTATTCTGATCTGTTGCTCAACGGCGAAGAGGGCTTGTCCTTTCTGTCTATCCCGGGCGCAAAGGAGGTCGGCATCGAGTTTAATTCGCTCTCCAAGACCTACAACCTGACCGGTATGCGCGTATCGTTCGCGCTGGGCAATCGCGATGTGATTGCTCGCTTCCGCGCGTTCCGCTCGCAGATCGACTACGGCATGTTTTATCCCATTCAGGCGGGTGCGGTCGCGGCGCTGACCGGGCCGCAGGATATCGTCCGCCGCAACCGGGAAGGCTATATGGCGCGGCGTGACGCGCTGTGCGGCGGCCTGCGCCGCATCGGCTGGGATGTGCCGGACGCACAGGGCACGATGTTCGTATGGGCGAAGATCCCGGCGCACTTTGCGTCCTCGGTGGATTTTGCGCTCGAACTGATGGAAAAGACCGGTGTGATCTGCGTGCCGGGCAGCTCGTTCGGCCAGCAGGGCGAGGGCTATGTCCGTTTTGCGCTAGTCGTGCCGCCGGAGCGCATGGAGGAAGCTGTGCGCCGCATTGATGAAAGCGGGATTTTGAAAGGATAACCAGATGAAGCTGATTTCTTGGAATGTCAACGGCCTGCGCGCCTGCGTGGGCAAGGGATTTTTTGATTTTCTCGCGGCGGAGCAGCCGGATATGATGTGCCTGCAGGAAACCAAGCTGCAGCCCGAGCAGGCGCCCGCAGTCGAGGGCTACCATGAGTACTGGTGCTCGGCTGAGAAGAAGGGCTATTCGGGTGTGGCGCTGTTTGCCAAGGAAGAGCCGCAAAATGTGACCTACGGCCTCGGTATCGACGAGCACGATCACGAGGGGCGCGTCATCACGGCGGACTTTGGTGAGTTTTACCTTGTCACTGTCTATACGCCCAACTCGCAGGATGAGCTCAAGCGCCTCGACTACCGCATGCGCTGGGATAACGATTTCCGCGCCTATCTGCAAAAGCTGGATGCGGATAAGCCGGTCATCGTGTGCGGTGACATGAACGTCGCCCACAAGGAGATCGACCTGAAGAATCCCAAAACCAACCGCCGCAATGCGGGCTTCACCGATGAGGAGCGCGAGAAGATGACTATGCTGCTCGCGGCGGGCTTTACCGATACCTTCCGCCACTTCAATCCTGACCTGACGGGTGCGTACTCCTGGTGGAGCTACCGCTTCAAGGCGCGTGAAAAGAACGCAGGGTGGCGCATCGACTATTTCCTCGTATCCAACCGGTTCATCGACCGCGTCAAGGATGCGCGCATTTTAAGCGATGTATTCGGCTCGGACCATTGTCCGGTGCTTATTGAAATCGAATAAAGAGCAAAAAAACAGGCTGCGAAAGCAGCCTGTTTTTATTTTTGCCGGTCAGCCGCCAAGCAGCGTGCTCAGCGCGATAATGCCCGGAATGGTGACGGCGGAGAAGATGGTCGACACTGCGACCGTGCGGGTCGAGAACAGATAGTCGGTGCGATAGGTCTGCCCGAACAGCGCGCAGACCAGCGCGACCGGCGCCGCCGCGCACACCAGCATGGAGTTGCGCAGCGTGTGCTCGAGCGGCAGCAGCAGATAGATGCCCATGGTCAGCAGCGGCATGACCAGAAGGCGGAGCGCGGACATGGAATAAACCTGCTTATCACGGAAGCAGGCACGCAGGTCGCACTGGGCGAGAAACGCACCGATGACCAGCATGGCGACCGGGGTATTGAGCGAGGCGAGATAAGAAAACACGGTCGCCGGGATAGCCGGCATTTCAAGCGGCGTCAGGAAGAACAGAAGGCCGATCACGATGGATACGGTACCCGGATTGATCAGCACATTACGGATACGCTGTGCACGCGGCACATCATGCGAGAGCTGTGAAACGCCGTAGCTCCACAATAGCAGGTTGTTGACAACAATGAACGATGAACCAAGAAAGATGCCGTAAGAGCCGTACATCGCGTCGAGCAGCGGCAGTCCCATAAAGCCACAGTTGGTGAACACCAGACACATGCGTTTGTCCGGATAGTTGGGATGCGGCCCGCCTTTGCGGTACAACACCTGCCCGACCACCATCGACAGCCCCATCGCAATAAAGGCGCACAGAACGGACAGCGCAAGCGCCGTACCGAGTTCGGGCTCAAATTCGCGCTGGAAGGAATCGATAATCACGCTGGGTGCAACGATACGCGTCAGGATAAGCGACAGGTTGCCGGCGCTGTGATCGTCCAGATATTTCAGGCGGAAGCAGGCATAGCCGACCGCCATCAGCAGGAACATGACAAGGATTTGGGACACTAACAACTGGATATTTTCAAACAACAAAAACGCCTCCGATGGAACTGACTGCATTCTAGTAAATATCTTAATGCAGCAGCCGGATACTGTCAATGGGCAGGCATGCTTTTCCGCTTTCCGGCATAGGATAAGACGAAAGGGTGGTTGTCTGTGAAAAAAACGATCTGCGCCGCGGTGCTGGCAGGGCTGCTGCTCGTGCAGGCGGCGGCGCTGCCCGAAATGGGGGCGCTGAATGCAAAATCAGCCGCGCTGTATGCGGCAAATGGGCAGGAACTGTTTAGCTTCAATGCTGATGAGCAGCTCCAGCCCGCATCTGTGACCAAGATCATGACGATGCTGCTGGCGATGGAGGCACTCGAGCGCGGGGAAGTGACGCTCGACACCATGATCACAGGCAGCGAATACGCCTGTTCGATGGGCGGCACGCAGATCTGGCTGGAGCCGGGGGAGCAGCTGTCGCTCGATGAGATGCTCAAGGCGATCGCGGTCGGCTCTGCCAATGATTGCGCGGTGGCTGTGGCCGAGCATCTGGCAGGTACGGAAGCGGCGTTTGTCGAGCGCATGAATGCGCGTGCAGCCGAGCTGGGCTGCACAGGCACACGGTTCATCAACGCCAACGGACTGGATGGGATGGGCGAAAAGACCATGACGACCGCGCACGACCTTGCGCTGATCTCGTGCGAATTGCTGCGCCACCCCAAGATCCTCGAATATACCGGCATCTGGATGGACAGCATCCGCGGCGGCAAATTCTCGTTGGCAAACACCAATAAAATGCTCAAAAGCTATCCAGGACTGACAGGGCTTAAGACCGGTTACATATCTGAGGCAGGGTATTGTATTTCCGCCACTGCCGAGCGGGACGGCCTGAGCTTGGTTGCGGTCGTCATGGCGGCTCCCACCAAGGAGACCCGCATGGCGGACGCTTCCGCGCTTCTCAACTACGGTTTTGCAAACTTTACGGTTTATCAGCCGCCGGAGGATTCTCTCACCCCCATACCGGTGACGCTTGGGACGGCGAAAACCGTACAGCCGGTTTTGCAGGATGCGCAGTCGATTGTAATTGAAAAGGAAAAGGCAGGGGACTTGGAAACCACGCTCTCCCTGCCGGATACGATCCAAGCGCCCGTAGAGGCAGGGCAGCAGATTGGGGAGCTGACAGTGACGAGCGGCGGGGAGACATTGCTTACCCTGCCGGTGGTTGCGGCGGATGCGGTAGGGGCGCTTGATATCCCAACGCTCCTGCTGGAATTTCTGGGAAGGCTTTCCGGAGATGGGGACGTCTGATATAGACAAAATGACGGAAACTTTACAAATGATGCTTGTGATTTCGGGTAAACTATGGTACACTAAAAGCAACCTCAAAGGTTGGGAGGATATAAACTATGGTAAAACTGATTATTGGCGGTACCGGCTCTGGCAAGACCAAGGAACTGATTGACCAGGTCAATACCGCGGTAAAAGAAGAAAAGGGAAGCGTCGTCTGCATTTCGCGCGGCAATAAGCTGACGTTCGATATCTCGCATGATGCGCGTCTGATCAACTCGACGGACTATCCGATCAAGGATTATGCGAGCCTGCTGGGCTTCCTGTGCGGCATCCATGCCGGCAATTATGATATCACTCGCGTGTTCATCGACGGCCTGTATAAGATCACTGGTATCAAGGACGTTTCGAAGGCAGAGGAGTTCCTGAATGCTCTGGATGCTTTCTCTGAGCAGCACAGCGTTAACTTTACGGTTTCCCTGAGTGAGGAGCCGTCCGCCGCGACCGAAGGCATGAAGCGTTTCCTGTAATCGGTACTTAGCGGCGTTGTCACAGCGTGAAAAAGCAGCGGTTGTTTAACCGCTGCTTTTTTT
>DXDE01000047.1 GCA_019115615.1 Candidatus Agathobaculum merdavium | reverse complement strand
TGATATCAGAAAAACTAATATACAAACAGAGTGATTTCGCAAACTTGAAAAAATAGATTGACATATCAAGATGGTTGATATATAATATGAATCACAAAATATAAGCAAACTTGATACAAGGAGGTGAGAAGGGGTGGAAATCACCGTTAAAGCAACGCCTGAGGAAGTCGCCGCCCTTGTTGTAGCTTTGCAAGGGCGGCAAGAAATCATCGCGGATCAGGTTGCGGAGAATATCACTGCTTGTCTTGATCGAGCAATGCGTGATATTTCTTGAGCATTTCCGCTGTGACTTTCGAGGAAAGCTCAGCTTGCTTTTGGATCATCCGGCCAATGCTATCATCTGGTAAGTTTGCGGTGCAGCTTTCCAGTGCGTCTTTGCGGAGTTACTCAAAATCAATATTTTGCATCAGTTTTGCCTCCTTTCTCGTTCCATATTAGCACACGGAACGGGAAGGGGCAAGGCGCGATAGGGAGGTGAGAGGGATGGATTATAAAGAAATTCTGGAGGAGCAGTTACAGCTCCTGCGGGAAATTGCACAGCAACGGAAATATACGCTGACTGGAGCTTGTGAAATTTCAAAAAGCATGGTGGAAATCGTTAGTTGCCTTAATAGTCTCTGAGCCGACAATAGTGCATGTCGGCCCAGAGTGATGGATGTCACGCATTCATCATTGCATCGTTAACCCCGCTTAGAATGGTTTTGTAGGCGATAGCAACTTGCTTTGCACGCGTTTCTGTGTCATCCGAATCATCAAACGACACAACCCCTTTTTCCATGGCCTGCAAAGTGAGCTGCATT
Organism: Candidatus Agathobaculum merdavium; assembly: GCA_019115615.1. Classification (GTDB taxonomy): domain Bacteria; phylum Bacillota; class Clostridia; order Oscillospirales; family Butyricicoccaceae; genus Agathobaculum; species Agathobaculum merdavium. The sequence goes on along the minus strand of DXDE01000047.1, from coordinate 2,294 downwards.
GCAATTTCCAGACTGTCCATGAAATCACCTCCTTCCTGCTTACATGGTAACACATGGAAGCGGAAGGAGCAACAAACGATAGGGAGGTGAAGAGTATGGAAAGTATCAAGCGATACCGCGAAGAGCGCGGCATCAAGCAGATCGAGCTTGCGGCACACTTCGGTGTATCTCAGCCGACGGTTGTTAGATGGGAGAAGGAGGGTGTATACCCGCCCTGTCAGGTGATGCCCAAGCTGGCAGCCTTCCTCGGCTGCACTACAGACGATTTGCACGCGGCAGAGCCGGAAAAGGAGGCGGGTTGATCTTATGCCCGCATTATACCACCCGGAAAGGAGGTTACACCATGAACCCAGAGTATCAAAATGCGTGGAAAACCGCCCGCGAAAGGGCAGGTTTGACGCAGGAAGCTGCCGCCGAACTGGTGGACGTGTCGGCCAAGTCGATCGGCTACTATGAATCCGGCGCGCGGCACATGACGCCGCAGGTCGCTGCGCAGCTGGCCGACGCCTATCATGCGCCGTGGCTGCGCAACCTGTATTGCACGGAATGCCCGATCGGCTGTCACCGCAGCCTGCCCACTGAGCCGACCGACCTGCGAGCAGCCACGATTGAGGCGCACTGCGAGCTGCACGCGGAAAAGCTCGGACAGCGTATCGACCGTCTGATGGAGATCGCCAAGGACGGCCGCGTGGACGAGAACGAGATGCCGGAGTTTGTCGCGATCTGCGACCAGTTCCGCGAAATGCAGCATGCGCTGGCGAAGTTTGAACTGCTCGTCGAAATGCTGCGTAAGTGACCAAGCCCATGCGAATACAATACCCAGAGGAGGTGACGCCGGTGGCAGCAAAGGCAAAGCCGCTGCGTGGTCGCAGCGAGTTTGTCCGGCCGGACGGAACGGTCGTGCCTGTGCGCGATTATGACGGCAATCTGGTGATCGACCCGCAGGAGTGGGAGCAGATCAAGCAGCAGATCGGCCAGAATGTCGGCCGTATCGTGTCCGAGATCGTGACCCAGCACCCGGAGAAAAAGGCCGCGTTCGGTATCCCGGAGGGACAGAACAGTGCGACCGTGCGGCTCATGGATCTGCTGCAAGAAAAAGCGCCCGCCAGTGTTGAGACCACTGACAGGCGCAAAGCAAATTAGACTACTTACAGGATAACGGAAAATCCCGGCGCTGTCAAGCGGCCGCGCTGGTGGAAGGAGAGAAAGATGAGACAGGTAAGCGTGAAGATCACCATTCCGGACGAACTGGAGCCGCGCGTGCTGGCGCTGGCAAAGCGCCTTGGTGTGTCGTTTGACATTATGGTCGAAATGCTGATGTCGGGGCATATCGTGCCGCTGCGGGCGGCGCTGGCTTCGGCCGAACGCATCCTGAGCCGGTCGGAAAGCGAGGGGGCGACGGTATGATCTACGCTGTGATCGCCCTGCTTGGGGTAGGCTGCGCCTACCTCGGCCTTGGCCTGCTCGTGGACAGACTGCTGCTGCAGCCGATGGAGCGGAGGTGGCGGCGGTGAGTATCGAAAATATGCCGCGTACTGTCCATATCCCAACGCCACCGAAACCAAGCAGAAAAAGGGCTGAGCGTTGGGAGCCATCACAATTGGCAAAGTTGCTTGAGCTATATGCTGCTGGTGTACGTGATTATGCTGTGCTCGCGGATGCGGTTGGTACGACCGAGAAGCGGGTTCGGAACAAAATCGAGAATTTGATACGAACTGGAGATTTGCCGCACCGCAGGAGGAGTAACGCTGCCCCATTGGTTCTTACTGCGTCCACGTCTAAAACGGACCTGAATGCTCAATCACCCGCGCTGGATGTCAGTGCGGCGCTGGACGAGCTGGAGAATCTGCTCACCTGTATCGTGGAAATAGCGCATGCGCTACGCGTACTGTCAGAGAAGGGAGGCGGCGCATGAGCTTCACCTACCAGTTCAACGCGACCTGCGCGGCGGTTTATGGTGTGCCTGAGGCGGTGTTCATCCATCAGCTGTACTTCTGGTGCCGGGTCAATGAGAAGAACGGACGCAACCTGCACGACGGCCGCTACTGGTCGTACAACAGCATGAAGGCGCTGCGGGAGATCTTCGACTTTTGGTCGCCCAGCCAGCTGGAAACCGTCATCAAGAATTGCCGCAAGAAGGGTGCGATCCTGACCGCGAACTATTGCACTGATCCGCGCGATCGGACGCTGTCTTACACAATTACCGATTCTGTGAAATGCATTTATGAAAAATCGGAAATGAGTGACGGAGATTTCAGAAATGCATTTCCGAAATCTCAGAAATGTATTAAAGG
>DXDE01000046.1 GCA_019115615.1 Candidatus Agathobaculum merdavium | reverse complement strand
TTGAAGCACAACTGCCCTCCTATTTCCTGCGTTGTCATCAGAGTTATTTGGTAAATATGCAGCAGATTCGGAAGCTGGACACACAAAACCATGTGTTTTTGCTGGGCAATAACGAGGAGATTCTGATCAGTCGCCGTAATTACACCCACGCAAAAGAACGATACCAGCAGTTCCTGTTGGAGCAGTAAGCGGGACCACTTTCGCCAATATATCGACCAAATTTGCCAAAAACAGGACGTAGAATTTATTTCGTGCTATAATACAGTCAGCTTTAAGAAGGAAGGGATCAGCCTGTGATCATGAGTGTTGATATTGGAACCAGCTACTCCACCGCCTGCATTTGCGGCCAGGACGGATTCGCCCGCCCGGTGGAGATCAGCACCGGTGCCAGCATGTTTGGCAGCCGATTTTCCCTCCCGACCGCTGTTTTCTTGGAAGAAGACGGTGATATCCTGGTAGGACAAGCCGCTATGAACAGCCGCATGCGCAAGCCGGAAAACTTCCGCATGGAATTCAAACGCAATTTTGGTGAGACATGCCCGATCCTGCTGGGAAACCGCAGCTTTCTTCCGGAAAACCTGTATACTGAACTGTTCCGCCACATGAAGGCCTGCGCGGAAAAAGCCTGTGGTGAAAAGATAGAGCTCACATATCTGACCCATCCGGCTGCTTACGGAAGGGCCCGCATCGAAAAGCTCCGCTCCGCTGCCAACGCAGCCGGACTGTTCGAGGTGGAAACGGTGGATGAACCTACTGCGGCGGCCATGAGTTACTGCGCGGCAGGCTATATACAGGATGGACAAACGCTGTTGGTCTACGACTTTGGCGGAGGTACCTTTGATGTATCTCTGATCCGATACGAAAACGGTATGTTTACTTCGCTTGGCAATCCAGAAGGGTTGGAGCAGTGCGGTGGTATCGACATGGATCGGCTGATTTATCAGGATATGCTGAAAGCGGTGGATCCAGACATCCTGTCCGAGCTGCAGAGCAAGCCCCGTTACTTTATGCAGTTTTCCAGTCAACTGGCTGAGCTGGCCGTAAAAGCCAAGCACCATCTCAGCGCGGCAAAGGTGTTCGAGGAGCCGATTATCGTGGGGCTCGACACGGTTCCCTATCAACTGACTGTGGAGCAATTCAACAAGATGGTCGCGCCGCTGGTTGGGCAGACCGTTACCACCTGCCATCTGGCATTGGAGAAAGCGGGTTTGACTTCTGCTGACCTGTCCGCTGTTCTTCTGGTGGGCGGTACCAGCCGGGTGCCGTTGGTACAGGATATGGTAAAGCAATTTGCAGGCAGCACTCCCGTGCACCGTGCCGATGATCTGGAGCTGGCCGTGGCACAGGGGGCTATCAAGTACCAGCAGTTCCGCGCCAAGCCGGAGGAGCTGGCCCCAGAGGAGATCGAGGCATGGCGAACGCAGGGGTGCCGCATGTTTGCTGAGGGAAACTGGGAGGAAGCGGTCAGTTGGTTTTGCAAGGCTGCCGAACAGGGTGACGCCGAAGCACAACTACACCTGGGTGTTATGTACAGTGAAGGTTTAGGTGTCGAGCAGTCCAATGAAAAGGCTGCGGAATGGTACCGCAAGGCTGCCGAACAGGGCAACGCCGATGCGCAGGTCGTACTTGGATGCTGTTATGAGTTCGGGGATGGATTGCCCATCGATTTAAAGAAGGCCGCGCTGTGGTACGGCCTGGCCGGCAAGCAGGGACACGAAAAGGCTGCCGCTGCCCTGGAGCGGCTGCATTTGAAAGGGCGGGAAAAAAAGCCCGAACCGCCGGAGGAAAAGCCAAAAGCCGAAATGCCGACACTGGACGAGCTGGCTGTCGCCGCCGTAAAGGCCGAGCTTGCGCGGCATGCGGAAATCACAAAGGGGGCTGACGCCTTTTCCGAAGCCTCTCTGGATCGGCTTCGTATGAGGCTAAAGATCCCTCCTCTGGCAGATGTGCTTTTGGCTCATGATGCCGCCGGATCCAAAAGCGAAAAAAGCGGATTTGCGCTTACTTCCCTGGGAATTTATTCCCGCGAACCCGGTCTCCTTGCACGGCCTGCATTCACTTCCTGGGATGATTTTGTCCGTCTGGATTTAACGTGCCCCGATGAATTCCCGAGGTATCTCGATTTAAGCAACGGCTCCCGGATTGAGTTCTTTGAATCCGTGTGTCATATCTATTTGAGCAACGACTCCTTGGTCTGCTATTTCTGCGGAGATACAGATGCCTGCAAGCCGTTGCTGGCTTTCTGGAAAGACCTGCAGCAGCGGCTGCGCGCCGACGCGCGGCGGGAACTGGGGATGGACGTCTGACCGCTTTTTCCCGAATCGCGACCGAATTTGCCGGAATCAGGACAAGCACGTTCTGCTGTGCTATGATACAGACAGCTTGAAAGAAATTCCCAATTCGATTTGTGTTCCCAAGTTCAAATATTTTCGTTCTGTTCCCGCCCCCTGCGGGGGCGGGAACACACAAAAGAATTGGTACTAAAGAAATGGGGGAAAAAAGATGTTTGATTTTTTGGATCTCTTGGGCCTGAACAACGATTTGAATGACGAGCTGGCCCCAGACGCCGAGCCGATGGGACTGGATCTGGACGGTGACGGCCAGGTGGATGCGGCAGTATTCCAGGACGTGCTGGATACCAATGGCGACGGAATCCCCGATGCCCTGATCACCGAGCAGCATCTGGATCTGGACGGCGACGGGATCGTGGACGCCGTGCAGGTTGACGTCAGCGAGGATTTGGATCAGGACGGAATAGAAGACGCCCACACTGTGCTGCTCACGCAGGATACCGATGGTGACGGCGAACCGGACTTCCTGCAGGTCGGGGAAGACTTTGACGGCGACGGTATTCTGGATGCTGTGGAAAGCGCCGGAGCAATGTCTGCTGGCGACGCTTTCGACACTGACGACATTGCTGTCAACGCGGATGCTCCGGCTTATGTGAACTTTGACCCCGCTTCCGCCGATCCCGACCGTGTGGTGGGTGATCCGGTCTCTGCCATGGATGACTGGCACTGGCAGGAGACCGACAGCAGCTGCGCCGTAGCCTCTCAGGAGTTTGTGCTGGAGGAACTGACCGGCCGGGAGTTTGAGGAGAGCGAGCTGCGGGATCTGGCCGAGGAGCACGGCTGGTATGATCCAAACGGCGGCACCGCCATGGACGATGTGGGCAATCTGCTGGAATACATGGGCCTGCGTGTGGAACGCAGCAGCGGAAACTCTATCGAAGATCTGGAGAAATGCTTAGCCAACGGCGGTGAGGTCATCGTGGGTGTGGACAGCAGTGAGATCTGGATGGGCCAAAACGATGAATTTTTCTTCCCCGGCATGGATGCCGACCACGCGGTACAGGTCATCGGGATCGACCGCACCGACCCCGACCAGCCTATGGTGATCCTCAACGACCCCGGCTGCACCAACGGCTGCGGCGCCGTCCTGCCCATGGAGGTCTTCCAGCACGCATGGGAAGACAGCGGCTGTTTCATGGTCGAAGCCTACGCATAACAGAAAAAGGAGTGTAGAAGTATGGAGCGTGTTTCGATTTATCAGCTGGTTTCCCAGCTCAATCATAGTGAGCAGCGCAAAAGGATGATCCCGCAGGAATTGGTGTCAGGCTGGCCCTGCATCCGTAAGATCAACAAGACGCTCTGCATCACCATCCCCTATTACAATCGTGCGGTTCACGATGGTCGGGTGGCGCTGTATCCGCTCTACTGCTCAGTGACCCTTCCGGTGGGCAACCCTGACCGCCTGATGGATTTTACCATCTATCCCAACCAGCGCGACTGGGATGATTTGGATTATTCCAAACCCGCGGGCTATTTCAAGCATGAGGCGCTGGCAGACGTCAAGTCCGGAACCGAGTACCAGACACTCTGCAGGCAGCTTTATGATTTCTACGACCAGATGGTGGCTGCGATTCTGGAAAAGAAGCCCTTTGCCGCGGAGACTCAGATGATCGAACTGTTTTCCAAGCTGATGGAACCCTGCCACTATCCCCAGTATCTGCGTATCAACAAGAAATTTTACTCCTACTTTTGTCAGCTGTAAGGAGGCCGGTGAATATGGCGACTTTCTTTGAACTGAACCGCAGCGCCCTCCAATTGATGGAGCAAAGCGGCGCCCTTGCCAAAAACCTGGGATTTGAGGTGGCAGCTGGCAGCATTCAGGGGCAGATCGATGCCTTTCAGAAGAAGAAACTGATGGTCGTGGTGGCAGGAGAGGCCCGGCGCGGAAAATCCTCCCTACTCAACGCTTTGCTGAACGAGGCGCAGCCCCTGTTTCCTGTGGACATCAATGTATGCACCAATGTGGTGACCATTGTGCAGTACGGCGAGCAGGAAAAAATCGAGGCGTATATCCAGGATGCGACGCATGAACAAGGCTATCGTATCGAAGCCATCACCCGCGAGCGGATTCCGGATTACGTTTCAGAGCAGGGAAACCCAAGCAATTATAAAAATGTTCAGCTGCTGAACGCCTTTATTCCCAACGAATTGCTGCGGGAGGGCGTAGTTTTCGTGGATACCCCCGGTGTGGGCAGTTTGAATGTGGAACACGCTGAAACCACCTACAGCTTTCTTCCCAATGCGGATCTGCTTCTGTTTGTCTGTGACGCCGACTCTGGCATGACCGAAAGTGAGCTGATTTTTCTCAAACGCGGCTATCGTTATTGTCAAAACATCCTCTATCCGCTGACCAAGAAGGATCTGAACGCAAATTATCCTGCCATTCTGGAGGATAACCGCGCTAAGATCAGTGCTGCGCTGGAGATTCCCGCCGAAGATGTGCAGATCGTTCCGGTTTCCAGCATGGCCAAGCTGCGTTTCCTCAAAACCGGAAGCAAAACTATGTACGCCAACAGCAACTTCGCAGCCCTGGAAGAACAACTTTGGACAACGATTGCCCGACGGCGCGGCGAGATCCTGATCTCTCCCTATCTGTCTGCTGTCAGGGAGGAATTGGAAAAGATACTGGATAATCTTAAGGCTCAGTGTCTGCTGCTGGGAAGCGGTCAGGGCGTTGCGCCCCAGCTGGTGGAGGAGCTGAACAAAAAGATTGCAGCGCTGGAAACACTGCAGGACAGCAGCGCAGGCTGGCGAAGCGAATTGAATCTGTTCTTTACGGTGCTGCAAAATGATGTTTCCGCACAGCAGCGGGAGATCGCGGCAGAAACACAGACATTGGTTGACAAGCAGATCTCCGCGATGGGCAGCAAAATCTGCAGGAAAGCGAATTACGTCAGCCTGCTGAGTAATGTCAACGATGTGCTCAGCCGCGGGGTGCTGGATATTCAGGAAAACATTTCGGATAAGATTACCGAACAGGTGCGTCGGCAGACAGAACAATCCGATTTTGGACTCAGTGTCAATCAGGACATTTTGGATAAGCTGGATTTCAAACCGGAAGGAGAGCTTCAAGTCAAATTCACTAAAAAGAAAACGTCGGATAAGCTGGTTAAAAAGGGCCGTACAATTACCATGAATTCCATGGGCGGATCCGCCGCGGGCATGATTATCGGAGGCGCAGCTGGCGGGATGTTGGGCTTTTACATAGGCGGTCCTGTTCTTGCGTACGAATTTGCCCAGGCTGGCGCAGCGTATGGTTTATCTTTAGGCGGACTCCTTGGCGGTACCAAGGGTTGCATGGAAGCGTTGAGCAGATATGATGAGTTGGATGTCGGCACTGTTCGCAAGGCGCTGACACAACACATCACAGCGTCGGTATCCGGAATGACGCGCGTGGTCAGCAACACCATTGCGGAGTTGCGCGTTACGATGACTTCGGGCTTTGAGCAGCAGCTAAAGCTCCGCGTGAAAGAGTTGCGGGAGCATATCGCAAAAATCCAAAAAAACATTGATTTGGCAAGGAACGAGAATATGCAGGCTGCCGCAAAGCTGAAGGATCAGATTGCACAGCTGCAGAAGCAGCTTGCGCAATTTGAGCGTTTGGATGAAGCGGTTGCCAGCTTCTGCTCCGGAGAGAAACTCCAAAGCACGAAAGCGGAACCGGCCAAGGAGACAGAGAAAGGGGCAGAGGTTACATACGGATTCCTTTGATGATTTGGACACTGGAAAGGACGGCTTGCCATGCAGGAACGATATGTGCTTATGATGCAGCTTCGGGATCATCTGACCGAGCTGTTTGAACTATGCGGAACACCCGCAGAGCAGGTTCCTGTTGAGCCCGCTCCCGCCCCCCTGCGGTGGCTGGAGACTCTATTGCGGGATCGGGGGCTGTACGATTATCTGAAAGAGTTGGACGCTCAGGCGGTACAGGCAATTCAGACTGCCAAAGAGCGCAATCTGGACTTCTGGAACGCACAGGAAAACGAGCGGATTTTAGAGCGGCAGGAAGAGGAGCTGCTGCAGCTTCGCCAACAGCTTCAAACATTGCAGCCCGCACCTCAAGTTTCCACAGATGCTGGGCAGCTGGCAATGATACAGGATATCATCGCCATGCGAGACAATCTGATGCTGCGGAAGAACTGGATTCGGAATTTCGCTCCCGATGAGAAAACGGCGGCCCAAATGGTAGACGGGCAGCTTCAGGAAACCGCGAAGCTTCTGGAGCGAGCGGGTGTAGAAATTATGGAGCAGACGGGTGCCTTTGATTGCCGGCTCCATGCCGCTGTGGAAACCAGACCTGCTCTCAATCCGGAACAGGACGGACAAATTGCTGAGACCTTCCGTCCAGGATACCGTTTTCGTGGCGAGGTATTGCGTCCGCAGGAAGTAATCCTGTACATCAAGGCATAGGAGTGGTGGAGATGTCATTAAAGTCAGAAATGCTCAGCCTGTTGGACAACGCCCTGCACCTTTGCTGTGACTGTCCGGATGGAGCATCCTTTTCAGATGACCTGAAGGAATTGCGTGCCCGTCTGGAGCAGCCTCTGCGTGTCGCGGTAGTCGGTATTATGAAAGCGGGAAAATCGACTTTTCTGAACGCGCTGATGAACGCGGATATTCTTTATACCGGTGACCTTGAGACCACATATACGGTTTGCTGGTTCCGATATGGTGAAACGCCCGCCCTGACCATTTATTTCCGCAATGGGGAACAAACAGACGCTCCGTTTGAGGATCTGGGAAAATGGTCTGTGCGTACCTACGAGGCTGAAAATCCCCGTATCGACGACGTCAAATATTTAGTCATTCACTATCCGTCGGAAGTTCTGAAAACGATGGAATTTATTGATACACCGGGACTGAACTCTGTCTATGGAACCGATGCACAAAACACGCTGGATTTTTTGTCCATACAGGGCTCTGAGAATACCCTCTATGAAGCGGGAATGGCAGATGCGGTGATCTATGCCTTCAGCCATACAGCACGGGGCTTCGATCAGGATATCCTTCAGGGATTCCAAGGCAGCGCTTCCAGCGGGATGTCTCCTATCAACTCGGTCGGAATTTTAACCAAGGTGGATTCCACCGGGATTTGGAATGTTTTTGACGAAGATCCCCCGAGACAGGCCGCGCTGCCTGTCTCGGACTCCATTATGAAAAGTGCTGGGATGAATCGTCTGATCTTTACAGTGCTGCCTGTTTGCGCCAAAGTGTGTGAGGGCTTTGCTCAGCTGGAAACGCGGGATTGGGAAACTTTGAAAAAAATCGCCGCAATTGACTTGCACGAGCTACGGGATTTGTTATCTGATGCGCGACAGTTTTCCTGCAGCGAAGATGAAATATATGAAAATTTTGGAGACGTGATGCGCAGAACCCGCTTGATCCAACTGCTGGGGCAATACGGTATCCTTGAAATCGCTGAGCAGATCCGTCAAGGGAAAACTCCCGCAGAGATTGACGCGGCATTGCAGGAGACCTGCGGCATTCAGAATGTGCGTGAGCTACTGGTTCGCCACT
>DXDE01000045.1 GCA_019115615.1 Candidatus Agathobaculum merdavium | reverse complement strand
ATGAGGATTTGACCCGCATGCCGATGGAAAAGCGCGGCTTTAACATCGTATTTCAGGATTACGCCCTGTTTCCGAATCTGAATGTGCGCCAGAACATCACCTACGGACTGCGCAACAAGCCCGGCATTTCGACGGAAGCCGAGGTGCAGGATATGATCACGCTGCTGGGGCTGGGTGATCACCTGAATAAGCGCATCGACCAGCTTTCCGGCGGTCAGAAGCAGCGCGTTGCGCTGGCGCGCACGCTGGTTATGAAGCCGCGCATCCTGCTGCTCGACGAACCGCTGTCAGCGCTCGACGGCGTGATCAAGGAATCCATCAAGGAACGCATCCAGATGATCGCAAAAGAATTCCACCTGACAACGCTGATCGTCACCCACGATCCGGAAGAAGCACTGACCCTGTCCGACCGCGTGCTGATCATCGAAAACGGCAGCATCTCGCAGTATGCCCGTCCAGAGGACATTGTCCATCGTCCAGAAAACGAGTTTGTCAAGAAATTCATCCTGAGCCAGCTCGAGATCAAGCGCAACAATATCTATGCGTTGTTCGGCGGCCCGTGCGCTGCAGCGGTGTAACGTCATGCAGAGAAAAAACACCGAGATCAAAGCGGTTTTTATCGCCGTGACCGTTATCTTCGCTGCATTTCTGCTGATTCCGGCGGTGCGGCTGCTGGTCAAATCCTTTTGGGAGGGCGGCTTTACCACGGCTTTCTACAGCGAAGTGCTGGCGCAGAAGGGCTTTGGGCAGGCGCTTGCAAATAGCTTTGCCGTGTCCGGTGCAGCTGCCTGTATCGCGACGGTGATCGCATTTGCGCTGGCTTATGCGGTGCATTATACCGGCCTGCCGACCGGCTTTAAGCGTACGCTGCAAGGTGTCGCGACCCTGCCGATGTTCCTGCCAACCATCACTTATGGCTTTGCCATCATCTATTCCTTTGGCAAGCAGGGACTGATCACCCGTCTGCTCGGTTTTCAGTTGTTTGACATCTACGGCTTTCAAGGGCTGCTGCTCGGCTACGTGATTTACACGGTGCCGGTCGCCTTCCTGCTGATCCACAATACGATGGGCTTTATCGATAAAAAGACCATCACCGTTTCCAAACTGATGGGCGACAGCCAGCTGGCGACCTTCCGTATCGCTGTGCTGCGTCCGCTGCTCGGCACGCTGGCAGGCGCGTTCCTGCAATCCTTTTTCCTGTGCTTTACCGACTTTGGCATCCCGGCTTCGGTCGGCGGACGGTACGAGGTCATTGCCACCGTGCTTTATAACCAGATGCTTGGCGCAGTGCCCGATTTCAACAAGGGTGCGGTCGTCGCAATGGTGATGCTGCTGCCGAGCATCCTGAGCATTGTGCTGCTGCAGCTGCTCGACCGGCTGAATATCCGCTATAACCGCATTTCCGCCGCCGACCTGCGGCGCAATCCGGTGCGCGACACCAGCTGGGGTGCGGTTGGGACAATCCTGTCGGTTGCGATCCTCGCGATCTTTGCGGTGATCTTTGTCGTGCCGATGGTTGAGGAGTGGCCATACCGGGTCACCTTTACCACTGAGCATGTGCTTGCCGTGCTGCAGGACAGCGAACTGCTCACCGTGTATCAAAACTCCCTGTTTGTCGCCCTGCTGACGGCGCTGTTTGGCACTCTGATCGCATACGGCGCGGCGCTGATTACCGCGCGCTCCACGGTGCACCGCTATTGCAAGCGGGTCATCGAAGCGATCGCGCTGGTGACCAATACCATCCCCGGCATGGTGCTCGGCCTTGCGTTTTTGTTCAGCTTTTCGGGCACCAGCCTGCAGAACACTTTCGCACTGATGATCGTGTGTAATATCATCCACTTTTTCTCCACGCCCTATCTGATGATGAAAAACGCGCTTTCCAAAATGAACGCAGGGTGGGAAACCACCGCCCGGCTGATGGGCGACAGCTGGATCAAAACCATTACCCGTGTAGTCACACCCAATGCGGCATCCAGCCTGCTCGAGGTGTTTAGCTACTATTTTATCAACGCCATGGTTACTGTTTCGGCACTGATCTTTATCGCCGGTGCACGCACTATGGTCATCACGACCAAGATCAAGCAGCTGCAGTATGTCAACAAATTCAATGAGGTGTTTGTGCTGTCCCTGCTGATCCTGTTCACCAACCTGATCGCCCGTGCGGTTTTCTCCGCGCTGGCGCATCGCAAAACTGTCAAATCATTTCACAAAGAAAGGAAATTCAAACCTATGAAACGTATTGCTGCCATGATGCTTGCCGGTGTGATCGCTGCCGGCAGCTGTGCCTCTATGACCGGCTGTTCGTCTGCCAGCGCGGGGGGTGCTTCACAAGTTGTCATCTACTCCAACGCGGATGACGAAGCGGTCACCGCAATGAAAAACGCGCTTGATGCGAACGGTTATGCAGGTCAGTATAGCTTCCAGGTCTTCGGCACTTCCGAACTGGGTGGCAAGCTGCTCGCGGAGGGAACCAATCTGGAGGCCGATCTGGTCACCATGTCGACCTTCTATTCGGAAAGCGCGCAGGAGCAGAACGATATGTTTTTACCGCTGGAATTCGAAGTGAATACCATCGATGAATTCCCGGATTACTGTGCGCCGATCACCAGCCAGGAGGGCGCGATCATTGTCAATACCGAGGTGCTGGCAGAAAACAACCTGCCGATGCCTACCTGCCTGAAGGATCTGGCCGATCCGGTTTATAAGGACATGGTATCTGTAACCGACGTGCAGTCCTCTTCGACCGCATGGCTGCTCATTCAGGCGCTGATCTCTGCGTACGGTGAGGATGGTGCGCGCGATGTCCTGACCGACATCTATGCCAACGCGGGTGACCACATCGAATCGTCCGGCTCCGGCCCGCTGAAAAAGTGCCGCGCGGGTGAGGTCGCCGTGGGCTTTGGCCTGCGCCAGCAGGCAGTGGCCGACAAGGCGGACGGCCTGCCGATCGACTATGTCGACCCGACGGAAGGCAACTTCTCGCTGACCGAGTCTGTGTCCGTGCTGGATAAGGGCGAGAACACCAACCCCAAGGCAATGGAAATGGCAAAGTGCATCATTGAGAACAGCCGTGAGGAATTGCAGACCTATTATCCCAACGCGCTTTATGAGGGGGAGGAAACCAACGCGGCGAACAAGTCGGCCTATCCCAAGACCTTCCCGGAAAAGCTGACGGTTGACCTGCTCCAGCAGCATCAGGCGCTGAGCGAAGCCTGCAAATAAGAAGAGTTGTTCCAAAGGGGGCGCGGCGCGCCTCCTTTGCATCAGACCAAAGGAGAATAAATATGAACCATAATTATAAGCTGCTCACACCCGGGCCGCTGACGACGACCGATACGGTCAAGCAAGAAATGCTGTTTGACCATTGCACTTGGGATGACGACTATAAGGCGATCACACAGCGTATCCGCGCAGGCCTGCTGGCGCTGGCGCATGTGTCCGAACCGGAATACACGGCGGTGCTTATGCAGGGCAGCGGCACCTTTGGCGTCGAGTCCGTGCTGACCAGCGTTGTTGGACGTGGGGATAAGCTGCTGATTTGCGCCAACGGCGCGTATGGCCTGCGCATGGCGGATATTGCGCGGCATGCCGGCCTGTGTTTTGTGCTCTATCGGCAGGCGGATAACAAACAGCCCGACCCGATGCATGTTGCGCGGCTGCTGCGCGAGGATCATGCGATCACCCATGTTGCGATGGTGCACAGCGAAACAACCTCGGGCATTTTGAACGATATCGAGGCGGTCGGCAAGGTAGTCAAGGCAGCTGGCCGGACGTTCATCGTCGATGCGATGAGCAGCTTTGGCGGTGTGGATATTCCGGTCGCGAGCTGGGGGATTGACTTTTTAATCTCGAGCGCGAACAAGTGTATTCAAGGTGTGCCCGGATTTTCCTTTATCCTTGCGCGCCGCCTTCTGCTGGAACAGAGCGAAGGGCGGGCGCGTTCGCTCAGCCTGGATCTGTATGACCAGTGGAAAACGATGGAGAAGGACGGCAAATGGCGGTTCACCTCGCCGACCCATGTTGTGCTGGCATTTGCCAAGGCGATGGAAGAGTTGGAGGAGGAAGGCGGCATCCCCGCCCGTGCTGCGCGCTACGCAGCTAATCAGCACCTGCTGACCGAGCGGCTGGGCGCGCTGGGCTTCCGTCCTTATCTGGACTTTTCCGTGCAGGGGCCGATTATCACCAGCTTTTTCTATCCTGCGGGCAGTGCGTTTACCTTCCAGGAGATGTATGACTATATCAAGGCGCGCGGCTATGTGCTTTATCCGGGTAAGGTGATGCAGGCGGATACCTTCCGTGTCGGCAATATCGGCGAGATTTATGTGGAGGATATTGAAAAACTCGCCGCAATCATGGCGGATTTTTTGAAGGAGGCAGGAAAATGGGCAAGCTGAAGCTGGTGGTGCTCGATTGGGCGGGTACGACGGTCGATTATGGCTGTTTTGCACCGGTCGCGGCTTTTGACAAAGCCTTCCGTGCTTTTGGGGTGCAGCCAACAATCGACGAGATCCGCGCGCCCATGGGCATGCTCAAACGCGACCATATCCGCACGATGCTGCGGATGGAGCGCCTTGCGGCGCAGTGGCAGGAGCGCACCGGAAAAGCGGCGGAGGAAGCTGATGTTGAGGCGATTTACCGCGTGTTTGAAGAAAAACTGATGGAGAGCCTGTCTGATTATGCTGTCCCAAAACCGGATGTGATTGATACCGTGGGGCAGCTGCGTGAAATGGGCTTGAAAATCGGCTCGACGACCGGCTATACCGATTCCATGATGGCGGTCGTTGTGCCGGAGGCTGCACGGCAGGGCTATGCTCCAGACTATTGGTGCAGCCCGGACAGCGTCGACGGTTTTGGCCGTCCGTACCCTTACATGATTTTCCGCAATATGCAGCAGCTCGGTATCGCGGATGTGCGTGAAGTCATCAAAGTGGGAGACACGGTATCCGATATTCGAGAAGGAAAGCAGGCCGGTGTGCTGTCGCTTGGCGTGATGGAAGGCAGCAGCGTGCTGGGGCTGACGCAGGCGGAATTTGAAGCGCTTTCTCTGGCGGACCGTGCGGAAGCTTGCGCTAAGGCGCGGCAGACTTTTCTGGACGCAGGTGCAGACGATGTGCTGCAGTCGATCCGTGAACTTCCGGCATGGATCAGACAAAGGCATTTTGACGGCGGCAATCCTTGAGCAGAGACTTATAGAAGGCGTTAAACGGATATTGGACGGAAAAAGGGCCTGTTGCAAAATAGGCCAAAGAAAAAAAGACAGGCAGGGCAGCCCGAAAAGGGTTGCCTTGCCTGCCTTTTTGCTTTAGGCTTAGTTTGTGAACACAACACCAAAGCAAGACCAGTGTAACGTATATGAGCGGCGAGGTCAACTGGTACTTGCGCTGAATTGCGAAAAGATGATACCGGAGAACGCACCTGTCCGGCTGGTAAGCGCGGTGTTGGAGGAGTTGGATTACGAAAGATTGTACCGCGCCTATTCTCCCC
>DXDE01000044.1 GCA_019115615.1 Candidatus Agathobaculum merdavium | reverse complement strand
TCAAACTGCAGCTCGCCGTCCACCGCAAGATCCGGAGCGGCAGCCTTGGTCTTTTCGGTGGCGTTCTTCATCATGTCAACGGTTTCGCCCTTGCCCGAGCCCTTGGTCGAGTAGGACAGCATCGCGACCTTGGGGTCGATGCCGAACGCCTTGGCAGTCTTGGCGGTCTCGATCGCGATCTCAACCAGATCGTCCTCGCCCGGGTTGATGTTGATCGCGCAGTCGCCCATCGCGTACATCTCGTCGCCGCCGTCCTTCGCGTCGCGGCGCAGAATGAAGCAGGAGCTGACGATCTTGTTGCCCGGCTTGGTCTTGATGATCTGCAGCGCGGGACGGACGGTGTCCGCGGTGGAGTAAGTAGCGCCGCCGAGCAGGGCGTCCGCCTTGCCCATCTTAACGAGCATGGTGCCGAAGTAGTTGCCCTTGGAGAGCGCCGCGCGGCACTGCTCCTCGGTCATCTTGCCCTTGCGCAGCTCGACCATCTTGGCAACCATTTCATCCATTTCGGGATAGGTCGCGGGATCGATGATCTCCATGCCTTCGATGTCAAAACCGCCGGCCTGCGCCGCAGCCTTAACCTCGTCTACGTTGCCGACCAGGATGGAATCCAGCAGGCCGTCCTTCTTCAGACGCGCGGCAGCCTCCAGAATACGCGGGTCCGGACCTTCGGTAAATACGATCTTGCGCTTGTCAGCTTTCAGCGTGGCAATCAGATTTTCAAACATGTTGCACTCTCCTCCATTTTCAGTATTTGTCCGGCCCAGAGGTGGCCGCGGACAAACCATTCTATCCCCATTATACACCCGCTTCTGTTGCATCACAAGCATTATTTTGGGTAGATTTTGAGTAATTCTTGAAACGGGGCTTATCAGGACTGGAACGCGGACAAAACGGGCAGAATAGGGATGAAAAGGAGGGATAAATATGCAAATCATCCGCTATTTGAACGGCAAACGCCTGCACGGCGTGATGCCGCCGCTGCTGCTCGACCGCGAGGGCGTGGGCGCGCTGCTGGGCGCGGCGCGCAGCAGGCAGCCGCTTCCATTGCCTGACGCTGCACCCTCTGTTATACTGGATGCGGAGGGAAGCGGTCTGGGGAAGGATAACACATGAAACACACCGCATTATACCTGCGTGTTTCGACTGAAGCGCAGGCCGACGAAGGCTATTCGCTGGCCGCGCAGGCAGAGAAGCTTGAGGCTTACTGCCGCATGAAGGGGCTGACTGCGTTTCAGCGCTATGTAGACGGTGGGTTTTCCGGTTCCAACCTGTCGCGCCCGGCGATTACCGAGCTGGTTGAGGCGATCCGCGGCGGGACGGTCGAGCGCGTTGTGGTCTACAAACTTGACCGCCTGAGCCGCAGCCAGAAGGACACGCTTTACCTCATTGAGGATGTGTTCCTGCCGCATGGCGTGGATTTCGTGTCCATCAATGAGAATATCGACACGGGCAGCCCGTATGGCCGCGCAATGATTGGCATTTTATCTGCGTTTGCGCAGCTGGAACGAGAAAATATTTTTCTGCGCACGCGCATGGGCATGGTCGAGCGCGTCAAGCAGGGTTTTTGGCCGGGCGGCGGCAAAACACCGTTCGGCTATGACTATGATCCGGCAAAGGGGATTCTGGTGCCCAATGCGGACGCGCCGACTGTGCGCGAGATGTATGCGCGCTATCTCGCAGGCCAGTCGACCGGGCGTATCGCACGTGAGCTTGGGGTGCCGTATGAACATCTGGTGCGGCAGATCCTGCTGCGTGAAAGCAACACGGGTGTGATCATCTATAAGGGTGAGCGCTACCCCGGACGGCATGAGCCGCTGGTCGACCGTGACACATTCCTGCGCGTGCAGCGCCGCCTGCTGCGGTTGGACAAGCCGCGTGCGGCAGTAGGGAACAAGCTGCTGACCGGTCTGCTGGTCTGCGGTCACTGCGGTGCCAAAATGCGTTATCAGAAGTGGGGTGGAGCCGGGGATAAGTTGGTCTGCTATTCGCGAGACAAGTCCAAGCCACATCTGGTGCATGACGAAAATTGCCCCAACCGGGGCGTGATGGCGCGTGAGGTCGAGCAGGTGGTCGTGCGCGACCTGTCGCGGCTGGCCGCGCAGCCCGCGCCGCCGCCCGGCAACAGGGTCGAAGCAGAGGAGCGCCGCCGCGCGCTCGAACGGGCACGCCGCCGCCTGCGTCGGCTGTACAGCCTGTTTGCTGAGGCCGAGGACGATACCCTGCGTGACGCAATCACGCGCGAGCGCGCGGCCTGTGAACGCGCAGAGCAGGCGCTGCGGCAGGCGCAGCAGGCTGAGCAGCAGGACAAACGGGACGAAGCACGGCAGGCGCTCGAGACGATCGGCGCATGCTGGGACAATCTGACTGACGCGGAAAAGCAGGCGCTCGTGCGTGCCTGTGTGCAAAAAATCGTGCTGCAAAATGATAAGATCGAGGTATTTTACACCATTGAAGGTGCGGAAATAGTGCAGCAGACCGCAGGATAGCTGCATTTCGACTTTGCATGTTCATGCCGATGATCATAGGGGAAATCCGGCGCTATCTGCGCGACAACAGCGCGCTGCGCGTGTCGCGCAGCCTGCGTGACACCGCTTATAAAGCCTTGCAGGCCAAGGAAGCGTTTGTGCGGGAGCACCAGCGTGAGCCGGATATCATCGAATTGTCCAAGGCGCTTGATATGCCCAAGGAGGAGGTCGTGCTCGCGCTGGACGCGATCCTTGACCCGGTTTCGCTCTTTGAGCCGGTGTTCCATGATGGGACAGACACGGTCTGTGTCATGGATCAGGTGGGCGACAACAAGAATACGGACGAGCAGTGGCTGGCGAGTATCGCGCTGCGCGAGGCTATAGATAGCCTGAGCGAACGGGAAAAACGCATCATCCGCCTGCGCTTTTTCGAGGGACGCACGCAAATGGAGGTCGCGGACGAGATTCATATCTCGCAGGCGCAGGTGTCCCGGCTGGAGAAGGGCGCGCTCGAGCACATCCGCAAACGCATCTGAGAAAACAGGCCGCTTTTGCGGCCTGTTCGTTTGCGCTGCGGCGCGCGCTTGCGTTTCCGCCGCCGGTCGGCTATAATAGAAGCAAGAAAGATGCGGCGGCGCGGCTGCTGCATTTGGAAAATCAGGAGGAACACCACATGAGAAAGATCATTACCATCAGCCGGCAGTTTGGTGCGGGCGGTGGCGAGCTCGGCCGCCGTACGGCTGAGGCGCTGGGCATCCCCTTGTACAATAAGGATCTGATCCTGTTCACGGCCAAGGCGTCCGCCGGTCTGACCCCCGCGCAGGTGCGCAAGTGGGATGAGCGCGTGCCGACCAGCTTCGGCCTGACGCAGAGCCTGTTTGATTTTTATAACCGTCCCCTGAGCGACAAACTGTGGGAGGCACAGGTCAAGGCTATCCGTGAGATCGCGGATAAGGAGAGCTGTGTCATCGTCGGCCGCAACGCGGACTATATCCTGCGTGAATTCGACCACTGCCTGCGTGTGTTCGTCCATGCGGATTTTGAATGGCGCTACGATCGTATGCTTGGTATGATGGAGGACGTCGATCCGGAAAAGTTGCGGGCGAACATCAAGGCGGTCGACAAAACACGCAGTACATATTGCACCCACTACACCGGCCGTCACTATGCCGATGCGACCAACTACGACCTGACGCTCAATACCAGCTTGCTGGGCATTGACTTTGCGCTCGAAGAAATCCTGCGGGCGGCAGAGCGGATTTGATACGGCTTTTACCATAAACAGGCGATACGCTTGACGAAAACTTGTTTTTACGCTATAATAAACCTTGGCATGATGGGCGATGGCGGTTGTCTGGATACCTCCATCGCCTGTTGTCTTCTATGACCGATGCGTTGCATGTATAAAATTTGTGCATGTGGGGCAAAGGGGAAGAAAAAGAAAAGGAGAGTCACACACATGAAAAAAGCACTTTCTCTGCTGATGGCGGCGACGCTGGCACTGGGTCTCGCGGCTTGCGGCGGCAACACGTCCACCGACGCGAACAACGATGCGGCGAACGATTCCAATGCTTCCGGCGACGGCAAGACTTGGGTTATCGCGTCCGACACCGTCTTCAAGCCCTTTGAGTACACCGACGCTTCCGGCAATTTCGTTGGCATCGACGTGGATATCGTTGCTGCGATCGCGGAGGATCAGGGTTTCGATTATGAGATCAAGTCCCTCGGTTGGGATGCGGCTATCGCGGCTTGCCAGTCCGGTCAGGCGGACGGCATGATCGCCGGCGCGTCCATCACCGACGAGCGCAAGGAGAGCGGCTGGATCTTCTCGGATGGCTACTATCAGACCACCCAGACCATGACGGTTGCGGCGGATTCCGATATCGCGGGCTTTGAAGACCTGTCCGGCAAGACGGTTGCCGTCAAGACCGGTACGCAGGGCGCGACTTATGCTGAGAGCCTGAAGGACGAATACGGCTTCACCATCACCTACTTTGAGGATTCGCCCACGATGTATCAGGCGGTTCTTGGCGGCCAGGCGGTTGCCTGCTTCGAAGATACGCCGGTTATGGCGGCTTCCATCAAGGATGGCAACCTTGCGCTTAAGATTCTGGAAGATACCGCAAACGAAGGCCAGCCCTATGGCTTTGCGATCTTCAATCCGGACAATCAGGAGCTGATCGACCTGTTCAACGCCGGCCTTGCCAACATCAAGGAGAACGGCAAGTACGACGAGATCATCGCCAAATATCTGGGCTGATCGCAGCGGATCGACCTGCATTTTCAGGGGGCACTGGTTTGATCCGGCGCCCCCTAATTTTTGAAAGGAGTTCTGATCTGTGATCCAAATCCTCACCGTTTATGGGCCCCTGCTGCTGCAGGCGATGGGACAGACGCTGCTGCTGGCGTTATGCGGCCTGTTTTTTGCATGTATCCTCGGCCTGTTTTTCGGCCTGCTGAGCGTGCTGAAAAACCGCGCCTGCAACGTCATTTCGACGATCTTCGTCGATGTGATCCGCGGCGTACCGATGATTGTTCTGGCGTTTTATGTATTCTTCGGCGTGCCGTACCTGTTCCAGAATATTCTGGGTGTCAAGGGCGTTACGCTGACCGCGCTGCAGGCCGGTACGATCTGTCTGGCGCTCAACTGCGGCGCTTACATGGCGGAAATCATCCGCGCCGGTATCCAGAGCGTGGACAAGGGACAGATGGAGGCTGCGCGCAGCCTTGGCCTGCCGTACTGGAAGGCGATGCGCAAGGTTGTGCTGCCGCAGGCTATCCGCACGATGATCCCGTCGATCATCAACCAGTTCATCATTACGCTCAAGGATACCTCGATTCTGTCTGTTATCGGCTTCCCGGAGCTGGTCAACACCTCGAAGAACGTCGTGGCGATCACCTTCAACTCGTTTGCGGTTTGGAGCATCGTTGCGGTGATGTATTTGATCGTGATTACGATCCTGTCCCGTTTCGCAAAGGTTATGGAGAGGAGGCTGAACCGTGGCAGAGAATAATAAGCAGGCGAAGATTCACGTCTCCCACTTAAAAAAGAATTTCGGCGATCTGGAAGTCCTCAAGGACGTTTCGATCGACATCCATGAGGGCGAGGTCGTCGTTATCCTCGGGCCGTCCGGTTCGGGTAAGTCGACTTTCCTGCGCTGCCTCAACCGCCTCGAGGAGATCACCGGCGGCACGGTCATTGTCGACGGTTACGATATCACGGACAAGCATACCGATATCAACAAGGTGCGTGAGAACGTCGGTATGGTGTTCCAGCTGTTCAACCTGTTCAACAATCTGGACGTTATGGGCAACATGATGCTTGCACCGACCGAACTGAAAAAAGCCACCAAGGAAGAGGCGCGCGAGAACGCTATGCGGCTTTTGAAGCGCGTCGGCCTTGCGGACAAGGCGGACGCTTTCCCGGCGCAGCTGTCCGGCGGTCAGAAGCAGCGTGTCGCGATTGCGCGTGCGCTTGCAATGAACCCGGATATCATGCTGTTTGACGAGCCGACCTCGGCGCTCGACCCGGAGATGGTCGGCGAGGTTCTGCAGGTTATGCAGGGCTTGGCCAAGGAAGGCATGACGATGGTCGTTGTCACGCACGAGATCGGTTTTGCACGCGAGGTTGCCAGCCGTGTTATCTTTATGGAGGGCGGCTACATCGTGGAAGAGGGCACGCCTGATGAGGTTATCAATCACCCCAAAGAGCCACGCACGATCGACTTCCTCAGCAAGGTGCTGTAATGGAAAAAATGAACGGAAGCCAAGGATATGGCTTCCGTTTTTTACTGTCCCGCGCAGGGACAGAAAAACAGGCCGCGTAGAGCGGCCTGTTTTGCGTTTTGCGGGAGTGATGTTTATCTGGTATCGGATGCAGCGTTGATGGGCGTCACGCGCAGTGTGATGCGCGGGGAGGGGATGCCTTGCCGCGCCATGTAACCGGTCAGCAGTTCGGTCGTCTGCGCGCTGTTCTTGCTGTGGTGCAACCGCAGTACGATGGTCGCGTCGGTGGCGGCGAAGTGCTGCGCGGTCGTAGCATAGGCGCGTGCGGCGGACTGTGTATCATCACCCGCGTCGAGCGTGGAATCCCAAAGGCGGTAGCCCGCTTCAATCAGTGCGTTGCGCTGGGCTTCGGTTAATTTGTCGCAGCCGCCGTCGTTGGATACGATGCGGGCGGAGAGGCCGGTCAGCAGGGTGAGCCGCTCATTGGCGGCAGAGAGCGAGGCAAGCAGGTTATCAGCCGAGGTATTGCCGTCCGCGCTGAGCAGCAGCCCGAAGGTATGTCCCTCTGCGGCAATGCGGCGGATGATATCGTCCGGCCAGAGGGATGTATCGGTCGGCAGGAAGAAAGCCGCGGTGCGGTTCGCGTCCTTCAATGCGTCCAATATGCCCGGGGTGGCACTGGTATTGGGTGCGCCGTAGAATGTGAGGTATACACGCGCAGGTTTATGCGTCGGTTTTTCTTCAACCTCAGGGATCGGCGGTTCGGTTGGCTTGGTGGGCTGCGTCGGTTCGGTGGACTGCGAGGGGGAGATGCCCTTATATGTATTGATCGCATTTTCGATTGCACTGGAATTGTTTTCTACAAAGCTGGAATCGCTTTGTGCGGAACCGTCCGTAATGCGCAGCACAGTCTCACCATACGCGGAGAGGGTGGAATAACTCAGCCCAAACATGCCGCAGCACAGCTTGACCGGCACATAGGTCGTGCCATTCATGCCATAAGCCGGTGTGGAGTAGCTGTTGAGGTTTTGGTCATAGACATAGCCTTCGTCAAGCGAAAAGCTGAGTGTCTGCCCAGCGGAGGATAGGTTCAGCACGCCTTCCTCGCTGGAGGCGGACACGCCGAGCGAGGTAAACACGCTGTACGGCACATACAGCTCGCCGCCCATGCGGGTCGGCATGGTGCCGTCGGACAGCGGCAGCAGCGTGTCGTTGACCGCAGTCAGCGTCAAAGCCCCGGCGGGAGCGGGCAGCAGCGCAACAAGCAGCACAGCGCACAGCAGCACGCTCAGCAGCTTTTTCAGCCGGAAACGCATGGCAAAACCTCCTTTCAACAAATCATACAATTTATTATAGCAAACCGGGCTGCGTTTGTCATCCTCTGCCGGAAAAAACGCCTTGCTTTATCTTGGCAAAGTGCTATAATGAAAGGGAACAAAATCATAAAGAAAAGAGTGAATCCACCATGCTGCAGATCAGAACACAGCTGACAGACCACAAAAAGCCCAAGCCGGACGAAAACAATCTGGGTTTCGGTATTTATTATACCGACCACATGCTGGTCATTGACCATGATGAGGAAAAGGGCTGGCACGACGCGCGCATCGTCCCGTATGCGCCGCTGTCGCTTGATCCTGCGGCAATGGTGCTGCACTATGCCATGGAGTCCTTCGAGGGCATGAAGGCATACCGTACGCCGGACGGCTCGATCCAGCTGTTCCGCCCGGACAAGAACGCCGAGCGCATGATCAACACCAACCACCGTATGTGCCTGCCCAGCCTGCCGGTTGAGGATTTCGTACAGGCGGTCAAGGCGCTTGTGTCGGTCGAGAAGGACTGGGTGCCGCATCAGCCGGGCACCAGCCTGTATATCCGTCCGTTTGTCATTGCGACTGAGCCGCACCTTGGCGTGCGTCCGTCCAAGACCCACCAGTTTATCATCATCTGCTCGCCGGTCGGCGCGTACTATTCCACCGGCATCAACCCGGTTAAGATCTTCGTCGAGGACGAGTACACCCGTGCCTGCCCGGGCGGCACCGGCTTTACCAAGTGCGGCGGCAACTACGCGGCCAGCCTGATTTCGCAGGTCAAGGCGCATGACCTCGGCTATGAGCAGACCCTGTGGCTGGACGGCGTTGAGCACAAGTATGTCGAGGAAGTCGGTTCGATGAACTGCTTCTTCAAGATTGACGGCACGGTCTACACCGCGCCCTGTGTGGGCACGGTTCTGCCGGGCGTCACCCGCATGAGCTGCATCGACCTGCTCAAGCATTGGGGTATCCCGGTGTCCGAAGAGCGCCTGCCGATCGTTGACGTGATGAAAGCCTCCAAGGAAGGCAAGCTCGAAGAAGTGTTCGGTACGGGCACCGCAGCGGTCATCTCGCCGGTTGGCGAGCTGCGCTACGAAGGCGATGTGGCCTACATCAACAACGGCGAGATCGGTGAGATCACGCACAAGCTGTATGACACGCTGACCGGCATCCAGTGGGGCACGATGCCCGATGAGCTGGGCTGGACGGTCAAGGTCGACTAATCCCAATCAATCAAAATCCCTCCGGTATGTACCGGAGGGATTTTTTATGTCACAGCAGAGAAAGCTGTCTGTCCGCCAGATTGATGATATCCAGTCCGTGTTCGCGCGCCATGCGCACGGTTTGTGCGGTACCGCCCGGCTTGCCGTCAAAATAGCAGATCAGCAGGGAAGAGGATTCCACCATAAAGCGGTTGCGCGCGGCATAACAGCCGTTATAGTATCGGCGGGAGAGCGCAAACACCTGATCGGCTGCGAGCAGGCAATGGTTAAAGCGGCGCTTCCAGTCCGGGGTGTAGTGGTCGGCCTGCTGATCGAACGGCACGGCGCACAGCAGCTGCACAGGCAGCTGCTCCCGTGCGCGCAGCACGGCTTCAGCTGCCCACAGGTCGAAGCCGGTCGACATGCCGGACAGGAAGGCGGTATAGCCCTGCGCGGCGGCGTTTGAGACCGCCTGATCGAGCGCATCCATCAGCGCATCGGCGCGGGGATCGTTCGCCGGGAAAGGCATTTTTTCAGCACGGTAGCCGGAAAAGCAACAGGTTGCGGCACGGTCAGCACGCATGGGCATCCCTCCGAACAAGAACAAATGTTCTATTTTCTTTAGTATACACCAGCGGGCGGCAAAACGCAAGTTGTAAAACGCAAAAAAAGCTGGTACAATAGTAAAAACGATTGTACAGAGAGGAAAAGGAGGGCGCCATGAACGGACAAAACCGTTTCTTCTACCTCGTCAAGCGCATGGTGTACCGTTATTTTTCCGATGGTATTCCGCAGGCAGCGGCGGAGTTGTCATACTTTCTGCTGTTTTCCATGTTTCCGCTGCTGATCTTTATCAACGCCCTGATTGCGCGGCTGCACTTATCACGGGAGAGCATAGAGACCGTGCTGGATGTGTTGCCGAAAACGCTGCAGCAGCTGATTATATCCTATTTTGATCAGTTGGCTGCAACGCCGCCGGTCAGTCCTATGATGATCGGCATTGTGCTGACGCTGTATTTCCTGTCGCGCGCGGTGCGTTCCATGATGCGTACGGTCAACGATATTTACCATGTTGAGGTTGCGCGCGGTATGGTGCGCGATGTGCTGATTTCGTTCGGCATTACGGCGGGCTTTCTTGTGTCGCTTGTGTGCAGCTTTGTGCTGGTGGTTGCGGGCAATACGATCATCCGTCTGCTGCCGCAGTTTGTACCGATTCCGCAGGCAGTCTTGAATTTCACGCATGATACCGGCTATCTGGTTATCATCCCGTTTATTTTTGTGTTCCTGATGCTGTTTAACCGCGTCGTGCCCAACCTGCATCTCAAGTTCCGTGAGGTGTGGCCGGGCGCGCTGTTCTCGCTGGTAGCGTGGCTGCTGGTTTCGTGGGCGTTCTCGTTCTATGTGGACAACATGGCGAGTTATTCGGTCTTGTATGGGTCGCTGGCAGCGATCATCGTGCTGATGCTCTGGCTGTATTTCGTCAGTATGATCCTGCTGATGGGACCGCAGCTCAATCACACGCTGGTGGTTATGCGCCTGTACCGACTGGAGAACCAGAAGCATATTGACTGAGGTGTTCCGATCCCCAAGGGGATAAAAAATATAAGGAGGACAAGAAAGATGAAAGTAGTAGCAATCAACGGCTCGCCGCGCAAGGGCGGAAACTGCGCGCAGATGCTCGAGGTGCTCGGCAAGGTACTCGAGCAGGAGGGCATCGAGTTTGAGGTCTGCCAGCCGGGCTCAAAGGTACATCCGTGCATGGCCTGCTATCATTGCCTGGATAATAATACGCTGCGCTGCGTGCAGAACGATGACGGCGTTAACGAGATCATCGAAAAGTGCATCGCGGCGGACGGTATCGTACTCG
>DXDE01000005.1 GCA_019115615.1 Candidatus Agathobaculum merdavium | reverse complement strand
CACAACATACCCAATATCTATCCTATCCACTCAACTCTCTGTCATTTTCCACAGTAGACCAGTTCCCACTTACCCGTAAAATGAAAAAATCCGGGAATCGAAACCTGTCCTTTGACAAGCCCCGACTCCCGGAAATCCCATGTTTTCTACACTTTTTTGCTATCCTATTCTTTGACTTTTGACATCAATACTACCGTCTCCACATGCTCTCGCTGACCGAACTGCGCAATAACTTCGACGCATACAACATCACCTGCTATTACGATAAGGATACGGAGAATGGCGGACGTATCCGCATTATTGTTGCAAGACCGAAGTAACGCAAAAAAGGGTTTCTCCCACAGGAGAAACCCTTTTGCTGTTTCTTGCATTCTGCACAAAGACAGGCTATACTATTTGTATGAAACACAGATTGGAGCGAGAAGAATGGCTTCGGATAAAACCAATGTGATGCGTGTTTTGGAACAGCATAAAATTGCCTATACCGCACATGAATATCCCCACGGCAAGGAAGCGGTCGACGGTGTGACGGTCGCGCAGCTGCTTGGGCAGAACGTTCAGCAGGTGTTCAAAACGCTGGTCGCGCGTGGCAAGTCGGGCGGGTATCATGTGTTTGTCATCCCGGTGGCAAAGGAGCTTGACCTGAAAAAGGCCGCCAAAGCTGCGGGGGAGAAGTCGGTCGAGATGGTGCACGTCAAGGAGCTGCTCGGGCTTACCGGTTATGTACGCGGCGGCTGCTCACCGGTCGGTATGAAAAAGGCATTTCCGACTGTGTTTGATGCGAGTGTGCAGGAGATCCCGACGGTGATTGTATCCGCGGGCAAGATCGGCTATCAGATTGAATGTGCACCTGCCGACCTGCTGTCGCTGACGCGCGCCAAGGCGGCGCCGATCACGACGACGCCATAAGCGCGGCCGCATCCGGAAAGAGCGCAAACACCGTCTGCACGCCGCAGCCTGTCAGCTGCGCGAGCTTGGCTGCAAGGGTCGATGCGTCATCATACAGCACGAAGTGCGCATGACCGTCCGTGTCGGTGTAGGTGAAATATTTCGCACACAGCTCACGCGAAAAGAACGACTGTGCGCCTGTGCGCGTCAGCAGCGCATCGCGCTCGGTAGACGTGAGCGTTTTACCGTTCGGCGTGTTGGAGGGCAGGGTGAAGTCCTGCGAGACCGGCTGCAGAAAAGCTGCGATGCGCGGCACGCCGTAGATGCCCTGTAAGGACGAGATGTAAGCCGTCAGGCTGCCGCCGGACAGTGCGGTCGGTGTGGTTAACACAGCGTGCGTCAGCTGGCGGCCGCAGGCGAGCGGGACATAAAACGGGATACCCGCCTCATGCAGTGCCGCGTCAAACGCAGCGAGCAGCATGCGCCCGCGCGGCGTATCATGTTCAAAATCGGCAAAGACGCCGGGCGCACTTGTACGCCGGGCCTCAAAAACCAGATCGGCAGCTAGCCGTTCGGCATTGCAATCGGCCAGCTCTTTCGGTGGGTCACACAGACCAAGCAGGCAGCGCGCCTCAGTGGTCGGCAGCTGCAGCCGCTGCAGTGCGCCGGTCGGTGTGATGCCCAGACACAGGTGCAGCACGGGCATGCCTTGTCCGGCCGCGCGCGCCGTGTCCTTGCCGGTGCATACCAGAACCAGATTTTTCGTATATACCATCATGATCGACTCCCTTTTGTTCGGGCAGCGGCGCGCGGCTGCGGCGCTGCGCTGGACTTTTTGGACAAATTCTATTACACTATATGAAGCAATCCCAAAAGTGAGAACGCAGGAGTGAAGGAATGAGCAAGCTTATCCCGGATTACGTTTTTGAATCTATTTATGATATTACCCCCGCGCTGCTGCAGCAACATGGGGTGCGCGGCGTTCTGATCGATCTGGACGGTACGCTGGCTTCGCGTAAGGCTGCGCTGCCGCCGGATACACTTGCGCCCTTTGTACGCGCGCTGCACGAGGCTGGGTTGCGCGTGCTGGTGTTTTCCAACAACGGTGCGTCGCGCGTCGGCAGGTTCTGTGAGGCGCTCGGCGTGGACTATATGAGCCGGGCGGTCAAGCCGCTGTCCTTTGGCTTCCGCCGGGCGGCTAAGCGGCTTGGATTGCCGCTGCATGAGGTCGCGGTTGTGGGCGATCAGATCTTTACCGATGTGCTGGGCGGCAACAGTGTCGGCGCGCTGACCTGCTACGTGCAGACGCTCGACCGGCGGCATTTCTGGGTGAATATCCGCTACCGCTTTGAGCATCGGTTCATTGAACGCGGCCGCCGCCGCATGGAAGCGAGGGAACGCCATGAATAAAGCAAGGTTCGGTCCGGCCGGTAATTCGGATTCCTTTGCCGCTGCGGGCTTCAAAAAGAGTGAGGACGCGCCCGCGTGGCTGGCCGCGATGGGTTTGACCGCATTTGAATATCAATGCGGCCGCGGCGTGCGCTGCGGAGAAGACACCGCGCGCAAGATCGGCGCGGCAGCGGCACAGCACGGCATAGCGATGAGCATCCATGCGCCGTATTTTATCAACCTCTCCTCCGAGGAGACCGAGCGCATGGAAAAGAACGTCGGTTATGTGCTGGACACGGCCAAGCTCGCCGTGCCGCTCGGTGCGACGCGCATGGTTGTACATTGCGGCGGACAGGGCAAGCTGACGCGTGAGCGTGCGATGCGCAACACGCATGCCAATGTGCAGAACATCCTGCGCGCGCTCGATGAAGCGCATCTGACGGGCTGCACGGTCTGCCTTGAGACGATGGGCAAGCAGAGCGTGCTTGGCTCGGCCGAGGAGGTCTGCGAGCTGGTCGCAGCGGACGAGCGTCTGCTGCCCTGTATCGACTTCGGGCACTTAAACTGCCGCACGGGCGGCGGCATGTCGACGCGTGAGGATGTGAAGCGCTTGTTCGACCTGATGGAAAACACGATCGGTGTGGAGCGCACGCGTGTGCTGCACGCGCATTTTTCCCATATCGAGTATAACGCCAAGGGTGAGGTACGGCATCTGACCTTTGCCGACACCGTCTACGGGCCGGACTTCACGCCGGTCGCGCAGGAGGCCGCCGCGCGCGGCTATACCCCGACGTTTATTTGTGAATCGGCCGGTACACAGGCCGAGGACGCGCTGACCATGATGCAAATTTTTCAAAAGGAGACAGAGAAATGAAAAAAGTGCTGCTGATCCACGGTCCCAACATCAATCTGACAGGCCAGCGCGAGCCGGGCATCTACGGTTCGGAAACGCTTGCTGCGATCAACGCCGAGGTCATCACCAAGTGCCAGCGGCTGGGGATGGACTGCGCGGTGTTCCAGTCCAATTCTGAGGGCGCGCTGATCGATCGCCTGCACGCCGCACGCGAGGACTGCGACGCGATCATCATCAATGCGGGTGCATATACGCATTACAGCTACGCGCTGCGCGATGCGATTGCAGCCGTGCGCCTGCCCACGGTCGAGGTACACATGTCCAACGTCGATGCGCGTGAGGAATTCCGCCACAGGTCAGTAATCGGACCGGTATGCGCAGGCTCGATCGCAGGCTTCGGCAAACATAGCTATCTGCTCGCGGTGGATGCGGTCAAGGCCATTCTGGAGTGAGGCGGGAAATATGAAGCGAGAAGAATTGCAGCAAATGCTGCTCGAGGCGCCGTTTGACGCGCTGGTGCTGACAAGTGAGGTCAGCCGCCGGTATGCGACCGGTTTTCACTCGACCGCGGGCGCCGTTTATCTGTCAGACAAACAGGCCGTGTTTTACACGGATTTCCGTTACGTCGAGGCGGCGCGTGCCGCGGTTAACGATTTCGAGGTGCGCAAGATCGGCAGCGGCCGCAGCTACACAGCTGTGATCAACGAATTGATCGAGCAGGACGGCGTGCAGAAAATTGCGCTCGAGGATGAAACGCTGACTTATGCCGAATTTACCCGTTGGGCGACCGCGCTGCACGCGACTGCTGTCCGGCTGGAGGATCGCGTCGCGCGTCTGCGCGTGACCAAGGAGGATGACGAGGTCAGTAAGATTGTCGCGGCACAGCGCATCGCCGAGCAGGCCTATGAGGAAGTCCTGAACGATATCCGCGCGGGTGTGACTGAAAAAGAGGTCGCCGCGCGCCTGACCTACCTGATGCTGCACTACGGCGCGGAAAACATGTCGTTCGATCCGATCGTTGTGTCGGGCGCGAACAGCTCCAAGCCGCACGGCGTGCCGACCGACAAGGAGATTGCCGCGGGCGATTTCGTCACGATGGACTTCGGCTGCATCGTCGATGGCTACTGCTCGGATATGACGCGCACGGTCGCGGTCGGCCATGTGACCGATGAGATGCAGCATGTGTATGACACCGTGCTGAGCGCACAGCTCGCTGGTATCGCGTGCTGCAAGGCGGGCGTGACCGGCAAGGCAGTCGATGGTGCGGCGCGCCGCGTGATTGAGGAAGCGGGCTACGGCGACGCATTCGGGCATGGCTTTGGGCACGGCGTCGGGTTGGAGATCCACGAAGCGCCGACGGCCGGGCTGCGTGGCGAGGAGCCGCTGCCTGAGGGCAGCATCGTCACCGCCGAGCCGGGCATCTATCTGCCGGGCAAGTTCGGTGTGCGCATCGAGGATATGCTGTATGTTATCGAGGACGGCTGCATCAACCTGACCGAGGCGCCTAAATCGCTTTGCATCCTATAATACAGGAATAAAAAACGCACCGGAACCATATGGTTCCGGTGCGTTTTGTGTGTTAAGTACGACGAATTACTCTTCGTCCTCGATTTCCAGATAATCAGCCAGATCCTTGAACAGGGCGGTCGCATCGACGTCGTCCTCAAGAACGATCTGCAGCGGCTCGTTGAGCGACAGCAGGAACATGCCGAGCAGGCTCTTGGCGTCTACCATACCGCTCTTGCCGTGGATCCAAATGTCGAAGCCGTACTTGGTGACGATCTTGTTGATCTTCTGGATATCATCCGTATTCTTTACGCGGATACCTCTGGTCATAATACTTACCTCCAATTATCAAAGCGCGGAAATCCTTTTCTGCTAACATTATAGCATAAAAAGACGGAAAGAAAAGAGTTTTTTGTGCTATCTCGGCTTTTTCATCATTTTGAAGTGCCAAGTGAAGCACATTGCACATTTCTTGTGTTCTATGCACAAAAATGACCACGAATTACCGTGCAATGTGCAAATTTAACAAGAATATGACAAAAAAAGAACAGCCTGCGACCCGGCAGGCTGTTGCTTGCTGGGCCGAACAGCCCCACACCGTTCGGTCCTCTTTCGCCCCCCACAGGGCTTTCTACTCTGTTATCGGAATGGTCTTTTGGTCGATGCGCACCGCGGTGACGGACTCGGTCGGCAGGAAACGGCGGCTGTGCGCATCTGCGCGATATTCATATTCAATGCTGATCTCCACCGGCGCATCGTCCGTTTCCCCGTAGCTGCGCGACCAGCTGTGTGCTTGGGTCTGCACCGCAGTACCGTCCTCGAGCAGCAGCGTGACGGTCGGCCCCTCCAGACTATCGGACGTATCGCTGTCGGCTGCGGCCGCGGTTTGCGTACCGGTCAGCTCGATGCCGAGCGGAGAAACCGTCAGCTGGTTAAGCTGCAGCCCGGCGTTGCACGAGAGGGAGAGTGTCTGCGTCAGCGTTTTCACACTTGGCGCAGAGAAGGTGAATGTCCAGCCCTTATCTGTGAGCGGTGTGCTGCGGCGATAAGCGATCTGTGGTTCAAGATATGGAAGATCTTCTACGCTCAAACCGCTGAAGGAGGATTCACACAATTCCAGATCGCTGCCGGTGTCGCCATAAATATGTGTCGAGCCATAGTACATACGGCCGTCGCGGCTGTCCCGCAGCGAGGCAATTTGTGCGGATTCGCCGTCAAACCGGTCATATGTCGGCATGACCAGCGCCAAGCACAGCGCATCGTTTTCCAATGCAACACCTGCGAAACGGATATCAGGCGATTCGGCGGACTGCGGCAATACTGCACCCGAGCAGTCCTGCTGGCGCAGTGCAGCGAGACGCTGCGCGCCCGTGTCCTCCGCCTGATGGGTAACGGGATGCGAAGCATAGATCGCGGCAAGGTCGATGGAAGCATCCACCGCATCGGGATGATCCAGCCGGGAGGCCGGCCCGATTTCCAGCGTCAGCGGTTGGTCACCGGGATCTTCGCTCAGCGTAAACGCATCGTAAAAGTATTCCACACCCGGCTGTTCGCTGTCGAACGTACCGGTACCGGTGGCGGAAACGCAGGCGTCCTCCGTGCCGTCAAGCAGCAGGGAGGTTGCGCCCAGCAATGTGGTGTAGCGATCCGTATGCAGCGCCGAGGCATCGGCATAGCGCAGCGAATAGATCACCGCGACGCTGCCGTCTGTCACAATGGCGTCTTCCAGCGTGACCGTACAATCGCCAACGGTTTTGGTCTGATAAACCGGAGTGGTCAGTTCGGTTGGAACGATCACGCCCTGTCCGAACAACGCGCGCCAACTGCCGGACAGCTGTACAGCGGCAGCCGCCGTTGCGGTCAGCAGCAGGGCGGCGACCAATGCGGCCAACAGTCGATGGGAACGGCGCAGGGGAATGCGCCGGCTCCGACGGGCGCGTTGTTCGCGTACTGCACCTGCAATGTCGTACATTGGAGTTTCGATCTGTTCCAGCGCCTGACGGATGCGCAAATCATCCGGTGTTAGATTCATAGTCCCGCTCCCTCCTTTCCGAAGGTGTGCCGGCAAGCGCCTGTGCCAGCTTTTTGCGCGCGCGTTCATAGCGCTTGCGCAGGGTTGCGGCCGGTTTGCCGTAGATGACGGCCAGTGCATCAAAGCTGCGCTGTTCGATCACGCGGCTATACACCAAGGCGCGCTGCTCGGGGGAGAGCAGATCCAGCGCACGGCGCAGGTCTTCGCCGATATAATCGGGATCGGCCGAGACAGGCGGCGGCGTGACCAGTTGGCGCTTGCGGCGGCGCAGCTGGTCGACACAGGTAGTGTACGCCAGACGGTACAGCCATGCGCTCAGGCTCGTTCCGGCATGGAACCGGTGATGGTTGTCGTATGCTTTGATAAAGGTCGTCTGCACGGCGTCCTGTGCTTCGTGGTAGTCGCACAGGATGTGGTGGCAATATCGCAGAAGTGGTTGACCATACAGCGCGATAGCGTCTGCGAGTGCAGCTTCACTGCCTTCCGCAAAACGCTCGTCGAGCGGGCGAGCGTCCATGGCTGCGCCCCCTTTCGTAAAGAACATGTTCACCCTATATAACGTATGGAAGGCCGGTTTTGTGACAGGTAATCCGAAAATTTTTTCCGATTTGTTACCAGTGGGTGAGGCATATGTCAAAAGGACAAAAAAACACCGCTGAACGTGTGTTTCAGCGGTGTTTTGCATGCTATTACGGTTCGAGGCGGTTCATGTCACGCGGGAACATGGACGCGTCGCGCACATTGTTCAGCTTTAAAAGCTGCATGGTCAGGCGTTCCAGACCGATGCCCAGACCGCCGTGCGGCGGCATGCCGTACTTGTGCAGCATGGTGAACGATTCGAACAGCTCGGTGTTCATCTTGCGGGCTTCCAGCTTGTCCATCTGCTGCTGGTAGTCGTGGATACGCTGGCCGCCGGTCGTGATCTCCAGACCGCGGAACAGCAGGTCGAACGACAGCGCGAGCTTGGGATCTTCCGGGTCGTCCATCGCGTAGAACGGACGCTTGGCAGAGGGGAAGTGGGTGACGAACACAAAGTCGCTGCTATGCTCTTCCTTTGCCCACTGGCAGAGCAGCACTTCCTCATCCGGGTTCAGGTCGTAACGGTTCTTGGACTTATGGCCGTACTTCTCATCCATGATCTGCTTGGCCTCATGGAAGCGGATGGTCGGGATCTCGGT
>DXDE01000043.1 GCA_019115615.1 Candidatus Agathobaculum merdavium | reverse complement strand
GCAGGTCGAAGCTCTTGCCGCCCGCCGCTGCATACTGTTCACCGAACAGCAGGTAAATCAGGCCCATAACGCCGATCGTGTTAACCATCGAGCCAACAAAGCCCGCAATCGGCAGCGCGACCGCCTGCTTGTCATGCGAAACGCGCATTACAAACTGGAACACCAAGCCCGCGATCACACCAATCAGCACGCGCGGCACGATCGCCACGATCAGGCTGGTCCAGTTGCCCGAAAACTCCGAGCTGAAGCTGTAAAACGGGGTGAACACAAAAGAGGTGAGGTTCGGGGTGATCGTCGCGCGGATAACGCTCGTCACACCGAACACGCCGCCCAGCAGCGCGCCCGCCTTCGGTCCCAGCAGGCATGCACCCAGGATGACCGGGATATGCATGGTCGTCGCATTCATAAAGCCAAGCGGTATGTAGCCCAGCGGCGTAAATGCCAGCACCAATTCCAGCGCCACCAGCAGCGCCATCTGCGCCAGCAGCTTTACATCGGTTTTCTTCTGATTCATATTCTGTTTTCCTCCTGCTCCCGTCCCGCCCTATCGTCGGGTACAGGGCTATTTTCGGCAATTTACCGGTTGCTGCGGTTGCGTTTCCAGATCAGGTGCAGACCGTCGAGCGCCAGATGCGCGTCATATTCGCACGGGACGCGCAAATATGGCAGCACGAGCGGCGCAAGGCTGCCCGTCATAACCACATGGGGCTGCTGCCCCAGTGCCTCGGCAAAGCGTTCCGTCATGCCGTCCACCATCGCGGCAGCGCCATACACCGCACCCACGCGCATTGCATCGACCGTGTTGCGGGCGAGGATCCCCTCGTCTTTGGCCTCGATCGCGACCGCGGGCAGCTGTGCCGCCTGCGCACGCAGCGCGTCCACGCTCAGCCGCACACCCGCTGTGATCGCCGAACCGACCAGCGCACCCTGCGCGTCCAGCACGGTAAAGGTCGTCGCAGTGCCAAGACACGCAACCACACAGGGCAGCTTGCCCTTGGCCCGCGCGGCCACCGCGCACGCGACGCGGTCGGAACCGACCTGCCGCGGCTGCTCCGAGCGGATATTCAGTCCGGTCTTGACCCCGCTGGACACCTCGATGATATCCTGCACGCCCAGCAGGCGAAGCGCCTGCTCGAGTACGGCCACCAGCCCCGGCACAACCGAGCCGAGCACCGCACCATGGATCTGCTTTGCATCCACTCCGTACAGGTCAAATACCTGCCGCAGCTTGCAGGCGTAATCGTCCCCGGTCTGCTTCGGGTCGGTCGCGATGGAAGCGGCGAAAATCCGCACGTCTTCCTCATAGCCGCCCAGCAGCACGTGACTGTTTCCTGCATTGACTGCGATCAGCATGGCGTTTCTCCTTTTCCGGCGTATTGCCACCGCTATTATACGCCCACGTCCCCGGCTTTGCAAGCATTATTTCGGCAGCATGATCGGCGCAGCAAGTAGTGTCCAGAGCGCGGCATATTTCGGGCAGATCTGGCCGTGTACATTGCCTTTTTCACCCGAATAATCCCACACGTTCATGTGATACGTCCGGTTGACCGTGCAGCCGACGACGTACTCCGCAGCCGTGATGCACGCCGCGCCGCACAGGCAGCGCGCGAGCGGTTTTTCGTCCCGCACACGGCCGCGCAGCCGGTGCAGCCCGACCAGCACCGCCCCGCCGGTCAGCGCCATCGTCCAATGCGTATAGCCGCGCCAAAGCACCTCGATCATCGCATAGCCGCCCGCACCAAGCAAAAAAAGTCCCGCTGTTTGTCCTTTCATACAAACACCTTACATTTTTCTGTCGTCCTCTCAAAAGCTGTTAAATGCTTATATACCATCGCTTTTAGTCGGTTCACCGAACTTTTACCGGAAGATACTTCGCATTTCTTCGCCCTGCTTTTCATAACTTCGCCATGAAAAGCGGTATATGGCGTGGTAATCCGGCGGCTTCACGTTATGCAATCAATTTTACCACTTCTGCCTTTACAGCATCCAGCGATACATGCGCATAAAGGTTCAGCGTGATATTGATATCCGCATGTCCCATGATATATTGCAGGCTTTTCGGGTTCATGTTTTTGCTTGCAAGCCGGGTGCAGAATGTGTGACGCAGCACATGCGGGGAGATTTTCGGCAACTGCTCTGCATGCGTCTTATTGTACCTTTGTACCGCACGCCGCAGCACAGTCTGATAGTGGTCAGCCAGATATGGTTTACCACACTCGCTCACAAACAGGAAGCCGCTGTACCCGTCCACCGTGTAAGGTTCGGGCTCGCCGCGCCATGCGATCACGCGCTCAAATGCTTTTCTGGATTCTTCACTCATCGGCACTTTGTGGATGCTGCTCCTGCTTTTCGGCGTGTCGATATAGAGCCCTTTATTTGTCTCCCACAAAAGCTGATGGTCGATATTGATAAGGCCGTTTTCAAAGTCGATATCCTGTACCGTCAGCCCGCAGAACTCGCCAATCCGCAGCCCTGTCCGTAACAGGATCAGGATTTCGTTGTAATAACGGCCATATGCCTTATCATGCCTGACAAAGTCAAGCAGCACCTGTTCCTGTTCTTCCGTCAGGGCAGGCCGCACATTGACTTCGTTTCTGATTACAGTATTCAGTGCAAAGTCAAACGGATTTTTCCGCAGCCATCCATCGGATACCGCCATTTGGAATGCCGCCTTGAGCGACCGTCTGGTATTGTTGATTACGCGGTAAGAAAGTCCTTTTTTCTGCATCCGCAACGCCCATTCCTGCGCGTCGGAAGGCTTTACTCCGGAGATCAGCTTCGCACCAAGCAAATCCTCTGCAATCAGCTTGGCCGTATATTGTCTGCTTCCTTTTGTGCTGCGCTTGACATTGCCCCGCAAGGTGGTAAACCTCGTATACAGCTCACTCACTGTCAGCTTGCCGCCGGCCGTACTGACACCGTCTGCAAGGCTTCTCTGTATCTCCTGCTCCTTGTCGCGCAGGGCAATGCAATCCCGTTTCCCGGCAGGCACTTTGTCCGTCGCAACCAGTTTCCATGAGTATACAGACTGCGGTTTCCCGTCCGCGTCCACATATTTGTAAAGGTATCTTCCGTCTTTTCTCTGGCTCTCCCCAGTCCTGAGTACGCGGTTCCTCGAATCGCGCCGTTTTTCCGACATGGTATCGCTCCTTTCCGATTTTCATGGAAAGAGCCT
>DXDE01000042.1 GCA_019115615.1 Candidatus Agathobaculum merdavium | reverse complement strand
TGCGCTGCCGTACATGGTTGAGGTTTTCATCTGTGTATCCAACGGCAACATTGCCAAGAGCGTGGTCAGCGGTGCGATCTGGTTCTCGCTGGGCCTGATCATCGCCTCCCAGCTGGCGCCGACCTTTACCGAGGTCGCTGTGGAAGCTGGCTTCCAGCTGCCGCAGGCAGGCGTGTACATCACCAGCTTCGGTATCCTTTGCCACCCGCTGATTGCCGGCCTGTTCTATTGCTTCCTGAGCAAGAACCCGATTATCATCGGCGCGGTCGTAATCGTATACTTCGTGCTGTACTTCCTGTTCCGCAAGAACAAGGCTCGCTTTGTCGAATATCTGGAGCGCTCTGCTGCGGAGTATTCGGCTTATTAAGTCCATTGCTTTTGGCGTGAGGTTTGCAACGCAATATTCAACTCAAAACCGGCCGCTGCTGCTTTTTGCAGCGGCGGCCGGTCTGCATTTTAGAAACGGAGAACCCGAATGAAAGATTTTACCTCGCGGCCGCAAAAGGTCGTTGTTGTGGGCGACGCATTCGTTTCGCCCGAAACCATGGAGCAGGCCGTGCGCGAAAGCGCGCTCTGCTGCGGCGAAATCCGGAAGCTGTTCTTTGGGCCGACCGATAAACAGGAATTCACCACCCGGCAGCTGAAAGTCGAACGCGGCGGCCCGGAGGCCGTCCCCTATGCCGACGGGCTGGACGAGGCGATCGCGGATGCGGACGTCCTGCTGGTGCATTTCAATCCGGTACCGTCCGCGCTGCTGGAAAAGGCCAAGAATCTTCGGCTGATCCTGACCTGCCGCGGCGGTCTGGAGCACATCGACCTTGCCGCTGCCAGCGCGCGCAACATCCCGGTGCTCAATGTCATCCGCAACGCCGAGCCGGTGGCGGACTTCGCGCTGGGCATGATGCTGTGCCTGACGCGCGATATTGCGCTGTCCCACCTGAAAATGCGCGGCGGTGAGTGGTGCAAAAACTACTATAACTCGGATTTCCTCATGACCCTGTCCAGCCACACGGTCGCGCTGGCTGGCATCGGCAACGTAGGCGCGGCGCTGGCACGTCGTCTGCTCGCGCTCGGCGTACCGGTCATCGCCTATGACGCATATACCAACCCGGAAAAACTCGCGCAGGCGGGGCTGGGTGCAGTCAAGCTGGTCGATTCGCTCGAAGCGCTGTTCGAGCAGGGCGATATCGTCTCGCTGCATCTGCGCCTGACGCCAGAAACCGAGCACATGATCGGCATGCAGTACTTCTCGCGCATGAAAAAGACCGCGTACTTCATCAATACCGCGCGCGGCGGTCTGGTCGACCAGGCCGCACTGGTAGAGGCGCTGCAGCAGGGCTGCATGGCAGGTGCGGCGCTCGATGTTTATGACAGCGAGCCGCTCGACGCGGATTCCCCGCTGCTGCAGATGGACAACGTGCTGCTGACCCCGCACATCGCGGGCACAACGGTAGACGCAATCCCGCGCGCACCGTTCCTGCTGATGCGTGAAGTGGACCGCTTCTTGCAAAGCGGCGTCAATGACCGTGTGGTCAACGCTGCCTCGATTACTCTGGACTAAGAAAGGAAGGATATGCTATGCTGCTGCAGAAAGAAAGAGAGCTGGTCGTGGAATACGGCAAGCAAATGATTGAGCGAGGGCTGACTGTAGGTACCTTCGGCAACCTGAGCGTGTATAATGAAAAGGAGAACCTGTTTGCCATCAGCCCGAGCGGTATGGATTATTTCAAAACCACGCCGGAGGATGTGGTCGTGCTGACACCGGAAGGCGAAAAGGTAGACGGCGACCGCAAGCCCTCGAGTGAAGTGGACATGCACCGCATTTTCTACCAGAAGCGCCCGGGCGTCCATGCTGTGGTACATACCCACTCGACCTTCTCGACCACATTGTCCTGCATGGGCTGGTCCATCCCGCCGCTGCATTATCTGGTCGCCTATTCCGGCCGCGAAGTGCCGTGCACGCCCTATGTCCAGTTCGGCACCTATGAACTGGCGCAGTGCGCCTATGAGACCATGGGCGACAATTACGCCTGCATCCTCGGCAACCACGGTCTGCTGTGCTGCGGCAGCAACATCAGCTATGCGCTGGACGTGGCCGAGCAGATTGAGTTCTGCGCAGAACTGTATTACCGCGTCCGCGCAGCCGGACAGCAGCCCAACCTGCTGACCGACGACCAGATCGGCGTTGTGCTCAACGCATTCCAGAGCTATCGGAAGAAATAAAGCCGTGCGGCTTTGCCGCGCATGTTCAGGAGGAAAATCACATGGAAAAATGTGTTTACTGCGGCAAAGCCCTGCCGGAAAACAAACTGATGGCTAAGGTACATACCCGCTCGTTCGGCGTATGCTGCGAAGAATGTCGTGCACATACCGAACGCTATGTACAGCTTGACCGGCGGTTCAAAACCGCGCTGTACCTGCTGGTATTCGCGGGCGGGCTGGGTTTTATGATCAGCGCGTTCTTTGGCGGCGACGGCCCGCTGCACATGGTCGGCGCGTATATCGGCCAGTTGGTTGCCGGTCTGGCATTTCTGGTCTTCCCCTATCCGGTCAGTTCGTTTGAAACCTTCCACAGCATGAGCATCCATCGGGTGACGACCATTACCCGTGTGGTTGGCCTGCTGCTGAGCGTTTCGGCGGTTGTTCTTCTTGTTCTTACCATCCGCGGCGCATAAAGGGATTGTGGGGCGTCTGCTTCCCAACCGTTCCCGGTAGGACATGCCGGGAATCTCAGACGGATACCGCATCCCCGCGTTTCCGCTCCTACGGGCGCCCGTCACCTCCCATGCGCCAATAAAAAAGCACGGATTCTTTCGAATCCGTGCTTCTTTTTATCCCGCGGCAGCGCCTCAAAGCGTCATATCCCCATCCTTGACCCAGCCGATGCGGCGCAGCACCAGATTGATCAGCGGGCACAGCACCGCGGGCAGCACAAACGAAACCAGCACAAGCCCGATCCAATCCTGTGCGGTGATTGCGGCTTTCACGCCCGCAGCCACGTCATCCAGCCAGCCGGTATACACGCCGATCTGGCCGACCAGGCCGCAGGTGCCCATACCGGAGGACACCGGAGGGCCGTTCATCTCCAGCCGAAACAGGCAGGTCGCGATCGGTCCGGTAATGGCCGAAGTTAAAATAGGTGCAATCCAGATACGCGGGTTCTTGACGATGTTGCCCATCTGCAGCATGGATGTGCCGATGCCCTGTGATACCAGACCGCCCCAGCGGTTCTCCGGGAAGGACATGACCGCAAAGCCGACCATCTGCGCACAGCAGCCTGCCACCGCCGCACCGCCCGCAAGCCCGGTCAGGCTGAGCGCCGCGCAGATCGCTGCGGACGAGATCGGCAGCGTCAGCGCCACGCCGACCAGCACAGACACCGCAATGCCCATCAGGAAGGGCTGCAAATTGGTCGCCCACATAATCAGGCTGCCGACCTGCATAGCCGCAGCACCAAGCGCCGGCGCCCACCATGCAGACAGTGCTACGCCTACGCCGATGGTCACCAAAGGCGTAACCAGAATATCGATGCGTGTCTCCCCTGCGACCGCCTTGCCGATCTCAGCCGCGATGATCGCCACAAACAGCACAGCAAGCGGTCCGCCCGCGCCGCCCAGCGCATTGGACGCAAAGCCGACCGAAATCAGGGAAAACAGCACAAGCGGCGGGCACTTGAGTGCGTAACCGATGGCAACCGCCATCGCCGGGCCGCTCATCGCGGAGGCCAGCCCGCCGACCGTGTACGATACCTCGTTGATCGTTGCGACCGGCATGGTCAAAAACGGAATGCCGAGCTGCTTGCCGACCGTATCGATGATCGTGCCGATCAGCAGCGAGCAGAACAGACCCTGCGCCATCGCGCCAAGCGCGTCGATGCCGTACCGTTTGACCGATATTTCAATGTTCTTTCGTTTGAGAAATTCCTTTACCTTGTCCATGTTATCCCTTCTTTGCCGCATTTACCATCTGTCAAGCATAGTGTCAAGACAGCTCACGACACAGTATAGCATATTCCCCGATCATTGCCCAGCCCCTTTTGTCCTCTCCGACAAGATTTTGTCATTTTGAACAGGTACAGCCATTCGCAAGACAAAAAAAGCATGCAAAAAGCGCGCAAACCTTGTGGTTTGCGCGCTTTCTTTTAAGCAGCGGTCATGCGCTTTGTGCTTCCCTCTTTGGAAAGACACGCCGCCGCACGACGAAGTAACACACCAGATGGGCACAGATGGTAAGCGCCCAGGAGATCGGATAAGAGATGTACAGGCTGAACAGCGTGTGCTGCCACTGGAATACCGTGAAAATCCAGATGATACGGAACACACACGCACCCGCGAGCGACACCAGCATCGGCAGGATCGAATACCCCATGCCGCGCACACTGCCCGCGACGACGTCCATCATGCCGCACAGGAAATAGCTGACGCTGACCACACCCAGACGAACCATACCATACGAGATAACCTCAGCATCGGAGGAATAGATGCCGAGCAGCGTCTGTCCCAACAGATGCGCGCCGTTGCCGAGCGTCAGGCCAATCAGTATAACGATCACCAAGCAGCGCACCAGCACCTGATCGATGCGGTGATACTGCTTCGCGCCGAGATTCTGGCTGGTAAAGCTGAGCGAGGTCTGGTACAGCGCGTTCATCGAGGTATATACAAAACCCTCGATATTGCTGGCCGCCGTATTGCCCGCAACGACGGTCGCACCGAACGAGTTGATCGACGACTGGATCAGCACATTTGAGATATTGAAGATCACGCTCTGCAGCCCGGCAGGCAGGCCGACTTGCATCATGCGGGCAAACTTGTCCGTATGGAAGTGCATCCGCTTCAAATTGACATTGCACATGCCGTCCGTGCGCATCAGGCACAGCACGATCAGCACCGCCGAAATGATCTGCGCAATGACGGTCGCGGTCGCAACGCCCGCCACGCCCATGTGCAGCACAATAACGAAAAACAGGTTGCAGATGACATTGACAACACCCGAGAACATCAGAAAGTAAAGCGGCCGCCGCGTATCACCCACCGCGCGCAAAATTGCCGCGCCAAAGTTATACAGCATAGTCGCGGGCATGCCGATGAAGTAGATGCGCATGTACAATACGGCCTGATCGAGCACCTCGGCAGGCGTCGCCATCCACACCAGCATGGGGCGCGCCAGCGCGATCCCAATCACGACCAGCAGCACGCCGCCTGCAACCGCGGTAATCAGCGCGGTCTGCACGGTCTCCTGCGCGTCGTCAAAATCGTTCGCGCCGCAAAAACGTGCGACCAGTACGTTCGCGCCGACTGAAATGCCGATAAAAAAGTTGACCAGCAGGCTGATCAGCGCGCTTGTCGCGCCGACGGCCGCCATCGCGTGGCTGCCCGCATACCGGCCGACCACAATGATGTCCGCTGCGTTGAACAGCAGCTGCAGCACACCCGAGAAGATCAGCGGCAGCGCGAACAGCAGAATCCGGCTGAGCAGCGGGCCACGGGTCATATCGATCTCATAGCTTTTACTCATTCCATTCCTTCCTTTCCTATCTTTATATCTTATCGCTGCATATAGGATGCTGTCAATCCCCGCGCCGGGCTTGCCAAGCGGTGCGGAGTATAGTAGTATAAGAAAAAGCGCCCTGCGCTTGCACAATAAAAGGATAGCCCCCGCGGGCGTACCGCGCCCGCACCGCCGAAACGGAGAGAGAACCTTGAGACATACCATCCTGATCGCAGAGGACGACCACGACATCATTGAACTATTGACCTTATATCTGTCCGCCGAGTTTGAGGTGCGCGCCGTGACCGACGGCGCAAAAGCGCTCGAAGAGATTCGCGCGGGCGGCATTTCGCTCGCACTCGTCGACCTGATGATGCC
This sequence comes from Candidatus Agathobaculum merdavium, assembly GCA_019115615.1. Classification (GTDB taxonomy): domain Bacteria; phylum Bacillota; class Clostridia; order Oscillospirales; family Butyricicoccaceae; genus Agathobaculum; species Agathobaculum merdavium. The sequence continues at coordinate 14,367 of DXDE01000042.1, read as the reverse complement.
CGGGCTGAACGGTTATGAGCTGATCCGCCGCGTGCGCGAGTTCAGCAACCTGCCGGTGATTATCCTGTCGGCCAAAAGCATGGACGCGGACAAGGTGCTCGGCCTCGACCTTGGCGCGGACGCGTACCTGACCAAGCCGTTCAACGCACTCGAAGTCGTGGCCTATGTCAAAGCTGCGCTGCGGCGGTACTACCAGCTCGGCGCGGACAGTGCGCCAGCGGAAAAGCCGCATGTGCTGACAGTCGGCGCGCTCGAGCTGGACACCGACCGCTTTGTGCTGCGCAAAAACGGTCTGATCGTGCCGCTGACCTCAACCGAGCTGAAGATTATGGCTGAGCTGATGCGCTGCCCCGGCCGCGTGTTCACGCGCGCGCAGCTTTATGAATGTGTTGGCGGCGCGTTTTACGAAAGCGATGACAACACGATGATGGTACATATCTCTAACCTGCGTTCCAAAATCGAGGACGAGCCGACCGCACCGCGTTACATTAAAACAGTCAGGGGGTTGGGTTATAAAATTGAAAGCCAGTAAACTGTTTGACAAAAGCTTCCTGCGCACCTGCATCACGTATTTTATCCTGTGCTCCCTGCTGGTCAGCATACTGAATGCTGCGCTCAACACAATTATCTCATGGCGGCTGGATAACGCCTTCCCCTCGATCTATTCGCTGCTGGACTATCAGGACGCGCTCATGCAGGACGATTTTTCCGCCGTTCCTATGCGAAAATTCCATGGCTGTGCCTTTCTGGTTTTTGATGAAGACGGCCGTATGCTGTACGCTTCGGATAACCAGTTCAAGGAACAGCTACGCGCGGAAGACCTGTGGATGATCAATGAATACGACTCCGGCCTGTATTACTCCGTGCAGGAAATGGCCAACATGCCAGACGACGGCTACTACTATATCGCGCTGCAGCGGTACAACATCGAAACAGATGCACTGGAATTGGTCAACTACTGTATTGTTGACCCGGACTACCATATTATCAGCGGCGATTTATTCCCATGGCTGGAGCAGCTGACCGAACGCGAATTGGAACTGCTGCAAGGCATCTATCAGGGGAAATGGGATATTTCCAAAGCGGTTTTCACCGCACAGGACGGACAGGAACGCACACTGATCTTTGTTTCGCCCCGTTTGACGGACGTCGCCTACACCAGAGCGCTTGAGCACGCCAACCGGCTAAGCCTTCTGTCCTATCCCATTTTGCTGGCAGCCGTCTTTGTGTTTGCTGTACTGTTCAGCCGCAAAATACGCCGCGCAATCCGTCCGCTGGGTGAAGCGATTGTCGCCTACGGCGCGGGCAACCGTGTGGATGTCGACCCCCGCATGCTGCCGGTCGAATTCCGCGATGTGACCGACAGCTTCACCCACCTGCTCGACCAGCTCGAACAGGCCAACGCGGAAAAAGCGGCCATGACCGCGGAAAAGCAGCGCGTGCTTGCCGACCTGTCGCACGACCTCAAGACACCGTTGACCGTCATCCAAGGCTATGCGCAGGCGCTGGCAGACGGCGTGGTGCCGCCTGAAAAGCAAAGACAATACCTCGAAACCATCTGCCGCAAGGCGACCGCGAGCACCACACTGATGAATACGCTGTTCGACTATGTGCGGCTTGACCACCCGGACTATCAGCTGCACGCCTCGCGCGCCGACCTGAATGAATTCTGCACGTCCTACCTCGCGGAAAAATATCCGGAAATCGAGTCGCGCGGTTTTTCCCTCGCCCCCACATTGCCGGATACGCCGGTCATGCTGTCCTTTGACGCGGCGCTGCTGCGCCGACTGCTGGACAACCTGCTGTCAAACGCCCTGCAATACAACCCCGCCGGGACGACGCTGTATTTTTCCCTGACGCCGCTGGACGGGCAGGTGCGTGTAATCGTTGCGGATGACGGCGTCGGCATCGCGCCCGAGATCGCAGACACGCTGTTTGAACCATTCGTCACAGGTAATGCCGCGCGCACCTCAGGCGGCGGCACCGGGCTTGGCATGGCGATCGTTAAAAAAGCCGCCGAGCTGCACGGCGGTTCGATCCGGCTGGTACGCCCACCGCACGCACCGTACCATACCGAATTTGAGCTGCTGCTGCCGCAGCCGTCCCCTAAAAACTAAAACTTTCGTCCCAAGCGGACAGGCCAAACCGGCCTGTCCGCTTTTTTGCTTTCTTTAGGATTCTTAAGGTTCGCTGAAGGAAGGCTGAACAAAGGGCCGGTATCATAGCATCATCAACCAACCACCCCCTGAAAACAACAATAAAAGGAGCAAGATCTTATGTTTTCCACCCATCGTAATGTTACCAAAGGCATCGCCGCTGCTTCCCTCGCCATGCTCATGGCGCTGCCCGCACTGACCGGCTGCTCTATGGACAAGCCTGACCCGGGCAACGCCCAGGAGACCACTTCGCAGACCCAGACCGCATCGAGCAAGAACGAGGCTGCACCCAAGGCGGCGACCAAGACCCCGGCCAAGGGCAACTCCGCGAGCAAGAAGAGCACCAGCGCAAGCACCAAGAAGGATACCAAGGCCAAGGCGAGCACCAAGAAGGCCGCCACGAAGACCCCGGCCAAGGCATCCTCCAAAACCGCCGGGACTGCTAAGAACGCCCCGGCAGCCAAGAAGTAAACCCCGCCCATTGGCGCGGGATCAGAACCGGATAGGAAGGAATTATGACGAACGTACTGGAATTTCTCGAGCGCACCGCCGCAGCACAGCCGGATAAACGCGCTGTCATTGATGAGACCGGCGCGGACAGCTTTGCTACGCTGCTCCGCCGCAGCCGCTGCTGCGGCACGGCGCTGGCCGCGCACATCGCGCCCTGCACGCCTGTACCGGTGCTGCTGGAAAAGGGGCGCACCGCGCTATATGCCATGTTCGGCGCGGTGTATGCGGGCGGCTTCTACGTCCCGCTGTCCCCTGCGCTGCCGCAGCCGCGGCTCGAGCAGATCCTCGCGGTCGCTGAGGCTCCCTGCCTCGTGACCGACCGCGCGCATGCGGAACAGGCCGCATCCCTTGCAGGCGCAGGCCGCGTGCTGCTGATCGAGGAGCTGCTCGAAACGCCGCCGGACAACGATCAGCTTGCCGCGATCCGCTGCCGCGCGATCGACACCGACCCACTGTACTGCAATTTCACCTCGGGTTCGACCGGCACGCCCAAGGGCGTGGTCATCAGCCATCGCTCGGTGATCGACTTCATCCCGCCGTTCGCCGCGCTGTTCGGCATCGGCCCCGCGGACGTGATCGGCAATCAGGCGCCGCTCGATTTCGACGTGTCCGTCAAGGATGTCTACACCGCCCTGCTGACCGGCGCCACGCTCGTCCTGATCCCGCGTGCCTTATTCTCCCAGCCAACCGCGCTCATGGATTTTCTCCATGCCCATCGCGTCACCACGCTGATTTGGGCGGTATCCGCGCTGTGTCTGGTCTCGACCTTCCACGGTCTGGACTATCGCACGCCTGAAACCGTAAACAAGGTGCTGTTCAGCGGCGAAGTCATGCCGCAAAAGCACCTGCAAAGCTGGATGACGCACCTGCCCCACGCGGATTTCGTCAATCTGTACGGCCCGACCGAAATCACCTGCAACTGCACCTACCATAGGATAGAGAGGGAACGCAATTACACCGCAGGAATCCCGCTCGGCAAGCCTTTTCCGAACGAGCGGGTATGCCTGCTGGATGATGCGGGGAATGAAATTACCGGACCGGAACAGGCGGGCGAAATCTGCGTCAGCGGCACGGCGCTCGCGCTGGGCTATTACAACAACCCCGACCAGACCCAAGCCGTTTTCACCCAGCACCCGGCGCACCGGCGCTATTTGCAGCCGGTCTACCGCACGGGTGACCTCGGACGCTGGAACGACCGCGGTGAGCTGTATTTCCTCGGCCGCAAGGACTTCCAGATCAAACACATGGGACACCGCATCGAGCTGGAAGAGATCGAGCGCGCGGTGCAGCAGGTAGACGGCGTCAGCCGCTGCTGCTGCGTATTCGACTCACAGAAGGAACGCCTGCACGGCTTTTACACCGGCACGGCGGACAAGGCTGCCGTGCGGCGCACGCTCTCCGCACGCCTGCCGGTATTCATGCTGCCGCGCACGCTTGAACCAATCGAAGCATTGCCCCTGACCGAAAACGGCAAAACCGACCGCAAGAAGTTACTCACCCTCGCCAGAAAGGAGGCCGTATGACCGAACAGAAGATTGAATCCCTCTGCGCGCTATATGGCACACCGCTCTATGTGTTCGACGTGCCCGTGCTGCATGCGCGCGTGGCACAGCTGCGCCGAAGCCTGCCGGTCGGCGTAGACCTGTGCTATGCCGTCAAGGCTAACCCCTTCCTTGTCCATGAACTGCGCGGGCAGGTCGAACGCTTTGAGATCTGCTCGCCCGGCGAAGCGGCAATCTGCCGCCGTCTGGGTGTTCCGGCGGAGGCGCAGGTAATCTCCGGCGTATACAAGACCTCGGCAGAAATCAGCCGCATGCTACTGCACAAAACCGGCCCGCGTCTGTTTACCGTGGAATCCTCGCGGCAGTTCGCGCTGCTCAGCCGCCTTGCCGCCCGCCACCAAACGCCGATCCGGGTGCTGCTGCGTGTCAGCGCCGGCAGCCAGTTCGGCATGGACGAAGAGGAAATCGTACAGCTGCTGCGCCGCCGCACCGACCACCCCTATCTGGAGATCCGCGGCCTGCAATACTTTTCCGGCACGCAGAAGGTCTCCCTGCGCCGTCTGCAGCGCGAGCTGAACGCGCTCGATGCCTTTGCCTGTTCGCTGGAAAGCGAGCTGGGCTTTGTTGTCAAGGAGCTGGAGTTCGGCCCGGGCTTCCCCGTGCCGTATTTCGCACCCGGCGACTTTGACGAGGCCGCCTTCCTCGCGGGCTTTTCCGAACTGCTGGAAAACCTGCGCTGCGGCGCACATATCACGCTCGAAATCGGGCGCAGCATCGCTGCTTCCTGCGGCACCTACATGACCCGTGTGGTCGATGTCAAGCGCAGCCGCGGACAGAACTATGCCATCCTAGACGGCGGCATCCACCACCTGACCTATTACGGCCAGATGATGGGCATGCAGGCACCGCCCCATCAGCTGTTCCCCGCCCGTACAGGACAACCGCAGCCATGGAACCTTTGCGGCGCGCTGTGCACGGTCAACGATATTCTGGTCAAGCAGCTGCCCGTGCCAAACCTCAAGTGCGGCGATCTGTTCGCCTTTGAAAACGCCGGCGCTTACTGCATGACCGAGGGCATTTCGCTGTTCCTCAGCCGCGCCCTGCCGCCGATTGTACTGCTTCTGCCCGGCGGCGCTACCGCGCTCGTACGCGAAGCGACGCCAACCGATACGCTCAACACCCCCTGCTACGAAAGGACGATCTACTATGGAAAAACTGCTTGCTATTCTGGAGGAACTTCAGCCCGGCGTGGATTATGCCACCTGCCGTGACCTGATCGACAGCCACTATCTCGACTCGCTGACCATCCTAGCGCTGGTCGCCGAGCTGGAAGAGAATTTCGATATTACCATCCCGACCGTCGAGATCATCCCCGCCAACTTCAACTCCGCTGAGGATATGTGGGCCATGATCACCCACCTACAGGAGGAAGGATAACCAGCTATGACATCCTACTGCTCGCTGCTGTATCTGGCCGTATTCCTCCCCGCGGTGGTGCTTGTCCACCGCATCCTGCCGCAGCGCCTGCGCTGGGCCGCACTGCTGGCGGCAAGCTACGCCTTTTTCTGGTCGGTCAGCGGCAAGCTGCTGGTGTTTTTGCTCGTTTCCACCGTATCCATCCACTATTTCGGCCTGTGGCTGGCCTCGGAGCAGCAATGCCGCGACCATCACCTTGCCGCCGCTGCGCCATCTGACCGCAAGGCCATCCGCCATCGCTTCACACGCCGGCTGCGCGGCATCCTGCTGCTGGCCGTCGCGTCACAGGTCGGCATCTTGCTGACACTCAAATACGCGGCGTTCTTCAGTTCCAACCTGAACCGGCTGCTGCTGGCGATGGATTTGCCGCTGCATGTACCGGTGCCGTCGTTCCTGCTGCCCATCGGCATCTCGTTTTACACGCTGCAGGCGGTATCCTATCTGACCGATGTTTACCGCGGCACGGTCCGCGCCGACCGCAACCTCGCGCGTCTGGCGCTGTTCCTCGGCTTTTTCCCGCAGATCATGGAAGGCCCGATCTGCCGTTACAGCCAGACGGCCGACGCGCTTTGGGCAGGCCATCCGATCACCTGGCAGAGCCTGACCTTCGGCATGCAGCGCATCCTGTACGGCATGATCAAAAAGATCGTGATTGCCGACCGGCTCAATTCGCTGATTAAAACCGTCTTTAACGACTATCAGACCTTTGGCGGCGGTATCATCGCGCTGGCCATGGTGTGCTACACCTGCCAGCTGTACATGGATTTCTCCGGCACGATGGACGTTGTCCTCGGCAGCGCTGAGATCTTCGGCGTGCGCATGCCGGAAAACTTCCGCCAGCCGTTTTTCTCCCGCTCAATCTCCGAGTTCTGGCAGCGCTGGCACATCACGCTGGGCACATGGTTCAAGGACTATGTGTTCTACCCCCTGTCCATGTCCGGCCCGTTGAAAAAGCTGACGGGCGCTGCCCGCCGCCGTCTGGGCGTGCACTACGGTCCGCTGGTTTCCGGCTCGATCGCACTGGCTGTGGTCTGGTTCTTCAACGGCCTGTGGCACGGCGCGGGCTGGCACTACCTCTTTTTCGGCTTCTACCACTTCGCGCTCATCCTCATGGGCAGTCTGGCAGAGCCGCTTGTGCAGCGCCTGACCGCTTTTCTGCACATCGACCGCACCCGCCTGCCCTACCGCATTTTCCAGACCGTGCGCACCGTGCTGCTGGTCTGCGTGGGTGAACTGTTCTTCCGCGCCAACGGCCTGCGCGCAGGACTTGCCATGTTCCGCGCAATGGTAACCGATTTTTCTCTGGAACCCTTTATGAACGGCAGTTTCTTATCGCTCGGCATGGATAAGTATGACTTTTGCATCACGCTGGTTGCAGTTGCGCTGGTGCTTGCCGTCGGTATCCTGCGCGAGCGCGGCGTATCGCTGCGCGAGACAGTCGCGCGCCGTCCGATCGCAGTGCGCTGGTCGGTCTACTATACTGCCGTGCTTTTCCTGATTATCTTCGGCGCGTACGGCGTTGGCTATGTGCCGGTCGATCCGATCTACGCCGCATTTTAAGGAGGTTCACCCACCATGAAACGCAACCTGTCCCTTTTGGCGCGCGGCGGCTGCTTCCTGCTGCTGCTGGCTGCGCTGCTGCTGGGTGTGAGCCACCTGTTCATGCCCAAAAACAACCACAAATCCTTCGGCGTCAGCGACGGTGAGCTGCTGGCCAACGGCATCCTCGGCGAACGGGAAAACTCGATCGATGTACTTGTCGTTGGCGACAGCGAAGCGTACAGCTCGATCTCCCCGATGCAGATGTGGAGCGAGCGCGGCTTTGCCTCCTATCTGTGCAGCACACCCGCGCAGCCACTCTATGACTCCTACCGCTTCCTGCGGCAGGCATTTGAACGGCAAAGCCCCAAGGTCGTCATCCTTGAGACCAATGCGATCTTCCGTTCCTATAAGCTCAACGACTATCTGCTTTCCCGCGCGAAAAACCTGTTTTCCGTGCTGCGGTATCACGACCGCTGGAAAGCGCTTTCCGTCAATGACTTTGGGCGGCAGCTGGACTATACCTTCACGGATGACCTCAAGGGCTTCCGCTACAATCCGGCAGTCGCCGCTGCCAGCACCGCGAACTACATGAAGCCCACCGACCGCAAGGCCGCCATTCCAGCGCTCAACGAAACCTGCCTGCAGGATATGCTGACGCTGTGCCGCGAAAACGACGCACAGCTGCTGCTGGTCAGCACACCGAGCACAATCAACTGGAATACTGCGCGCCACAACCGCATCGCGGCCTTCGCAGAAGAAAACGATCTGGTTTATATCGACATGAACACCATGCCCAAAGAGGTACCGATCGACTGGGCGCGTGACACGCGCGACCGCGGCGACCACCTCAACTATGCGGGTGCGGTCAAGGTATCGTCCTTCCTCGGTCAGTACCTGCAAACGACCTATGAGCTGCCCGACCGGCGCGACGCGGCGCATTACAACAGCTGGAACGACGCACTCAGTCGTTACCGCAACATTGTCAAAGGATAAGCCCTTCTCATTTTGATACTTTCCTCCATTTCTCTTTTTCTCTTTTTCATTTTCCAAAGCAAAAGGCTGCCCAAGGGCAGCCTTTTGCCATATTCTCAAATGAAAAGTTCGTTTTCCGCACGTTTTTCGGCAAATGGCGCGAGCTTCTGGCTGAGCATCGCCTGCACAGGCGCGGGAAGCACACGCGCACCTGTCGGGCAGACCTGCACGCAACGCATGCAGGTAATGCAGCGCTCCGCGTCAGTCTTGTACGGGTCATCCGCCGGTATGGCCTGCGCCGGACAAGCCTTGACGCACGTGCCGCAGCCCGTGCAGCCCTCGCCCGCCGCCGGTACGACAGGCATGCCCGCCCAGTCGCGGTACGGGCGGTCGCCCGGCAGAGCGGGCATCCCCGCCTCGCCGCGCGCGAGCTTTTCCGCGATACGCGCACCGAACCCGGCCAGCTGCGCCTCGTCCTGTCCATCCGGCCGTCCCGCCGCGAGCGTGCGCACGATCGAATGCTCAGCCACCAGCGCCGCCCCGGCTACCACGCGGAAGCCCTGCGCCTCCAGCACATCGGCCAGTTCGACCAGCGCATCCTCATACGCACGGCCGCCGTACACCGCTGCCGCCACGGCACGCGCGCCAGCACCGCTGCATTCGCGCAGGCGCTGCACCATCAATGCGGGCAGCCGTCCGCCGTACACCGACCCGGCGACGAGCACCACATCCTCCGGCCCGAAACCGTGTGTCTGCGCCTGCGGCAGCGCGAGGTCGATCTCCTCCACCTGCTGCGCAATGCGCGCAGCCAACAGCTGCGCGGCGCGGCGCGTGCCGCCCGTCGGGCTGAAATGCAAAACGGTTATCCTGTCGATCATATTCAATCCATCCTTTCCGGGGAACTCTGCTTTCTATTGTAGCACGAAAGGCAAGATTCGCCAAATGGCGCCCGGATTTGACTTTATCCGCGCCGTGCTCTATAATAAATGCAATCGAAAGGGGGCGGCAAGGCATGCTTGCATACACCTACGCGGCGCCGGGGCGCTTTGAACTGCGTGAAAAACCCAAACCGGTGCTGCGCGACGTACGCGACGCGATCGTGCGCGTGACGCTGTCGAGCATCTGCACGAGCGACCTGCATATCAAACACGGGTCGGTGCCGCGCGCCGTCCCGGGCATCACGGTCGGCCACGAGATGGTCGGCGTGGTCGAGCAGGTCGGCGAGGCAGTCCGGACCGTGAAGCCCGGCGACCGGGTGACCGTCAACGTGGAGACCTTCTGCGGGCATTGCTTTTTCTGCCAGCACGGCTTTGTCAACAACTGCGAAGACCCTGAGGGCGGCTGGGCGCTCGGCTGCCGGATCGACGGCGGACAGGCGGAATACGTGCGCGTGCCCTATGCCGACCAAGGGCTGAACCGCATCCCGGACGGCGTTTCCGACCGGCAGGCGCTGTTCACGGGCGACATCCTCGCGACCGGCTACTGGGCGGCACGCATTTCGGAGATCAAGCCGTCCGACACCGTGTTCCTGATCGGCGCCGGGCCGACCGGTATCTGTACGCTGTTGTGCACATTGCTGCACCGCCCGCGCCGCATCATCGTATGCGAAAGCGACCCCGCGCGGCGGCGCTTCGTGCAGGAGCACTATCCGGACGTGCTGACCGTTTCGCCCGCGCACGCGCTCGAGTTTGTGCGCCACAACAGCGGCCACGGCGGCGCGGACGTCGTGATCGAATGTGGGGGCACAGCGGACAGCTTCCGCCTCGCATGGGAGTGTGCCCGCCCGAACGCGATCGTCACGATCGTCGCGCTGTACGACCAGCCGCAGGTGCTGCCGCTGCCCGACATGTACGGCAAAAACCTGACGTTCAAGACCGGCGGCGTGGACGGCTGCGACTGCGCGGCCATCCTGCGGCACATTGCCGCGGGCGAGCTGGATACCACTCCGCTGATTACGCATATCTTCCCGCTCAGCGAGATCGACGCAGCTTATGCCCTGTTTGAGGGCAAGCGCGACAATGTGTTTAAGGTCGCAATCACGACATAAAAAAGAACCGCCCAAGGGCGGTTCTTTTTTATGTGTTAATCAACCAGCTTGTCAAGCTCCTTGACGTGCTCGGTGCCGGTTGCCGTCGGGTGCTCCGCCTGCTTGGCGTACAGGCCGACCACAGCTGCCGACTTCTTGATCGGCTGCATCGTGCCAGCGCCGGCCACACAGCCGCCCGGGCATGCCATGCCTTCGAGCAGGTAGCCGTCGTACTTGCCGGCCTTGGCTGCCATCAGCATCTTGCGGCACTCGCGCAGGCCCTCGGCGTTCATCACCTTGACCTCGCGATCCGGATACTTCTCCTTAATCACGTTGACAACCGCCTGTGCTACGCCGCCGGACACCGCGAAGTTACGGCCATCGGTGGACGCAGCGTTTACGCCATGCGGATCTTCCTCGATCGACTCGAGGTCGACATGGCGCGCATCGAAGATGCCGGTCATTTCCTCGAAGGTCAGCACGAAATCGACGTCGCTGCGGACATCCTTGCGCATCGCCTCGAGCTTCTTTGCCGCGCACGGCCCGATGAACGCGATCTTGGCGTTCGGGTGGTGGTGCTTGATTAGTCGCGCGGTCAGCGTCATGGGCGTCAGCGCCATCGAGATGCACTCCGCCTGATCGGGGAACATCTTCTTGGCCATCGCGGACCATGCCGGGCAGCAGGATGTACCCATATAGGGCAGCTTCTCCGGCACTTCCTTGAGGAAGTCTTCTGCTTCCTGCGCTGCGCACAGGTCGGCGCCGATGGCAACCTCAAAGATATCGGCAAAGCCGAGCTGCTTCATCGCAGCACGCAGCTTACCCGGGGTAACCTTGGGGCCGAACTGGCCGACGAACGCCGGCGCAACGGCAGCGTATACACGCTCGCCCGCCTGGATCGCGCGGATCACCTGGAAGATCTGCGACTTGTCCGCGATCGCGCCGAACGGGCAGTTTACCAGACACATGCCGCAGGATACGCACTTTTCATAATCGATATCGGCCTTGCCGTTCTTGTCCGAGCCGATCGCGTCAACACCGCAGGCGGCGGCACACGGACGCTGCTGACGGATAATGGCATGATAGGAGCACACGTCGACACAACGGCCGCACTTGATGCACTTCTCCTGATCGATGATCGAACGGCCGTTATAACGGTCGAGCGTGATCGCGCCCTTGGGGCAGACCTCGACGCACGGATGCGCCAGACAGCCCTGACAAGCGTCGGTGATCATGATCTCGTTCTCCTTGCAGGCGTTGCAGGCGAACTTAATGATGTTGACCAGCGGCGGCGTGTAATAGGTTTCCTCACGGGTCGCAGCGTCGATGTTGTCCGACAGCGGCGAATGCTCGGCCGCGCTGCGGCACGGCAGGCCCATTGCCAGACGCAGACGCTCGCCGACAATCGCGCGCTCGAGGAAAATGTCGTTGCGGTAATTGCCGATCTCGCCCGGAATGATCTCATACGGGAGCGCTTCGATACGCCGGTCCGTCGGCCACTCCGTGTGATACGCCATACGGGCGACCTCGCGGAAAATACGGCGGCGGATTTCCTGGATGCGGGTCTCTACGCCTCTCATAGTTTATTATCCCCCTTGTTTTTGAATCGTTCGATTTTCGCCGCGGGGCGCCCTCTTTGCCCCGCAGTCTGGACGGTTCCATACCTAATATCAGGATACCGCAAAGTGTCCTTGTTGTAAAGACATAAATTGTAGAAAATTTAACAATTTTCCGGAGCATAATTTTGCACCCTGCACGTAAACACGCACAGGGTGCAATAAATCAATAAACATATTCAAATTCCAGATCGCCGATGACGACAAAGTCGCCCTCCTGCACACCCATCTGCTCGAGCTTGTCATACACGCCCGCGCTCTTGAGCATGCGATCCATATACTGACGGGATTCGTAATCGTCGACGTTGACCGAGCCCATGATCTTGTCGACCCACGCGCCCGAAACAACGTAGTAATCCTCGACCTTTTCGACCGTCCAGTCGCGCTCGCCTGCGGTGTCCTCGACCGTTTCGACGAACTCCGGCTCGTAGATGAACACCGGCGGCAGCTGCTGCAGCTCATGCCAAGTCAGCTTCATCAGCTCGGCCACGCCCTGATTGGTGGCAGCGGACAGCTCCGCAAACAGGAAACCATGCTCCTCGGCGTACTTTTTGAGCTTTTCGACCGGCCCGCGGTCGTCGCCCAGCAGGTCGACCTTGTTGGCGACGATGATCTGCGGTCTGGCAGCCAGAAACTCGCTGTATCCGGCAAGCTCCGCGTTGATCTTTTCGATATCGTCAATCGGGTCGCGGCCCTCGCTGCCCGCCGCATCAACCAGGTGCAGCAACAGACGGCAGCGGTCGATGTGGCGCAGGAAGTCATGTCCCAGACCCGCGCCCTCCGCCGCGCCTTCGATGATGCCGGGGATATCAGCCATGACAAACGACTGTTCTTCCCCGACGGACACCACGCCCAGATTGGGCACCAGCGTCGTGAAGTGGTAGTTTGCAATCTTGGGACGCGCCGCCGACACCATAGAGAGCAGCGTCGACTTGCCGACGTTCGGGAAGCCGACCAGACCCACGTCCGCGAGCAGCTTGAGTTCGAGGATGATGTCGCGCTCGACGCCCGGCTGGCCGGGCTTGGCAAAGCGCGGCGCCTGACGGGTCGGGGTGGCGAAATGCGTATTGCCCCAGCCACCGTTGCCGCCGCGTGCCGCAACAAACGGCTCATCGTCCGACAGGTCCTTGATGACCTGTCCGGTTTTCTGGTCGCGGATGATCGTGCCGCGCGGCACGCGGATGACCAGATCCGCGCCGTCCTTGCCCTTGCAGCGCTTGCTGCCGCCGTTTTCACCGGCTGCCGCAACGTATTTCTTCTTATAGCGGAAGTCCAGCAGGGTGGACAGGTTATCGTCAACCTTAAAGATGACGCTGCCGCCGCGGCCGCCGTCGCCGCCGTCCGGCCCGCCGGAGGCGACATACTTCTCGCGATGGAAGCCGACCTTGCCGTCGCCGCCCTTGCCGGACACGATCTTGATGCGCGCAATATCAATAAACAACGGAATTTCCTCCTTTCCGGTATGTCTTAAAACAAAATCCCAGACAGACGTCTGGGATTTTGTCACTGTACAATTTACTGCGGGTAAACGGAAACCTGCTTGCGGTCCTTACCCAGGCGCTCAAAACGAACAACGCCCTCGACCTTTGCGAACAGGGTGTCGTCCTTGCCGCGGCCAACGTTCAGACCCGGATGGATCTTCGTGCCGCGCTGACGGACGAGAATGTTGCCCGCCGGAACGGTCTGGCCGTCCGCGCGCTTAACGCCAAGGCGCTTTGCCTCGGAGTCACGACCGTTCTTGGTCGAACCTACGCCCTTTTTATGAGCGAAAAACTGTAAGCTAATCTTCAGCATCTGCGTGCACCTCCATTACGCTTAAAAATTCCGGATAGGTTTGTTCCAGTTCAGTCAGATGCAGCCGGAGCGCGTTGAGCGCGTCCTGTCCGCGTGTCATCCCCGCGCCCTGCGGCAGCGTGATGCGGATATGTGCACCTTCGTCCTCGATCAACGTATCGACCGGGAGTTTCTGTACGTCAAACAGCAAAGCATGGGTCAGCATGACCGCACTGGAAATCGCCGCGCACACGATATCCTCGCCCTCTTCCGCGTAACCCGCGTGGCCGAGCAAATCGACCGAGAGGAGCATGTCCCCGCGCGACGAGAATGTGACCTTCGTCACAGCCTTACGCCTTGATGGACGCGATGGTCACCTTGGTGTACGGCTGACGATGGCCCTGACGCTTGCGGTAACCCTTCTTGGGCTTCATCTTGAAGATGTTGATCTTCTTGCCCTTGCCGGTCTTCTCGACCGTGCCGGTCACGGCAGCGCCAGAAACGTAAGGAGCGCCGACGGTGATGGAGTCACCCTCGCCTACTGCCAGAACCTCGTCAAAAGTAACGGTCGCGCCGTCCTCCACGCCGAGCTTCTCGACGTAGATCACGTCGCCCTCAGATACCTTGTACTGCTTGCCGCCAGTTTTCAGAATGGCATACATGTTGGTTTTCCCTCTCTTTCGTTGTAGAGTCACGCTTGGCACGGCGGCGTCCGGTTTTCGGGCACACTTAACAAAGCCATTGCACAATGCGGCTTTTAGTAGCATAACACAAACAGCAGGACTCTGTCAAGC